>NZ_CP177163.1:3414085-3767377 GCF_046736075.1 Stenotrophomonas sp. LGBM10
CCGTAATACTGCAGCAGCGGGTGTGCGCAGTGCTGCCCGGAGCGTACGGCGACGCCTTCCAGGTCGAGCAGGGTGGCCAGGTCGTGTGCGTGTGCGCCGTCGATCAGGAAGGAGACCACGGCGGCCTTGTCCGGCGTGGTGCCGAAGATGCGCAGGCCGTCGATCTTGTTCAGCTCTTCGGTGAAGTGCGCCAGCAGGTCGGCCTCGCGTGCTTCCACGTGCTCCAGGCCGAGCGTTTCCAGGTAGTCCACCGCCACACCCAGGCCGATGAAGCCGGCGATGTTGGGGGTGCCGGCCTCGAACTTGTGCGGGGCGTCGTTGAACACGGTGCCCTCGAAGCTGACTTCCTTGATCATCTCGCCGCCACCCAGGAACGGGGGCATGGCATCGAGGTGCTCGCGTCGGGCCCACAGGGCGCCGGTGCCGGTGGGGCCGCACATCTTGTGGCCGGTGATGGCGTAGAAGTCGCAGCCGATCGCGGCGATGTCGACCTTGCGGTGCGGCACGGCCTGCGAGCCGTCCACCACGGTGATGATGCCGCGCTTGCGCGCTTCCCGGCAGATCTCGCGGACCGGATTCACCGTGCCCAGCACGTTGGAGACGTGGGCGACGGCAAGCAGCTTGACCTCGGGGGTCATGGCCTTGCGCAGGGCGTCCAGGTCGAGCGCGCCTTCCGGGGTGATCTCGGCAACGCGGATGGTCGCGCCGGTGCGCTGGGCGACCAGCTGCCACGGCACGATGTTGGCGTGGTGCTCCATGCGCGAGACCAGGATGACGTCGCCGGCCTTCAGGCGCGGCAGCGCCCACGAGTAGGCCACCAGGTTGAGCGCGAAGGTGGTGCCGCTGCAAAGCACGAGCTCGCTGGCGCGCACGTTGAGGAAGCGCGCCAGCTTGGTGCGCGCGCCCTCGTAGGCATCGGTGGCTTCGGTGCCCAGCGCGTGCACGGCACGGCTGACGTTGGCGTTGTAGCGGCGGTAGAACTCGTCCACCGCGCCGATCACCTGCACCGGCTTCTGGCCGGTGTTGGCGTTGTCGAAGTACACCAGCGGCTTGCCGTGCACTTCGCGCATCAGCAGCGGGAAGTCCAGGCGCACGCGCTCCCAGTCGGGGGCGCTGTCGGTGGGCACGACCGGGCGCGGCGTGGACAGGTTCATGCCAGGCCTGCCTGTGCCAGCGCGCGGTCCAGGTGACGGGCGAGCTGCTCGGTCAGGCGCGCGTCGAGCACCTTGAGCGGTTCGTGGCAGAACGCCGCGCTGAGCAGCTGCTGCGCCTGGTCGGCGGGCAGGCCGCGCGAGCGCAGGTAGAACAGCGCATTGGCGTCGAGCTGGCCCACGGTGGCACCGTGCGCGGCCTTCACCTCGTCGGCGTCGATCACCAGCGTGGGCTGGGTATCGATCTCGGCATCGGCCGAGAGCAGCAGGTTCTTGTTGGACAGGTTGGCGTCGGTGCCATCGGCGCCTTCGCGGATGTGGATGCCGCCGTGGAAGACCACGCGGCTGCGGTTGGCGGCCACGCCACGCCACAGCATTTCCGAGGCGGTATCACGTGCGATGTGGTCGATGCCCAGGCGGGTATCGACATGGCGGCGGCCATTGCCTAGCAGCACGCCGTTGGCGGTCAGCTGGGCGTTGTCGCCTTCCAGGCGCACGTTGAGCTCGTGGCGGCTCAGTGCGGCGCCCAGCTCCAAATCGATGCGGCGGTACTGGGCGTTGCGGGCCAGCACGGCGTCGGTGCGCAGCAGCGTGGTGGCGCGCACGCCATCGGCCTGCACGCGGGCATGGGCCAGCACGGCGTCCTGCGCCAGGTGCACATGCACGAGGGTGTTGCCCAGGTGGGCGACATCGCCCACATGCAGGTGGTGCTCGATCACGCCCAGCGAGGCGCCGGCACGCAGTTCGATCAGGTGGCGGTGGTGCCAGGCCAGGTCGGTGTCGCCGGCCACGCTGACGAACACCAGCTGCAGCGGCAGCTCGATCTGTGCGTTGTCATCCACGCGCACCAGCACGCCTTCGTCGGCGAGGGCGGCGTTGAGGCGGGCGAAGATCTCGTCGCTGCGCTCGAAACGGCGGCCGAGGAAGCGCAGCGCGTCTTCGCCGCCGGCCAGTGCCGAGGACAGGGTCTGCACCTGCACGCCGGCCGGCAGGGCCGCCAGGTCGCTCAGTGCCTCGGACGGGCGGCCGTTGACGAACACCAGGCGCGGCGACGGGATGTCGGCCAGCAGCGCGGGGTCGACGTCGCCGGCGGCCAGCGGCGCCGGGCGGAAGCTGCGGCGTTCCAGCTGGCGCAGCGAGGTGTACTTCCAGGCTTCGGTGCGCGGACCCGGCAGGCCGGCCTGCAGCGCCGCATCCAGCTCGGCGCGACGGGCGTCGCTGCCGCAGAAGCCACTGGCGAGGGAATCGAGCAGGGCGCTCATCAGACCGCCGCCTCCGGCACCACGCGGTCCTTCAGGAAGTGGTAGCCGTGGGCTTCCAGTTCCAGCGCCAGTTCCGGGCCGCCGCTCTGCACGATCTTCCCGTCGGCCAGCACGTGCACCACGTCCGGCTTGATGTAGTCGAGCAGGCGCTGGTAGTGGGTGATGACCAGGAACGAGCGGTCCGGCGAGCGCAGTGCGTTGACGCCGTCGGCTACGCTCTTGAGCGCGTCGATGTCCAGGCCGGAGTCGGTTTCGTCCAGGATGGCCAGCTTCGGCTCGAGCACCGCCAGCTGGAAGATCTCGTTGCGCTTCTTCTCGCCACCGGAGAAGCCTTCGTTGACGCCACGGTGCAGCAGTTCGTCCTTCAGGTGCAGCACGGCCAGCTTCTGGCGCACCAGCTTGAGGAACTGCATGGAATCCAGTTCTTCCTGGCCACGTGCCTTGCGCTGCGCGTTGAGCGCGGCACGCAGGAAGTAGGTGTTGTTCACGCCGGGGATTTCCACCGGGTACTGGAAGGCCAGGAACAGGCCGGCGGCAGCACGCTCTTCGGGCGCCAGTTCGAGCAGGTCGGTGCCTTCGAACTGGACGCTGCCTTCGCTGACCTCATAGCCGTCGCGGCCGGCCAGCACGTTGCCCAGGGTGGACTTGCCGGCGCCGTTGGGGCCCATGATGGCGTGCACCTGGCCAGGCTTCACGTCCAGCGACAGGCCCTTGAGGATTTCCTTGTCGCCGATGCGGGCGTGCAGGTTGTCGATCTTCAACATTGCGATAGTCGTCTTGTCAGATAGGGGGTTGGGCGTGCAGCGCGACTCAGAGGTCGTATTCGCTGCGCTCCAGGAATTCGTTGCGCAGGTAGGTGGTGCGGGTTTCGGTCAGCGCGGCCTTGTAGCCGGCATACAGCATCGGGTACATCGAGCCGTACAGGACGCGCGGGTTCTCGTCCTTGCCTACCGGATAACGCGCCTCCAGGTCGGCGTCGCGCAGTTGGATCCACAGCCGCTGGGCGGCTTTGATCTTCTCCAGCGCGACCGCTTCACCGGCGTGTTTGGCCAGCACCTGGCGATACACGGCGTTGAGCGCGGCGTCGGCCTGCTGCAGTTCCTGCGCGGCGCAGGCGTTGAGTTCCATCTGGTTGCCGCCGGGGTTGCAGTCGGCGCTCTGCGCGAACGCCGGCCATGTGGCACCCAGCAGCAGGACGAGAGCGAGCAGGGTCTTCATCCGACCGAGCCTTCCAGGCTGACTTCCAGCAGCTTCTTGGCTTCCACCGCGAATTCCATCGGCAGCTCGCGGAAGACCTGCTTGCAGAAGCCGTCGACGATCATCGACACCGCATTCTCCTGGTCGATGCCGCGCGCGCGGCAATAGAACAGCTGGTCGTCGGAAATCTTGGAGGTGGTCGCCTCGTGCTCCACCGTCGCGCTCGGGTTCTTGACCTCGATGTACGGGAAGGTGTGTGCGCCGCACTTCTTGCCAATCAGCAGCGAGTCGCACTGGGTGTAGTTGCGCGCGCCGTCGGCATTGCGGTCCACCTTGACCAGACCCCGGTAGGTGTTCTGGCCGCGGCCGGCGCTGATGCCCTTGCTGACGATCTTGCTCTTGGTGCGCTTGCCGATGTGGATCATCTTGGTGCCGGTATCGGCCTGCTGGCGGTGATGGGTCAGCGCCACCGAGTGGAACTCGCCCACCGAGTCGTCGCCGAGCAGCACGCAGGACGGGTACTTCCAGGTGATCGCCGAGCCGGTTTCGACCTGGGTCCAGGTGACCTTGCTGCGTGCGCCGCGGCATTCGGCACGCTTGGTGACGAAGTTGTAGATGCCGCCCACGCCGTTCTCGTCGCCCGGGTACCAGTTCTGCACCGTGGAATACTTGATCTCGGCGTCTTCCAGCGCCACCAGCTCGACCACCGCGGCGTGCAGCTGGTTCTCATCGCGCATCGGCGCGGTGCAGCCTTCCAGGTAGGACACGTACGCCTTGTCCTCGCAGATGATCAGGGTGCGCTCGAACTGACCGGTGTGGCCGGCGTTGATGCGGAAGTAGGTGCTCAGCTCCATCGGGCAGCGCACGCCCTTGGGGATGAACACAAAGCTGCCGTCGGAGAACACCGCCGAGTTCAGCGCGGCGAAGTAGTTGTCGCCCACCGGCACCACGCTGCCCAGGTACTGCTTGACCAGCTCCGGGTGTTCCTTGATGGCCTCGGACATGGAGCAGAAGATCACGCCCTTCTCGGCCAGCTCCTTGCGGAAGGTGGTGCCGACCGAGACCGAGTCGAACACCGCGTCCACGGCGACGCCGGCCAGCTTGGCGCGCTCGTGCAGGGGCACGCCCAGCTTGTCGTAGGTGTCCAGCAGTTCCTTGGGCACGTCATCCAGCGAGGCGTACTTCGGGCCCTTGGGCGCGGAGTAGTAGCTCAGCGCCTGCAGGTCGATCGCCGCGATCTGCAGCTTGGCCCAGTCCGGCATCGGCATGGTCAGGAAGTGGCGGTAGGCGTCCAGGCGCCACTGCGTCATCCATTCCGGCTCGTCCTTCTTGGCCGACAGGGCACGGATGGTGTCCTCGTCCAGGCCAGGCGGCAGCGAGTCCGATTCGATCTCCGTGATGAAGCCCGCCGCGTACTTGCGGCCGAGCTGCTCGTGGATCTCGCGGTTGGGGGTATCGCCGGCGGCGACGGTATCGAGAGTATCGGTGGCCATGGGGGCTGCCTGTGGATCAGGAGACGACGTCCGCCGCGATGGCGCGGCGGTGGGCGTCAACAAGGGGAAGAGGGGGCAGGATCTGCGCCAGGCTGACCGCGCGCAGGGCCTCGGCCACCACGTCGTTGATCAGCCGCCAGCTGCTGCGCGCACCGCACTGCAGCTCGCGGCCGCACTGGCTGTGGTCGTGGCTGCACTCGGTCAGGGCCAGCGGCCCCTCCATCGCCTCGACGATCTCGAACAGCGAGATCTGCTCGGCGGGCCGGGTGAGGCGGTAACCGCCACGCACGCCGCGCAGGCCTTCCACCAGGCCGGCCTGGGCAAGCGGCTTGAGCAGCTTGCTGACGGTCGGCGGTTCAAGGCTGGCGAACTCGGCCAGTTCGGTCGCGCTGAGCACCTCGCCCGGGCGGGCGGCAAGTACGGTCAGCACGACGGTGGCGTAATCGGTGAGCTTGGTGACGCGGAGCATGGGGAGGGCAGAACCATAAAGCGGACTGAAATTGTACGCTTTTATCCCCGGGCATCCAACCCACCCCGTTCAGGACGCCGACAGGGGCACGCGGGGGCGCCCGGGCGTCAGTGTAGCTTTGGCAATCACAAAGATTAAGCGAGAATCGGTGCTTCCCATCGCAACGGCCAGCCAGATGCCCAAGAAGATCCAAGCGCGCAAGTCCACCATTCATGGCAATGGCGTGTTCGCGCTGGCGCCGATCAGCAAGGGTGAGCGCGTGATCCAGTACAAGGGGCTGCTGCGCAGCCACGCCGATGTCGATGCGGACGACACCGGTGACGTCGAGAGTGGCCACACCTTCCTGTTCACCCTCAACGACGATTACGTCATCGATGCCAACTACAAGGGCAACGATGCGCGCTGGCTCAACCACAGCTGCGACCCGAACTGCGAGGCGGTGATCGAAGAAGCCGAGGGCGACAACCGTCGCGAGGACAAGGTGTTCATCGAGGCGATCAAGGACATCCAGCCCGGCGACGAGCTGACCTACAACTACGGCATCGTCCTGGCCGAGCGCCACACCGCGCGCCTGAAGAAGATCTGGGAATGCCGCTGCGGTGCGAAGAAGTGCACCGGGACCATGCTGCAGCCCAAGCGCTGAGCCAACGCCCCGTGCACATCGCGGTCACCGGCACCCAATGGCGGTGCCGGCAGACTGCAGGCTCCTTCATCCACGGAGCCTTTCATGGCACACGCACTCAACGGCAAACACGTCGCGATCCTGGCCACCGATGGGTTCGAGCAGTCCGAACTGCTTGAACCCAAGCGCCTGCTCGAATCCTGGGGCGCCACGGTCAAGGTGGTGGCGCCGGGTGACGGCGCGCAGATCCGGGGCTGGAAAGACAAGGACTGGGGCGACAGCGTGACCGTGGACCAGCCGCTGCAGGGCGCAACGGCCGACGACTACGACGCGCTGGTGCTGCCCGGCGGGGTGATCAACCCGGACAAGCTGCGCATCGACGCGCAGGCGATTGCGTTCATCAAGGCCTTCGGCGCGGCCGGCAAGCCGGTGGCGGCGATCTGCCACGGCCCGTGGCTGCTGATCGAATCCGGCCTGGCCAGCGGCCACCGCCTGACCTCGTGGCCGTCGCTGAAGACCGACCTGGGCAATGCCGGCGCCGAATGGACCGACGCCGAGGTGGTGGTGGACGGGCATGTCATCACCAGCCGCAAGCCGGGCGACATTCCGGCGTTTGCCGATGCGGTGGCCAAGGCATTGGCGGCGTAGGGGGGGCAGGGGTGCACCGACCAACGGTCGGTGCCTACCGTGCGGTCAGCGGCCGAGAACGCCGGCCGGAACCAGCTTGCCCAGGTCCTGGTTGAAGGTGACCACCAGCTTGCCGTTTTCCACCTGTGCCGACTGCACCTGCAATGCGCCGAGCACGGCGGCCACGCTGGGGTCGATCTTGTAGATCGGCTCGCGGCGCGCGTAGTCGGTCAGCCAGGCGTTGAGCAGGCCGCGGGTACGCGAGTCGAGCTTGCCGCCGTTGTTGGCCGGGGTGAAGTCGTCCACGGTGGGTTGATCCAGGTGGAAACCCTGGGTCTGTGCGTCGTAGCGCAGGCCACTGCTGAGCTTGACCTTGCCCAAGGGCGCCGGCGCGCTGCCGGCGGTGCCCAGGGCCACGTCGAAGCCGAGGTCGAGGCGGTTGCCCTGCGGCAGCGCGAGCTGCGGATGGCTCATGGTCATCGCGATCAGGCCGCCCAGCGCATCCTGGGTGCGCGGGAAGCTGCCATCCAGATACTGCTGCACATCGGCGGCACCGACTGACAACTGGCGGCCCGACACGGTGGGCGCGGCCTGCGCGCCGATGGCGGCGGCCAGCAGAACGGCGCAGGCGGCGAGGCGGGACAACATCGGGCGAACGTTCATGACGGCAGGCCGTGGGGAATGAGACGCCAACGATAGCGCCTTCGCCTGAATCCAGCTTTGACGCGTTCGCGCCGGGCTGCGGGTCAGTCCAGGGTCGGTTGCAGCGACGCGCCGCTGAGTTCCCAGCCGCTGCCGTCGGCGCGGGGCGCCAGGCGATACCAGCCGTGGTAGTGCAGCGTGCCCTGCCGGGTGAGTACACGGATGCGCACCGGGACCTCGCGCAGGCGCGAGGGGTGTGCCGTGTCGCGGGCGATCGGGGTATCGGTATCCACCCGCAGCGACACCACGTCGGTGAGATGGTGAAGCGGGGCGTCGTCAGGCTGCGTACTGGTGGTGCCGCCGCGCCAGTACGCCGCAGCAGCGGCGCGGTCCCCGCGCAGCAGCACACCGATGTAGTTGCGCACGGTGGCCGGTTCGTCGGTCGCGCCGGCTGCCACCGCGCTGGGGGGCGGCGCGGGTGGCGTGGCCGCCGCCGTATCGGCAGCCGTCGCCGGGGCGGTCGTGGCACGGGCACCTGGCGGCATGGCAGCCGCCACGTCGGCGACCGCATCCGCATCGCCTTGGCGCTGGCACGAGCACCCGGCGATCAGGAGCAGCGGCAGCAGAACACTGGCAAAACGCATCGGCACCCCTCCCCGGGAATGGGGCGAGTGTAGCCGGCGGCGTCGGTCAGGGTGCGCCCTGGATGGCGTCCAGCGCGCCAAGCACCTCGTCCAGCTGCGGCTGCAGCACGGTCAGGGCGTGCGTCGGCTCGGCGGCGTGGCGCTGGGCCAGGTCGCGCAGCAGCTGGGTGGCCACGATGGCTGCGGCGCGCTCATCGCCGCTCAGTCCGGTATGGCGCTTGGCCACTTCCAGCAGGCGCATCCAGTCGCGTTGCGCCCGGTGCTCCAGCTCGATGGTGCAGCGTCCACTGCACTGCAACCCGTCTTTTTCGATCGGGGTAACGGTAATGCGGTAACGCTGGGAGGAGGTAGACATGGCTGCCTGCACGGTGGGGACAGGCCCACCATAGGGCGCGCGCCCGGGATCGGCGACAGGGGCGGTCGCACGCAGTGTTCCACCTTGTGCGTTCCAGCGGCAGGCGGTGCGCCGTGCAGCGCCGCCGGCGCAGGGTTTGCGCGCATTGCAGGCATGCCCGGACGCTACGGCAACGCTGTGTTGCGCTGAAGGCGGGCGCGGTTGGCGGGCGAGCGCCGGCGCCCAGAAAAAAGACGGGACGGCCGTGGCCGTCCCGTCCGGGTGCTGCAGGAAGCGCGCTGATTACAGCGCAGCGTCCTTGAGCTTCTTGAGCGGACGCACCTTCAGCTTGGTGGAGGCCGGCTTGGCGGCGAACCACTGCTCTTCCTTGGTGAACGGGTTGATGCCCTTGCGCTTCGGCTTGGCCGGCACGTTGACGGTGGTGATCTTCAGCAGGCCCGGCAGGGTGAAGCTGCCTGCGCCCTTCTTGTGGACCGAAGCGGCCACGGCACCTTCCAGCGAGGCCAGCACAGCGCGCACGTCCTTGGCGACGACGCCGGACGCTTCGACGATGTGTGCAACCAGACCAGACTTGCTCAGCACTTCCTTGATCGGCTTGGGAGCGGCCGGCTTCGCGGCTGCCTTCGTAGCGACTTTCTTCACTGCCTTCTTCGGGGCAGCCTTTTTAGCGGTCTTTGCCATGGTGTCCTGTTCTCGTGAACGGTTGGTGGTGTGGTCGCGCCGAACCCCGTCGGCAAGCGAAATGTAGGGCAACACGGGGGCGCCGCCAATAGGCAGATGCATAAAAATCGCGTTTTTCGCCGTTCCGGTTACCGCAGTGCATCAGCACATGCCCTGAAAACACGGGGCTGTGCGTACCCCCGGCTTGCCGATGCTGGCGGTTGGCGCAGTGTGTGCATGTGGAAAATCCCTTGAAAACAGCCTCCGCGCGTTGAAAACGCGGCGCGTGCGGTCCGCCGGGGTGCGCCGTGGGCCGCGCCACCTCCGACCCGACGCCACGCTAACGCCCCCCGGTCTAGGCTGGTCCTGCCATTCATCCCGAAGGAGACTCACGATGGGCATTTCGCGACACGCTACCGCGCACTGGGAAGGTGACCTCAAGACAGGCAAGGGACAATTGAGCACCCCGCAGAGTGGGCTCATGGACCACACCCGCTACGCCTTCAGCAGCCGCTTCGGCGACGAGAAGGGCACCAATCCGGAGGAACTGATCGCCGCCGCGCACGCCGGCTGCTTCACGATGGCGCTGTCGGCCAAGCTGACCGAGGCCGGGTTCGTGCCGACGTCGCTGGATACCGAGGCCAAGGTCGATCTGTCGATGGAAGGCGGCCCGCAGTTGTCGCAGATCACCTTGAAGGTCAAGGCGGTGGTGCCGAAGATCGATGCGGCGCAGTTCCGTGCCATCGCCGACGACGCCAAGCAGAACTGTCCGGTGTCCAAGGCGCTCAGCGCGGTGCCGATCACGCTGGAGGCCGAACTGGCCGGTTGAGCCATGCCGCAGCGCGGATTGAGCGATCTCCACAGGGGCGGCATAGTCGCCCCTGTTTCTTTCTGCGGGAGCTTCGCGTGCGCCATCGCCTTCTGGCTGTCCTGCTGTCCTGTCTCTGCGCCACCCCGGCGCAGGCCGATGTCCGGCTGATCACGGCCGCCACCATCCGCACCGGCGCGGCGGATACGCCGGTGGCCACCGCGCTGGCCTGGGATACGGCCGATGGGCGGGTGCTGGCGGTTGGCGATCGCCAGGCGCTGTTGACGCTGTATCCGCTGGCGCCGCTTACCGACCTGGGCGACGTCACGGTGGTGCCGGGGCTGATCGACGCGCACGCGCACCTGATGTACCTCGGGCAGACGCTGATGCAGGCCGACCTGACCGGTGCGGGCAGCCGTGCGGACGTCGTTGCGCGGCTGCAGCGTTTCGCCGCGGACAATCCGGACGGTTGGCTGCTGGGCAACGGCTGGGACCAGAACCGGTGGGCCGATGCCCGTTTCCCCACCGCCGCCGACCTGGATGCTGCGTTCCCGGACCGACCGGTGTGGCTGGGTCGCGTGGATGGCCACGCCGGCTGGGGCAACAGCGCGGCGCTGCGTGCGCTGGCGGCAGTGCCAGGGCAGCGCGCGCTGCAGGGGCGCTGGCAGCCGGCGGGCGGGCGCATCGAGCGCGATGCGGCAGGCCGCCCGACCGGTGTGTTTGTCGATGAGGCGATGGGGCTGATGCGGGCCGCGATTCCCGCGCCCAGCACCGCCGCGCGCGAGCAGATGCTGTCGCGCGCGCTGGATGCGGCGGTACGCCAGGGACTCACCGGCGTGCACGACATGGGCGTCTCGCGCGAAGACCTGGCGCTGATGCGCCGCTTCGCCGACGCCGGTCGCCTGCCGTTGCGCATCGACGCCTATGCCGACGGCAATGGCGAGGCACTGGACGATCTGTGCGCGCAGGGGCCCTACCGGCATCCCGGCGGACGCCTGGAGATGCGCGGCGTGAAGCTGTTCATGGACGGCGCACTGGGCAGCCGCGGTGCTGCGCTGCTGGCCGACTACAGCGATGATCCGCACAACCGCGGCCTGCTGGTGACGTCGCCGGCCGATTTCGAAACGGCCGCGCGCAAGGCCGATGGTTGCGGCGTGCAGGTGGCCACGCACGCGATCGGCGACCGAGGCAACCGCATCGTGCTCGATACCTACGCGCGGGTGCTGGGCGAGCGCAGCGGCGGCGATCACCGCTGGCGTGTGGAGCATGCCCAGGTGGTGGCGCTGGAGGACATTCCGCGGTTCGCGCAGTTGAAGGTGATCGCCTCGATGCAGCCCACCCATGCGACGTCGGACATGGGCTGGGCGCAGGACCGGGTGGGACCGCAGCGCATCCTGGGTGCGTACGCCTGGCGGCGCATGCTGGCTGCGGGCGTGCCGCTGGCGCTGGGGTCGGACTTCCCGGTGGAGCAGGTCGATCCGCGGTTGGGGTTGTATGCCGCCGTGACGCGGCAGGACCGTGCCGGCCAGCCGCCGGGCGGCTGGCAGCCGGACCAGCGGTTGAGCGCGGCGGAAGCGCTGCGCGGGTTCACCGCCGATGCGGCGTTCGCCGGCCGCGATGAGGATCGCGTCGGCCGCCTGCAGCCGGGGCTGCAGGCCGACTTCGTGGTGTTCGACCGCGATCCGCTGCAGGTGCCGGCGGCGCAGCTGGCCGACCTGCAGGTGCGAGCCACCTGGGTAGGCGGCACGCCGGTATACGAGGCGGCGCGCTGACGCGCCGCCCCTGCGATTACCAGTCCAGCGTGCCGCGGATGACGGTCTGCACCTGGCCGCCGGACCAGACATCGCCCGCGGCATCAATGTGCAGGCTCAGCCGCGCATCGTGGCCCACTTCGCGGCCCTGGCTGACCACATAGCGCGGTTCGTCGCGTGGCAGCGCGCCACGGCTGTCCAGCCACGCCGCGAGCACCGCGTTGGCCGCGCCCGAGGCGGCATCCTCGAAGCGGCGTCCGTTGCCGACGAAGGCGCGCACCGCCAGGTCGTGCGCCGGATCCTGGCTGCGCGCATAGGCGAACACGCCCATGCTGCCGGTCGATTCGGCCAGCGCGGCGATCGCGTCCCAGTCCGGGGCGAGGGCACGCAGGTGCGCTTCGTCGGCCAGTTCCACCACCCACCAGCTGCGCCCGCCGTCCATGCGGGCCGGCGGCAGTGCGCCCAGCGCCCAACCGGCCAGCGCGGTCCGCAGGCGCGGGTCGTCTGCCACGGTCACTTCGGCCACCTGCGCGCGCGGTGTGCGGATGGCGATGGTGCGCTGGGCGCCGCTGCCGTCCACGCGCAGCGGCAAGGCGCCGGCGATGCCGTCCTGCACCAGCACGCCGTCCACCGGCGCGGCCAGGCCGGCCTCGAGCACGGCGTGCGCGGTGCCCACGCTGGGGTGGCCGGCGAACGGCACTTCCTTCTGCGGGCTGAACATGCGGATGCCGTAGCTGGCGCCCGGCGCCTGCGGGGCGAACACGAAGGTGGTCTCCGGCAGCCGCGTCCAGCGGGCGATGGCCTGCATGGCCACATCGTCCAGGCCTTCGGCGTCGAGCACCACGGCCAGCGGATTGCCGGCACCGGGATAGGGGGAAAATACGTCCAACTGCAGGAAACGGCGGGTGGTCATCGAGGCGGCGGGCCGGGGCAAAGGGGTGGGCAGCTTACCAACCTGCGCCGGGCCGACGGCGCCGGGCCGGGCATGAATGCGTCAGGGCTGCCGCACGCCGGCCCTGCACGGCCCGGGCTTGGCATAGAATCGGGGGTTCGGCCCGGCGTGCCGGGCGAATCCCCCTCACTACGACTTCCCCATTACCTCCATGTCAGCTTCCCCCCTTGTCGATCATTGGATCGTACTGAAGTTCGGCGGCACCTCCGTGTCGCGTCGTCACCGCTGGGACACGATCGGGAAGCTGGCGAAAAAACGTGCGGAAGAAACCGGCTCGCGCGTGCTGGTGGTGGTCTCGGCGCTGTCCGGGGTGACCAACGAACTGACCGCGATCGCCGATGGCGCCGCCGACAGCCGCGCCCGCGTGGACGCGCTGGTGGCCCGCCACCGCGAGTTCCTGGTCGAACTGTCGCTGGATGCCGGCGCGCTCGACGTGCGCCTGGCCGCGCTGGCCGGGCTGCTCGACGATCCGCGTGCGGCGTCGCGTCCGCTGGACTGGCAGGCCGATGTGCTGGGCCAGGGCGAGCTGCTGTCGTCCACGGTGGGCGCGGCCTACCTGCGCGCCAGCGGCCTGGATTTCGGCTGGATGGATGCGCGCGAGTGGCTTGATGCCCTGCCGCCGCAGCCCAACCAGAGCGAGTGGTCGCAGCGCCTGTCGGTGAACTGCCAGTGGCGTGCCGATGCTGCCTGGGCCGCGCGCTTCCATGCACAGCCCACCCGCATGCTGATCACCCAGGGCTTCATTTCGCGGCATGCCGACGGCGGTACCGCCATCCTCGGCCGCGGCGGCTCGGATACCTCGGCGGCGTACTTCGGTGCGCTGCTTGGCGCCAGCCGCGTGGAAATCTGGACCGATGTGCCGGGCATGTTCAGCGCCAATCCGAAGGACGTGCCCGATGCGCGCCTGCTGACCCGCCTGGACTATTACGAAGCCCAGGAAATCGCCACCACCGGCGCCAAGGTGCTGCATCCGCGCTCGATCAAGCCGTGCCGCGATGCCGGCGTGCCGATGGCGATCCTGGATACCGAACGCCCCGAACTGCCGGGCACCAGCATCGACGGCAATGCCGCGCCGGTGCCGGGCGTGAAGGCGATCAGCCGCCGCAACGGCATCGTGCTGGTGTCGATGGAAGGCATCGGCATGTGGCAGCAGGTCGGCTTCCTGGCCGATGTGTTCGGCCTGTTCAAGAAGCACGGGTTGTCGGTGGACCTGATCGGTTCGGCCGAGACCAACGTCACCGTGTCGCTGGACCCCTCCGAAAACCTGGTCAACACCGACGTGCTGGCCGCGCTGTCGGCGGACCTGTCGCAGATCTGCAAGGTCAAGGTGATCGTGCCGTGCGCGGCGATCACGCTGGTCGGGCGCGGCATGCGCTCGCTGCTGCACAAGCTGTCGGACGTGTGGGCCACGTTCGGCCGCGAGCGCGTGCACATGATTTCGCAGTCGTCCAACGACCTCAACCTGACCTTCGTGATCGACGAGTCCGACGCCGATGGCCTGCTGCCGATCCTGCACGCCGAGCTGATCGACAGCGGCGCGATGCCGGTGGAGGAGGGCGAGGTGTTCGGCCCACGCTGGCGCGAGATCGCCGGCACCGTCCGCGCGCGCGAAACCGCCTGGTGGCGCGGGCAGCGCGAGCACCTGCTGACGCTGGCCCAGGCCGGCACGCCGCGCTACGTGTACAACCTGCCCACGGTGCGTGCGCGTGCGCGCGCGCTGACCGCGATCAAGGCCATCGACCAGCGCTACTACGCGATCAAGGCCAACTCGCACCCGGCCATCCTGACGCTGCTGGAGCAGGAAGGCTTCGGCCTGGAGTGCGTGTCGCACGGCGAGCTCAAGCATGTCTTCAATACGCTGCCTGCGCTGTCGCCCCGTCGCGTGCTGTTCACCCCGAGCTTCGCGCCGCGTACCGAGTACGAGGCCGCCTTCGCGCTCGGCGTGACGGTCACCCTGGACAATGTGGAAGCGCTGCAGCGCTGGCCGGAGCTGTTCAGCAACCGCGAGCTGTGGCTGCGCGTGGACCTGGGCCGTGGCGAAGGCCACCACGCCAAGGTGCGCACCGGCGGCAAGGACTCCAAGTTCGGCCTGCCGATCGCGCGCGTGGACGAATTCGTGCGCCTGGCCACCGAGCTGGGCACCCGCGTGGTCGGCCTGCACGCGCACCTGGGCAGCGGCGTGGAAACCGCCCAGCACTGGCGCCTGATGTGCGATGAACTGGCCGGTTTCGCGCGCCGCATCGGCAGCATCGAAACGATCGACATCGGCGGCGGGCTGCCGATTCCGTACAGCGCCGACGACGAGCCGTTCGACCTGGACGCGTGGGCGGTTGGCCTGGCCGAGGTCAAGGCGGTGCACCCGGCGTTCCGCCTGGCGATCGAACCCGGCCGCTACCTGGTGGCCGAATCCGGCGTGCTGCTGACCCGCGCCACCCAGGTGGTGGAGAAGGACGGCGTGCGTCGCGTGGGCCTGGATGCGGGCATGAACACTCTGATGCGCCCGGCGCTGTACGACGCCTGGCACGACATCGACAACCTCAGCCGGCTCGGGGGCTACGCGGAGGCCGCCTTCGACGTGGTCGGCCCGATCTGCGAGTCCAGCGACGTGTTCGGCAAGCGCCGCCGCCTGCCGGTGTCGACTGCCCCGGACGATGTGATGCTGATCGCCGATGCCGGCGCCTACGGTTACGTCATGGCCAACACCTACAACCAGCGCGAGCTGCCGCGCGAGGACGTCATCGATGACGTGCCTTGATCGCCGCCTGCCGCCCTCTGAACCGGATACACCATGACTGCTTTCGATAAACACCAGGTTGCCGTTTTCCGCTTCGTCCGCTGCGATTTCGCAGCGGATACGGGCGTGGCGCAGCTGGTCTACGCCTTCGACGACGGCCCCGAGCTGATCGAGACGGTGACCATTCCGGGCGCCCCGTTCGTGCTCGACGGCGCCCGCGCCGACGCCGTGCAGCACGCACTGCGCCTGCTGCACCTGATCGCCGGCGTCAGCTATTACAAGGCCGGCGTGCCGGACCAGGTACGCATCGACAGCTATGCCATCGACGCGGCCACCGCCGCGCTGGTGGAAACGGTCTACCTCAACGGTCTGGGCGAGTTCGCCTACCGCAACGGCCTGAACCTGCGCGGGCGTTTCCGCCTGCCGGTGGAGGGCGAGGCGGTTGCCGCACCGGCGCTGGGCCTGCGTGAGCACGCCCTGGTCGCCATCGGCGGCGGCAAGGATTCGCTGGTCAGCATCGAGGCCCTGCGCACGCTGGGCATCGCCGAGACGGTGACGTGGATCGGCGGTTCGCAGCTGATCCGCGCCTGCGCCGAACGGACCGGCCTGCCGATCCTCAACATCGGCCGCACGCTGGCCCCGGAGCTGTTCGAACTGAACCGCCAGGGCGCGTGGAACGGGCATATCCCGGTCACCGCGGTGAACTCGATGATCATGGTGCTGGCCGCGCTGCTGCAGGGCGTGGACCAGGTGGTGTTCTCCAACGAGCGCTCGGCCAGCTATGGCAGCCAGATTCCGGGCACCGGCGAGGTCAACCACCAGTGGTCCAAGGGCTGGGCGTTCGAGCAGGCCTTTGGCGAGCATGTGGAAGCGCACATCGCCGCCGACCTCCACTATTACTCGCTGCTGCGGCCGCTGTCGGAGCTGGCGGTGGCGCGTCAGTTCGCCAAGAGCGACTTCTACGACGCGCACTTCTCCAGCTGCAACCGCAACTTCCACATCCTCGGCGAACGGCCGGTCAACCGCTGGTGCGGGGTGTGCCCGAAGTGCCATTTCGTGTTCCTGGCGCTGGCGCCGTTCATGCCCAAGCCGCGCCTGGTGAACATCTTCGGCCGCAACCTGCTGGACGATGTCGACCAGGCCGGCGGCTTCGATGCGCTGCTGGAATTCCAGGACCACAAGCCGTTCGAATGCGTCGGCGAAGGCCGCGAGTCGCGTGCGGCGATGGCAACCCTGGCCGCACGACCGGAATGGAGCGAAGACGCACTCGTGAAGCGTTTCATCCATGAGATCCAGCCGCACCTGGACGCAGGCGAGCTGCACGTCGAGCCGCTGCTGGTGCTGGAAGGCGAGCATCGGATTCCGGCGGCGATCTGGGAGCGCCTGCGTGCGAATTTCGCAGCTTGAGGGCAAGCGGGTCGCGTTGTGGGGCTGGGGGCGCGAAGGCCGTGCGGCATTCGGCGTGCTGCAGCAGCGGCTGCCCTCGCTGCCGCTGACCCTGTTCTGCCCCGAGGCCGAAGCCGCTGCAGCCCGTGAGGAAACCCACGGCGCGCTGCAGGTGCGTTCGGATGTCAGTGGCGACGCGCTGGCCGCGTTCGAGCTGGTGATCAAATCGCCGGGGATCAGCCCGTATGGCGAGGCCGCCCAGGCCGCCGCCGCGCGTGGTACGCAGTTCATCGGCGGCACCTCGCTGTGGTTTGCCGAACACGCCGATGCCGATGGCACCGTGCGCGACACCGTGTGCGTGACCGGCACCAAGGGCAAGAGCACCACGACCTCGCTGCTGGCGCATCTGCTGCGTGCCTCCGGCGCGCCGACCGCGCTGGTGGGCAACATCGGCCTGCCACTGCTGGAAGTGCTCGACCCGCAGCCGGCGCCGCAGTACTGGGCGGTGGAGCTGTCCAGCTACCAGACCGGTGAAGTGGCGCGCAGCGGTGCGCACCCGCAGGTGGCGGTGGTACTGAACCTGTTCCCCGAGCATCTGGACTGGCACGGCAGCGAAGCGCGTTACATCCAGGACAAGCTGCGGCTGGTCACCGAGGCTGCGCCGCGCATCGCGGTGCTCAACGCCGCCGATCCGCACCTGGCTGCGTTGTCGCTACCCGACAGCGAGGTGGTGTGGTTCAACCAGCCGCAGGGCTGGCACATGCGCGGCGATGTGGTCCATCGGGCCGGGCAGGCGGTGTTCGACACCAGCAGCACGCCGCTGCCGGGCCGCCACAACCGCGGCAACCTGTGCGCGGTGCTGGCCGCCGTGGAGGCGCTGGGGCTGGATGCCGTGGCGCTGGCGCCGTCGGTGCAGGCATTCCGGCCGCTGCCCAACCGGCTGCAGACCGTGGGCAGCCGCGAGGGTGTCACCTTCGTCAACGACTCCATCAGCACCACGCCGCATGCGAGCCTGGCGGCGCTGGAATGTTTTGCCGGGCGCCGCATCGCGCTGCTGGTCGGCGGCCATGATCGTGGCCTGGACTGGCACGACTTCGTCCAGCACATGGCCGATGACGTGCCACCGGTGGAGATCGTGACGATGGGGGCCAATGGGCCGCGCATCCACGACCTGCTGCAGCCGCTGGCAGCGCAGGGGCGGTTCGGCCTGCACGCGGCCACCGACCTGGCCGAGGCGATGCGCCTGGCCCGGGCCGCACTGGGCGGGCAGGGCGGGGTGGTACTGATGTCGCCGGGCGCACCCAGCTATGGCGTGTACCGCGACTACGTCGCCCGTGGCCGCCACTTCGCCGAACTGGCCGGGTTCGACCCGGACCAGATCACCGCGATCCCGGGCATCGGCATCGCCTGAACCGCACCCCCGCGCTGCGCGCGATAGCCGGGCAGAGCCCGGCTCTACAGGCGCATCTCCGCTCCCCTCGTAGAGCCGGGCTCTGCCCGGCTGCTCTCCGATCAGAAACCGCACACCCCCGCGCTGCGCGCGATAGCCGGGCAGAGCCCGGCTCTACAGGCGCATCCCCGCTCCCCTCGTAGAGCCGGGCTCTGCCCGGCTGCTCTCCGATCAGAAACCGCAATCCCCCGCGCTGCGCGCGACAGCCGGGCAGAGCCCGGCTCTACAGGTGCATTCCCCGCTCCCCTCGTAGAGCCGGGCTCTGCCCGGCTGCTCTCCGATCAGAAACCGCAATCCCGCGCTTCGCGCGATAGCCGGGCGGAGCCCGGCTCTACAGGCGCATCCCCCGCGCGCCACATCGCGCCACAGCCGGGCAGAGCCCGGCTCTACGGGGCGTTGCGGGGGGCACCGTATAGTCGGGGTTCTTTCCCGAGGAGCAGGCGAATGAACAGGCGATGGCAGTGGGGCGCGGCGATGCTGCTGGGCATGGCGGCGCTGCCGGCGATGGCGGCGATGAAGACCCAGCCGGTGGAGTGGACTCTGGATGGCACCACCTTCAGCGGCGTGCTGGTCTACGACGACAGCGAGTCTGACACGCGGCCTGGCCTGGTGATGGTGCCCAACTGGAAGGGCGTCAACGACTCGGCGATCGCCAAGGCCAAGCAGCTGGCCGGCGATGACTACGTGGTGCTGGTTGCCGATGTGTACGGCAAAGGTGTGCGCCCGAAGACCGACGCCGAGGCCGGACCGGTCGCGACGAAACTCCGCAACGACCGCCCGGTGCTGCGCGCACGCGCGTTGAAGGCGATCGAGGTGCTCAAGGCGCAGGCGGGCAAGGCACCGCTGGATGCGGCACGGATCGGTGCGGTCGGCTTCTGTTTCGGTGGTACCACGGTGCTGGAGATGGCGCGCGCAGGCGCCCCGTTGGCCGGTGTGGTCAGCCTGCACGGTGGGTTGGGGTCGCCGTTGCCAGCCAAGGCCGGTGGCACGCATCCGTCGGTGCTGGTGCTCAACGGCGCCGACGACAAGGGCGTGACCAAGGAAGACATCGCCAGCTTCGAGCAGGAGATGAACGCGGCCAAGGTCGACTGGGAGTTCACCAACTACAGCGGTGCGGTGCACTGCTTCGCCGAGTCCGATGCCAACAGTCCCCCGGGCTGCCTGTACAACCCGCGCGCCGCCAAGCGTGCGTGGAAGGCGCTGGATGAGTTCTTCGAGGAGCGCTTCGAGCGCCGCTGAGGGAGGACCGGCCGGCGCGACGTAGGTGCAGCCGACCAGCGGTCGGCTCTACCGGCGGGGTGGTGTGCCGACCGTTTTGGTCGGCACACCGTGCCTCAATGCGAGCGCTGTACCGCGTAGCGGGCCAGGCCGCGCAGGGCGGCAACGGCATCGTTGTCGGCCAGGCCGTCGAGCGCGCGCTCGGCGGCGTCGGCATATTCTTCGGCACGGCGGCGGCTGTACTCGAGCCCGCCGGTGGCGTGGATGGCGGCCAGCACCTCCGGCATCGCCTCGGCGTCGCCGTTCTGCACGATCTCGCGCAGGCGCTCGCGGGTGGTCGCATCGGAATGCGCCATCGCATGGATCAGCGGCAGGGTCGCCTTGCCTTCGGCGAGGTCGTCGCCCAGGTTCTTGCCCAGCTCATCGGCATTGGCCGAGTAATCGAGCACGTCGTCGGCGATCTGGAAGGCGTAGCCCAGGTGCATGCCGTAGTCGTACAGCGCCTGCTGGGTGGCCTCGTCGACGCCGCTGGCCAGTGCGCCCAGGCGGGTGCCGGCGGCGAACAGCACCGCGGTCTTGCGCTCGATCACGCGCAGGTAGGCCGCTTCGTCGGTGTCCGGGTTGTGGACGTGCAGCAGCTGCAGCACCTCGCCCTCGGCGATGCGGTTGGTGGTGTCGGCCAGGATCCGCATGACCGGCATGCGGTCCAGTTCCACCATCAGCTGGAAGCTGCGCGAGTACAGGAAGTCGCCCACCAGCACGCTCGGCGCATTGCCCCAGAGGGCATTGGCAGTGCTGCGGCCACGGCGCAGGCTGGATTCGTCCACCACGTCGTCGTGCAGCAGGGTCGAGGTGTGGATGAACTCGATGATGGCCGCCAGCTGGTGGTGCTCCGGACCGGCCTGGCCGACCGCGTGGCCGGCCAGCATGACCAGCATCGGGCGCAGGCGCTTGCCACCGGCGGAGATGATGTGGTCGGCGATCTGGTTGATCAGGACGACATCCGAAGACAGTCGGCGGCGAATCAGGGCATCGACGGCGGCCATGTCGGGCGCGGCAAGCGACTGGATCTGGGGCAGGCCCAGCGCGGGGCGGGTGTCTTCGGTGATGGTCATGCGGTCTGACTTTCAGGCGTACAGCGAATTATAGGCGTTGCGGCCGTCTTCCGCCTGCGAAGACCGCCCGGGGCGGCCGACGGCGTGAATACGTATGCATGCAGCGCCATCCCGGCAGGGCCGCCGCTAAGCTTGGCGGGTATGTTCTGGCCCCCGGATCGGGTGCCCTGGAAGCCCGGAGGGGGCCCTTACATGTTGCAGATTCCCTGGTGGCGCGGCGCCGTCATCTATCAGATCTACCCGCGCAGCTTCCTCGATGCCAACGGCGACGGGGTGGGCGACCTGCCCGGCATCATCGAGCGGCTGGACTACGTGGCCGCGCTGGGCGTGGACGCGATCTGGATCTCCCCGTTCTTCACCTCGCCGATGGCCGACTTCGGCTACGACATCGCCGACCACCGCGACGTGGACCCGTTGTTCGGCACCCTGGCCGACTTCGACCGCCTGCTGGCCAAGGCGCATGCGCTGGGCCTGAAGGTGATGATCGACCAGGTGTTCAGCCATACCTCGATCGAGCATGCCTGGTTCCGCGAGAGCCGCCAGGACCGCACCAACCCCAAGGCCGACTGGTACGTGTGGGCCGACCCGCGCGAGGACGGCACGCCGCCCAACAACTGGATGTCGATCTTCGGTGGCGTGGCCTGGCAGTGGGAGCCGCGCCGCGAGCAGTATTTCCTGCACAACTTCCTGGCCGACCAGCCGGACCTGGACTTCCACAACCCGGCAGTGCAGCAGGCCACGCTGGATTACGTGCGGTTCTGGCTGGACCGCGGCGTGGACGGGTTCCGCCTGGACTCGATCAACTTCTGCTTCCATGACGCGCAGCTGCGCGACAACCCGGCCAAGCCGCTGGAGAAGCGGGTGGGGCGCGGCTTCAGTGCCGACAACCCGTACGCGTACCAGTACCACCACTACAACAACACCCAGCCGGAGAACCTGGTCTTCATCGAGCGCCTGCGCGGCCTGCTCGACGCGTACCCGGGCACCGTGAGCCTGGGCGAAATCTCCGCCGAGGATTCGCTGGCCACCACCGCCGAGTACACCGCGCCCGGTCGCCTGCACATGGGCTACAGCTTCGAGCTGCTGGTGAAGGACTTCAGCGCCGGCTACATCCGCGACACCGTGTCGCGGCTGGAAGCGACCATGACCGAGGGGTGGCCGTGCTGGGCGATCTCCAACCACGACGTGGAACGCGCGGTGACCCGGTGGGGCGGGCATCCGGCGCAACCGCGGCTGGCGCGCCTGCTGGTGGCGCTGCTGTGCTCGCTGCGCGGGTCGATCTGCCTGTACCAGGGCGAAGAGCTGGGGCTGGGCGAGGCCGACGTGCCGTTCGAGGCGCTGCAGGACCCGTATGGCATCACCTTCTGGCCGAACTTCAAGGGCCGCGACGGCTGCCGCACGCCGATGCCGTGGATCGATGCGCCGCTGGCCGGCTTCACCACCGGCCAACCGTGGCTGCCGATTCCGGCCGAGCATCAGGCAGCGGCGGTAGCCGTGCAGATCCACGATCCAGGGTCGGTGCTCAACGCATTCCGCCAGTTCCTGGCCTGGCGCCGGACCATGCCGACCCTGCTGGTGGGCGACATCGCGTTCCTGGAAACGGCCGAGCCGGTGCTGATGTTCGAGCGTCGCCATGCGGGCGAGACGCTGCTGCTGGCCTTCAATCTGTCGGCCGAGCCGGTGCGCGTGGCGCTGCCGGGTGGCCAGTGGCAGGCACTGCACGTGCCCGGCCCGGACGTGGGAACCGCAGCGGCGGGCGAACTGACGCTGCCGGCGCAGTCGATGTACTGCGCGCGCAGGGACTGACACGTTTTTCCGGTGGTATTGAGAGGGCGGGGCCACGTGCCCCGCCCTTTTTTTTTGGCCCGGCAGACATCAAAACCCCCAACGCCCCGTAGAGCCGGGCTCTGCCCGGCTGCCCTTGGTGCCGTCATCGAACATCCCGACGCGCCGCCCTCTGCCCGGCTGCCCTTCATGCCGTCATCGAACATCCCGACGCGCCGCCCGTAGAGCCGGGCTCTGCCCGGCTGTCCTTCGTGCCGTCATCGAACATCCAGACGCGCCGCCCTCTGCCCGGCTGCCCTTCATGCCGTCATCGAACATCCTGACGTGCCGCCCGTAGAGCCGGGCTCTGCCCGGCTGCCCTTCGTGCCGGTATCGAACATCCCGCGCTGCGCGCGATAGCCGAGCAGAGCTCGGCTCTACAAAGTGTCGCACCGAAATCCTGCGTCCCTGAAAACAGAAAACCCGCTGCCAGGGCAGCGGGTTTCCGTCAGCGTCGTTGTGCGGGGATCAGAACCGGTAGTTCACGCCCAGCATGTAGGTACGGCCCCACTCGATGTACTCCAGCGGCTTGTCCTTGGTGCCGGCATACGTGCGGTACGGCTCGTTGGTCAGGTTGCTTCCCTGCAGCAGCAGGGTGAGCCCGTGCAGGCTGCTGCTGTTGGCGAAGGTGTAGCTGATCTGCGCATCGGTCACGTTCTCGCCCACCACGTAGCGCAGCGTGCGGTTGCCGTTGAAGTTGCCGATCTCGCCGATGAAGTCCGAGCGACGGCGCTGGCTGACGCGTGCCTCGAAGCCATTGCGCTCGAAATACGCCGTGAAGTTGTAAACGCGCTCGGACAGGCCCGGCAGGCTGATCGGATCGCTGCCCACGCTGGAGGCGCTTTCCGGGTCGACGATCTTGATGTCGCTGTCGTTGAAGGTCGCCGCCGCCTGGATGCCGAAGCCGCGCAGGCTGTCGGAGAGCATCTCCAGCGGGAACGAGGCGGTCAGCTCCAGGCCCTTCAGCTTTCCGCCCTGGCCATTCTGCGGCGCGGAGAACGTGCCGGTGGTCAGCAGCGGGGCGGTCATGCCCGGCGGAATCACGTAGCTGGCCAGCAGGTCGCTGAAGTCGTAGTCATCCACCGACTGGGTGTAGACGTAGCTCTTCAGGTCCTTGAAGAAGACCGCGGCGGCCACGTAGGCCTTCTCGCCGAAGTACTTCTCGTACGACAGATCGATCGCATTGGCGCGCCACGGATCCAGCAGCGGGTTGCCGCCGCTGCCGCCGGGCTTGCCGGTGGCCGTGTCCACGCCGAATTCCAGGCCGGCGCGCATCTGGTCCACGCGCGGGCGCGCAACCTGCTTGGCGGCGGCGAAGCGCAGCGTCTGCTGGTGCGGGAACATGAAGACCAGGTTCAAGCTCGGCAGCCAGTCGGTATAGGTCTTGCCGGAGTCGATCGGCAGCACTTCCTGGCCGGCCGGGCGCGAGCGGTCGAAGTAGTTCGACTGCGAGCTCTGGTCGGTGCGGATCATCTGCACGCCGATGTTGCCGCGCACGCCCACCTCACCGATGTCGGTGTTGAGGTTGGCGCGCAGCCAGGCCGTGGTGGTCTTTTCCTGCACCACCCACGACTTCGGAATCAGGTAGTCCAGATTAGTGACCGGATTGAAGGTCATGTAGCGCGAGACGGCGCCCGGCACGTTCCAGGCGGGAATGTAGCCCAGCCCGGCGAAGCCAAGGTTGACCGGCGCGTACTGCAGGTCGCGTTCGATGTTCGCATCGCCCTGCGCGCCGAGCAGGATGTTGCCTTCGGCCTGGGTTTTTTCCTTGCGGCGGTCGGCGTAGTTCACGCCAACGTCCAGGTCGGAGAACCAGTCCAGTGCCTCGGGCATGGCGAAGGTGGCCTGCAGGCGCGCACCCTTCAACCGGTCTTCCACCTGCGGCACCTTGCCGTAGCCGGAGCCGTAGATGGTATTGGTCAGGAACAGGGTGTCGGGGTTGGAGTAGTCCAGGCCCGGGCGGATCTGCGAGAAGCCGTTCGGGTTGACCACCACGCCCACCGAATCCAGCTGCGGCATCGGGGTGAGCTGCAGGTTGTTCTCCAGGTTCAGTTCGTCGCGCGTGGCCTTGGAGTAGTTCACGTCGGCAACGACCTTGATGCCGTCGAAGTTCAGCTCGTTGTTCCAGCCGAACGCGTCGATCTTGTCCTTGCGCTTGTTGTACATGCCGCGCACCAGCGGGTACACGCCGGTAGCGGTGCCGCCGGTGAAGGTACCATCGGCGCTCACCTGCGGGTTGGTGATCAGCAGGCCCGGGGTATAGCCGCCGTTGTAGTTGCTGAGGTTGAGCTCGAACTGGTTGGCGGTGTCGATCTGCTCGGCTTCGGTATGGAATGCATCGAGCGTGCTGGTCCACACATTGGACGGGCGGAACTGCACGGTGGCCATGTAGCCGTCGCGCGTGTTGTTGCCGGTACGGCGCAGCGCCTTGATGCCGTCGGAGAACATCGTGCCAGGGGCGAGGCCAGGGCGGTTGCCGTTGTCGGTGTGCTCGGTGGTCCACGGCTCGTACAGGCCGACCTGGTTCTCCTGGATCGGGTTGTCGCTGTGCGCATAGCCGATCGACACGCCCAGGGTGTTGTCCATGAACTGGTCGATGTAGCTGACGCTGAAGCGGTTGCCGAAGGCATCCACATTGGCGGCCTTGCCGAGCGAGCTCTTCTGGTAGCGGCCGCTGATGGCGATCACGCGGTCGGCGAAGCTCAGCGGGCGCACGGTCTGCATGTCGATGGTGCCCGACAGGCCCTGGCCGACCAGTGCCGCATCGGGGGTCTTGTAGACCACTACGCCGTTGACCAGTTCCGAGGGGTACTGATCGAACTCGACGCTGCGGTTGTCGCCGGTGCTGACCACCTCGCGCCCGTTGAGCAGGGTGGTGGCGAAGTCCGGTGACAGACCGCGCACGCTGATCACCTGGGCACGGCCGGCCACGCGCTGGGCGGCCAGGCCGGGCAGGCGGCCCAGCGATTCGGCGATGCTCACGTCTGGCAGCTTGCCGATGTCTTCGGCCGAGATCGCCTCGACCACCGAGGTGGCGTCCTGCTTGATCGCGATCGCGTTCTCGATGCCGCGGCGGATGCCGGTGACCTGCACGGTGTCCAGGTTGGTGGCCGAGGTCGCGGTCTTCGGTGTGGTGGTGTCCGGTTCGGCGGTCTGCGCCGACGCCATCAACGGCGTCAGGGCGACGGCCAGCGCGAGACTCAGCGCGCTGCGCTTGCGGTTCAACATTTTCCCCTCCCAGGCAATGTTGCCAATCGATTTGTGTTTGCCCGGAGGACCCGGGAGCGTCGCGACGCGGTGGCCGTTGACTGCGTGGCTATGGTAGGCAGCGCGTCCGCTGCGGGAATCACCCTGCATACGTATTCAATGGGATTTCCGCGGCTGTAAGCGGTTACAGATGCGTCATGAAGGGTAGTGCCGGCCAGCGGCCGGCCCTACCGGTCAGGCGTGATGCGCGGTGCAGCGGTTGTCGATCACAACGGCGTGAAACGAATGGCCTGGCCGCCGCCCGGCGCCAGAACGATGTTCAACATATCGGCGCTGGTCACCTCGCGTGTTTCGCGCTTGAACGCGAACGGGTTGCTGCGGTAGTCGGCGCCCTCGCCATCGCGGTAGATCTCGGCGCGGTAGCGCACGCCCGGTTCCAGGAAGCCCAGCGACACCGGCAGCACGCGGCCGTGCTCGTCGGTGATGCTGCCCAGATACCAGTCGCGGCTGTGGCGGTCCTTGCGCACCAGGGTGACGTAGTCGCCGACCTCGCCGTTCAGCACGCGGCTGTCGTCCCAGTCCACTGCCACATCCTCGATGAAGCGGAACGCTTCGCGGTGCTGTTCATAGTGCTCGGGCAGGTCGGCGGCCATCTGGATCGGGCTGTAGATCGCCACGTACAGCGCCAGTTGTCGCGCCAGCGTGCTGGGGATGGCCTGGCCGCCTCGCCCCTTCAGGCTGAGGCTGCCGGGGGTGTAGTCCATCGGCCCGGACAGCATCCGCGTGAACACCAGGTTGACCTCGTGTTCGGGCGGATTGGGGGGCTGGCCCCAGGCGTTGTACTCCATGCCACGCGCGCCCTCGCGGGAAATCCAGTTGGGATAGGTGCGGCGCAAGCCGGTGTCCTTGATCGGCTCGTGCGGGTTGACTGCGATGTGCCGCTTTGCCGCTTCCTGCACCACCTTCAGATGGTGGCGGGCCATGAACTGGCCGTCGTGCCACTCACGCCAGAGCGGGCCGCCGGCCGGATTGCGCCGGTCCACCTGGCCGTCATCGCAGACGTAGCCACTCTTGAACGAATCCACGCCAAGCCGCGCATACAGATCCAGCGCGGCACCGAGCTGGTCTTCATAGTGTTCGATCGCGCAGCCGGTCTCGTGGTGGCCGATCAGGTGCACGCCTTTCTTCGCGCCGTAGGCGGCCAGCGCCGCGATGTCGAAATCGGCGGTTGGCCGGGTGAAGTCGAACTCGTAGCCGTTGCCCACCCAGTTGCCGTCCCAGCCGGGATTCCAGCCTTCCACCAGCACGCCACGGAAGCCGTGCGCGGCGGCGAAGTCGATCACCCGGCGGGTCTTGGCGGTGGTGGCCGCATGCTTGGGGCCGGTAGCCCAGCTCTCGTGGTCCAGGTGCATCGACCACCACACGCCCAGGTACTTGGACGGCTTCACCCAGCTCACGTCGCCCAGCACATTGGGTTCGTTGAGATTGAGGATCAGGTCGGACTCGACCAGGCCGCCGGCGCGGTCGCTGATCTGCAGGGTGCGCCACGGGGTGTCGAAGGGCAGGGTGCGGCGCACCTTCCAGCCTTCGGCCGACGGCGACAGCTGCGCACGCAGGCGCTGGCCGTCGGTACGGCGCAGCCACATGCCGGCATAGTCCACCAGCGCTGCTTCGTGGATCGCCACATGCAGCCCATCGCGGCTGCGCAGCGTGATCGGCGTATGCACCAGCGGAACCTGGTCCAGCGGGGTGCGCTGGTACAGGTATTCGTAGTGGATCGGTTCACCGGCGGGTATCCACCACGCGGTTGATTCGGGGGCGATGACGAACTCGGTCAGTTCCTCGTCGATGATCGCCTCGCGCATGCCCGCCTGCTCGGGGAAGCGGTAGCGGAAGCCAAGACCGTCGTCGTAGACGCGGAACACCAGGTCGATGCGACGTCGGGCACCGCTGCGTTCGCCCAGCTGCACGGTCACTTCGTTGTAGTGGTCGCGCACGATGCGGCGTTCGCCCCACGGCTGTTCCCATTGTCCGTCGGCGCTGCGCGTGGTCTGGCCGAGCAGGGACAGGTCGCGGTCCAGCCGCCCGTCGCGCAGCTGGAAGCCAAGCCGGGACTCGGCCACCACCGTCTCGCCAAGGCGCTCGACCCGGTAGGTCGGCATGCCGCCATCGAGCTGCAGCGACACGCGCAGCACCTTGCCGGGCGATTCCACGCTGGCCACGGTGACCGGCGCGGCCCAGGCCGCGGCGGTGGCCAGCAGCAGCGACAGGGCGGTGCCCAGCCGGTAAAAGCGCGCATGTCTGCCGCGCGGTGAGTGCAGTTTCGTCGGCATGTCCCCTCCCAAGGTCGCCGGAACCAGGCTGGACTATAGCCACGCGATTCCGGTGTTCCGGCGGCCCGGTGCGCCGCATCGGCATGAATACGTATGCAGGCAGGCACGCGCCGTGGCGTGCCGTCTACCATGAGGACAGGCACCCTGGGAGGGGGCCGCGACCCTCGTGCCGGGCAGCCGGTGCGGTGGAACCACAACGCGTGCAAAGAGGGAGGGAGGCCGACGGGCGCAAGCCGGTCCGCCGCTTCGATGCTGAAGATGATCTGCCTGACCGCTGCCCTCGGGGCGGCGATGATGTCCACCGCCGGGGCGGCCGACCTGACCTTCGATGGGCGCACTGCGCGTGCCGATGCAACCGCTGACGGCGGCTACCGTCTGTCCAGCGGGCAAACGGTGGTGGCCATCGGTGCCCAGCCGATGCGCAGCCAGACCGGCAGCGTGATGTTCGATGCGCTGTTCGCGCTGGCCCAGCAGGAACTGGCGGCCGACCGCGTCGAGGCGATCCGCGATCCCGCCTTCAACCAGGGCAATCCGGTGCCGTGCGCCTGCTTCCAGACGGGCGAACGCTGGCCCTACGTGTGGACGCGCGATGTGAGCTTCGCCGCCGACCTGGCGCTCTCGCGGCTGGACCCGGTCCGCACCCGGCAGTCGCTGCAGTTCAAACTGTCCACCGCCCGCGACGGACATACCCCGGGCCTGTTCGTGGCCCAGGACACCGGCTCCGGCGGCAGTTGGCCGATCAGCAGCGACCGCGTGGTGTGGTTCCTGGCCGCGCGCGGCCTGCTCGACAACACGCCGTTCGCCAGCCAGACCTGGGAGGCGCTGCAGGCCACGCTGGCGCAGGACCGCGCGATGGTGTTCGATGCGCACGTCGGGTTGTACCGCGGCGAGACCTCGTTCCTGGACTGGCGTGAACAGACCTACCCGGACTGGACCCGCGAGGACGTGCGCTTCATCGGCGATTCCTTCGCGCTGTCCACCAACGTGCTGCACTACCAGGCGCTGCGCCTGGCCGAGCGGATGGCGCGCGAGGTGGGCGACGAACGCGCCGTGACGTACGCGGCCTGGGCCGACGCGCTGGCCCGGCAGATCGACGCGCGCTTCTGGCGCGAGGACGCCGGCATGTACATGAGTTACATCGGCGACGCTGCGCACCCGGTGCCCTACGCCAAGTACGACCTGCTGGGCATTTCGCTGGGCGTGCTGGCCGATGTGTTCCCGGCCGGGCGTGCGCGCCGCGCGCTGGCCAGCTACCCGGCGGTGGAGGGCGGCAGCCCGGTGGTGTGGCCGCAGGAGGCGCAGCAGCCGATCTACCACAACCGCGCCGTGTGGCCGTTTGTCAGCGCGTATTCCCTGCGCGCCGCCCGCCGCGTGGACGATGCCGCGCGCATCCGGCTGGAGATCGAGTCGCTGATGCGCGGCAGCGCACTGGCCGGGTCGAACATGGAAAACTACGAGATGCGCAGCCTGGCCGTGCATGTGGACGAAGGCGCGCTGAGCGGCCCCGTGGTCAACTCGCCGCGCCAGTTGTGGTCGGTGGCCGGCTACCTGTCGATGGTGCTGGACGGCGTGTTCGGCGTGGAGGCCGACGGCACGGTGGCGCCGAAGCTGCCGGTCGCGCTGGTGCCGCAGCTGTTCGGCACGCGCCGCAGCATCGAACTCGACGACGGCCGGCATCGCTACATCCTCACCCGTCCGCGCACGCTGGACGGTGAACTGCTGGTCGCCGGGAAGATCGTGCGCAAGGGCAACACCGTCAGCGTGCAGCTGATGGCCCAGCCGCAGCCGGCCGCAGTGGGCACTGGCCGTACCGCGCCAGGCCCGGCAGCGACTGCCCTGGCGGCAGCGTACGCGCCGGCCACGCCTGCCGCACCGACGCCGTCCAGGCGCGGCCGCACCTGGTCGATGCCGATCCCGGCCAACCACGTGCTCTGGCTCGATGGCCGAGAGGTCACCGCCGCATCGCCCTTCACCCTCGCCGACGACGGCCACCAGCACTGCCTCAGCCTGACCCGGCGCGAGGGCGCGCTGGAATCGCTGCACAGCCCGACCACCTGCGTGGGACCGCAGCAGCGTCTGGCCGGTGCCGCCGCCTGGACCTGGACGGCCGCCGCGCCCACCCGCGTACGCGTGCGGCTGCGCTACGACAATCGCAATGGCCCGATCAACACCGGCGTTACGGCGGCGGTGAAGCAGCTGGTGGTGCAGTGCGCCGGCCAGCCGGTGCAGCGCGCCACGGTAACGATGCCGCACAGCGTCGGCCCGCAGGATTCCACCGCCGCCGAGTTCGCGCTGCCCACGGGGCGGTGCCGTTTCAGCCTTGAGCAGGGCTTCAACATGAGCGCGCTGGAACATTTCGCCCAGTACAACGGCGGCAAGGGCGGGCGCGATGGCGTGCTCAACACGGCCAGTGTCAGCGCTCTGCTGATCGCGCCGATTGCCGGTGACGCGGAGGATGCGCGATGAGCCGTACCGCCAAACCCACGCTGTCGTTCTGGCAGATATGGAACATGTGTTTCGGCTTCCTTGGCATCCAGTTCGGGTTCGCGCTGCAGAATGCCAACGCCAGCCGCATCTTTGAAACGCTGGGCGCACCGATGGACGCCGTGCCCGGGCTGTGGATCGCCGCGCCGCTGACCGGCCTGCTGGTGCAGCCCATCATCGGCTACCTGTCCGACCGCACCTGGACGCGCTGGGGTCGCCGCCGCCCGTACTTCATGATCGGCGCGGTGTTCACCACCTTGGCCCTGCTGGTGATGCCGAACTCGCCCACCCTGTGGATCGCCGCCGGCACGTTGTGGGTGCTGGATGCTTCCATCAACATCTCGATGGAACCGTTCCGCGCCTTCGTCGGCGACAAACTCTCGCCGCGGCAGCGCCCCACCGGCTATGCGATGCAGAGCTTCTTCATCGGCGTCGGTGCCATCATCGCCAGCTTCCTGCCGTTCATCCTGGCCCACTTCGGCGTGGCCAACACCGCCGCTGCCGGTGAAGTGCCGCCAACCGTGCGCTACGCGTTCTACTTCGGCGCGGCGGTGCTGCTGGCGTCCATCGCGTGGACGGTGTTCAGTACCCGCGAGTATTCGCCGCAGGAACTGGCCGGCTTCGACGACGCCGAACCGCCTGCCGCGCAGCAGAGCGCGCCGTTGACTGGTCCGCCGGCGTGGGGCCAGATCGGCGCGTGGATCGCGCTCGGCGCCGCGCTGGCGGTGGCCATCGCGTGGCGCGACGGCGACAAGATGCTCTACGTGCTGGCCGGGTTGTGCGCGGCCTACGGCCTGCTGCTGGGCGTGGCGCGGGTGGTTCCCGGGCGGCACATGCTGGCCGTCATCGTCGACGACCTGCGCGCCATGCCGCGCACCATGCGTCGCCTGGCGTGGGTGCAGTTCTTCTCCTGGTTCGCGCTGTTCGCCATGTGGATCTACACCACCGCCGCCGTGGCCGGCACCCACTTCGGTTCCAGCGATCCGGCCACGGCCGCCTACAACGAAGGCGCCAACTGGGTGGGCGTGCTGTTCGGCGCCTACAACGGCTTTGCGGCACTGGCCGCGCTGCTGATCCCGGTGATGGTGCGCTGGATGGGCCTGCGCTGGAGCCACCTGGTCAACCTGTGGCTGGGCGGGCTGGGGCTGGTTTCGCTGATGCTGATCGACGATCCACGCTGGCTGCTGGTGTCGATGGTCGGCGTCGGCTTCGCCTGGGCCTCGATCCTGTCGCTGCCCTATGCACTGCTGTCCGACAGCGTGCCGGCGGCCAAGATGGGCATCTACATGGGCCTGTTCAATTTCTTCATCGTCATTCCGCAGCTGGTCGCGGCCGCCGCGCTCGGCTTTACGCTGCGCGTGTGGCTCGGCGGCGAGCCGATGCACGTGCTGGTGCTGGGCGGGGTGAGTCTGTTCATTGCCGGGCTGTGCGTACTGCGGGTGCCGGCCCACCAGGAGGCTGTCTGATGCGTGCGTATTCCCCTTTGTCGCTGGGCCTGTCGCTGGCTCTGCTGAGCAGTGCCGCTGCGGCGGGCAATCGCCCGGACTACGTGGGCACGCTGGAACCGTTCGCCAGCGATGCGGTGTACTTCGTGGTGACCGACCGCTTCGTCAACGGTGATCCGTCCAACGACCACCGCGACCAGGGCGGCACGCACCGCACCTTCGACATTCCCGTGCCGTGCCCGGACAAGGTGGACGGCAACATCGGCTACCTGGGCGGTGATTTCAGGGGCGTGCTCGACAACGCGGCGTACATCCGCAACCTGGGCTTCGGCGCGGTGTGGATCACCCCCATCGTCGACAACCCGGACGAGGCCTTCACCGGCAGCAAGCCGATCAGCTGCACCAGCACGCTTACCGACCGCGGCAAGACCGGCTACCACGGGTACTGGGGCATCAACTTCTACAGAGTCGATGAGCACCTGCCCAGCAAGGACCTGGACTTTGCCGGGCTCACCCGCGGCCTGCACGACGCCGACCTGAAAGTGGTGCTGGACATCGTTGCCAACCACGGCTCACCCGCGTGGACGATGCCGGTGAAGCAGCCGCAGTTCGGCCAGATTTTCGACAAGGACGGCACCCTCATCGCCGACCACCAGAACCTGCCGCCGCAGCAGCTCGATCCGGCGCACAACCCGCTGCACGCGTTCTACAACAGCATCGGCCCGGTTGACAGCAAGGACGGCTCGATCTTCGACGGCAACCTGGCCGAGCTGGGCGACTTCAACCAGCACAACCCGGCCGTGATGGACTACCTGGTGGGCGCCTACCTGCAGTGGACCGCGCAGGGCGTGGACGCGCTGCGTATCGACACCATCGGCTGGCTGCCGCACCCGTGGTGGCATGAATTCGTCAACCGCATCCGCGCCGAACACCCGGGCATGTTCATGTTCGGCGAGGCCTTCGACTACGACGCCGCCAGGATTGCCGAGCACACCTGGCCCGCCAATGCCAACGTCAGCGTGCTGGATTTCCCGCTGCGTGGCGCGCTGTCGTCGGTGTTCGGCAAGGAGCAGAAGGGCTTCCAGGCGCTGGCCGAACCGCTGCACCTGGTTGGCGGCCCGTATGCGAATCCGTACGCGCTGATGAGCTTCTACGACAACCACGACATGGCGCGGCTGGATGCCACCGACACCGGTTTCATCGACGCGCACAACTGGCTTTTCACCGCGCGCGGCATCCCGGTGCTGTACTACGGGTCGGAAACCGGCTTCATGCGCAGCCGTGCCGAACATGCCGGCAACCGTGCGTACTTCGGTCAGGCACGGGTGGACGCCGCGCCGCAGAGCCCGATCTTCGCGCCGCTGCAGCGCATCGCCCGCCTGCGTCAGGCGACCCCGGCGCTGCAGCGCGGCCTGCAGGTCAACGAGCGTCTGCAGGGCGACGAAGCGGTGTTCTACCGTGTGCTGCAGCACGGCGACGTCGCCCAGACTGCGCTGGTGCTGCTCAACAAGGGCGACACCGCGCGCAGCATCGAAGTCCGCCGCTACCTGCAGCCGGGCACCTGGCGCGACGCGCTGGGCGAGGGCAGCGTTGCCGTGGGTGGGGTGCTGAAGGTCGAGGTGCCCGCGCATGGCGTGCGCGTGTTCGTGCTCGATGCCCCGGTCGCCCAGAAGGCGCTGCAGGCCGAGCTGCAGCGGGCGGTCGACGACCAGCAGGCCAGAACCCGCCGGCTGGCCCGGTAAGCCCGCTGGCGCCGGCAGGTACAATGGGCGCCCCCGCACCGCCCGCACTGCCATGACCGACCTTCCCCCGCAGACCCCGATCGAAACCCTGCTGGCGTCCGCGATGGACGGGCAGCTCCCGATCGGGCTGTTCATGAAGGCCTTCGTGGCCGCCGAGGTGGTGCTGCAGACCGGCAGCCTGGTCACCCCCGACGGCAGCGGCTTCGACCCGCTGCTGTTCGACAAGCAGGGCGTCCTGCACGTGGCGGTGTTCACCGACCTGTCGCGCGTGGGGTTCCACAACCAGCAGGCACCGCACACGATCCGCATGCTGATGATCGAGGTACTGCGCCGCGTGCCGGGCGGCTACGGCGTGGTCGTCAACCCTGGCACCCGGCTGGGCTTTGAACTGTCGCCGGGTGGCATCGGCGAAATCCTCAAGGATTTCGGCTGACGCACAGGTAGAGCCGACCGTTGGTCGGCTGCTCTCCGTTCCGTTCGCGGTGTGCGTGATTGCCGGCCGGCGGCCGGCACTACGGTTGTTGCCGGTGTGCGTGACCCACCGGTAGAGCCGACCGTTGGTCGGCTGCCCTCCGTTCCGTTCGCGGTGTGCGTGGTTGCCGGCCAGCGGCCGGCACTACGGGATGTCGGCGGTGACCCGCCGGTAGAGCCGACCGTTGGTCGGCTGCTCTCCGTTCCGTTCGCGGTGTGCGTGGTTGCCGGCCGGCGGCCGGCACTACGGGATGTCGGCTGACCCGCCGGTAGAGCCGACCGTTGGTCGGCTGCTCTCCGGTCCGTTCGCGGTGTACGTGGTTGCCGGCCAGCGGCCGGCACTACGGGATGTCGGCTGACCCGCCGGTAGAGCCGACCGTTGGTCGGCTGCTCTCCGTTCCGTTCGCGGTGTACGTGGTTGCCGGCCAGCGGCCGGCACTACGGGATGTCGGCTGACCCACCGGTAGAGCCGACCGTTGGTCGGCTGCTCTCGGCTCCGTTCGCGCTGTACGTGGTTGCCGGCCAGCGGCCGGCACTACGGGATGTTCGCGGTGTACGTGGTTGCCGGCCAACGGCCGGCACTACGGGGTTACTTTGCGGCGGTTGTCGTTGCTGACGCGGTCGATCAGTTTGTTGTACGGATCGAAGCCGGCTTCATCGGGCTTCTGGTCGACGGTGACGGTCAGGGTCGGCGTGGCCTCGGTGATGTGGTGGCGCTGCAGGTACAGCACCTTCTGGTCGCGTTCCTTGCCCGACGGCGCGTTGGCGAACACGCCCACCTCGATCCAGTCGTCCATCGTCCCGGCGGTCTCCTTGCCGGTGCCGTCGGCGTACCGCTTCTCGGCATGCAGCGCCAGGGTGACGTCGTAGCGTCCATCCGGACGCTTGCGCGCGGTGGCCGACAGCAACCGGTTGTCGTAGAAGCTGATCTTCTCGAACAGGTCGGTGACCAGCTGCTGGCGATCGGCCGGGGTTTCGGCACGGATGTAGCCCAGCAGCTCGCGCGAGGTGGTGTACGGCGGCTGCTGGAAGCCCTTGTCCTGCAGGAAGCGTTTGAGCGCCCGGTTCAATGCCTCCTCGCCGATCTCCTCGCGCAGGCGGTAGAACACCAGCGAACCCTTCTGGTAGTGGATGTACTGCTGATTCTCCACCCGCTCCAGCGGCAGTTCCTCGATGCGCTCGCCGCCGCGGCCGGACAGGTAGCGGTCCAGCTCGGTCTTCAGGAACTGGCGCATGTGCTGGCGACCGTACTCCTTCTCCATCACCATCAGGGCCGAGTACTGCGACAGCGACTCGGACAGCACCGTCGCGCCCTGCACGTTGGCCCCGATCACCTGGTGCGCCCACCATTGGTGCGCGATCTCATGGGCGGTCACGTAGAACACGTAGTCCACATCGTCCGGGTCACGCAGGTCGGCGATGAAGCCGATCGACTCGGAGTAGGGGATGGTGTTGGCAAAGGACTGCGCGAAGCTCTGGTAGCCCGGGAACTCGATGATGCGCACCTGGCGGTGCTGGTACGGGGTGAAGTTGGCCTCGTAGTAGGCCATCGACTTCTGCACCGCCTCGATCATGCGGTCCACGTTGTAGGCATGGCGCGGGTCGTAGTAGACCTCGATCGGGATGTCCTTGTAGCGGCCCCGCTTGACCTCCCAGCGCGCCGACAGGTACGCGTAGAAGTTGAGCATCGGCCGGTCCATCGCGTAGCGGAAGCAGCGCCGCCCATCCACCGTGGTCTCCTCCTGCAGATAACCCGGCGCCAGCGCGATCTGGTCCGGCGCGGTGCAGATGGTGGTGCGGAACTGCAGCCAGTCGGCGTCGTCGGTGATGTAGGTGTTGGCGCGCGCGGCCTCGTCTTCCAGCTTGGGCATGCGGGTGGGTTCGCCCAGCCCGCGCTTGCGGCGCTCGTTGCGGTCGGTGAGCTGCAGGCGCTCGTTGTAGCCGAAGTGCGGCAGCATCTGGCTGTTGAAGAAACTGCCGTTCTCCACCACGTTGGTGGGCGCCTGCCCGGCGGTGATGCCCTTGGGGCGCTGCTCCACGCGGAAGCGGAAGCGGCGCTCTTCGCCCGGCTGCAGGGGCGTGGCCAGGTGGTAGATGCGGTAGCCCAGATCCACATCGTGGAAGCCCAGGGTCTGCCCGCCGAGGTCGACCGCGACCAGCTGGCGGTCATCGCTCATGCCCACATGCACATCGGCGATCGGGGTGGCGTGGGTATTACGCACCGTCCAGTCCGCATCGATGGTCACCGTCTGCGTTTCCGGGTGCAGGTCGACCCGGTTGTCCACCGCGATGATGCGCGGCTGCGGCAGGTTGCGGTACTTGGACAGCTCGCGCTCGTAGCGCACCTGCAGATCGCGTTCCTGGTCCGGGGACATGAACGGGTTGCGGATGTTGGTGCTCCAGTACAGCCAGCCGCCAACCGTCACGAAGGCGAGCAGGGCCACGGCCGCTCCCGCACCGGCGGGGCCGCGCAGGCGGCGGCCGGCCAGGGCCAGGCGCTGGCGCAGGCCCATGCCGACGCCACGCACCCAGAAGGCCGATGCCAGGCACAGCAGCGCCGCCAGCAGCAGCGCCCAGTAGCTCTGGAAGGCCAGCTGTCCGACCAGGAAGTGGCCGAAGCCGTTCATGTCCGAATACGGCGCATTCGGCCAGCCGCCGAAGTTGTACAGGTTCTGGGTGTAATCCAGCAGCCCCAGCGCGATCTGGCCGATCATCACCACGATCAGCAGCGCATAGCCGATGAACTTGTTGTTGGTCAGCACCTGCAGCACCAGCGCCATGCCGCCCATCAGCACGTAGAACACCGAGTCCAGCGCCAGGGTCTGCAGGTACAGCAGCGGTTCCAGCCGCGTATAGCCCTGCGACAGCTGGATCAGCATCGATACCACCGCACCGATGGCCTGGAAGCAGACGATCACGGCCACCAGGACGGTGAACTTGGCCAGCAGCGGCACCCAGTTGTGCACCGGCATGGCGTCGTTGACCTCGTTGAGCCGTGCGCCGCGCTCCTTCCACACCAGTTCACCGGCGTAGAACAGCACGATGATCACCAGCAGCCAGCTGTAGGCGCCCTGCAGCGATCCGAGCATCTCCGCAGTGACCGGGTAGATCGGCGTGCCGTACAGCGACTGCTGGGATATCGCGTTGGGGATGAAGTTGGCCATGCCCAGCACCAGCAGCACCAGGAACGGCACGCTGCGCAGGACGCCGGCGGTATCGAAGCGGACCTGGCGCAGGAACTGGCGCCACCCCGTGGCCACCCCGAAGGTCGGATGGATGCGCGGCACCACCACGTCCGCAGGACGCACGCCCGACGCAACCGGCGGCGGCGCCTTGCGGCCCCAGCGGCGGCGACCGCTGCCGCTGCGTTCAGTGCGGAACAGGGCAAAGGTGGCGGCGAACATCGCCACCGCAGCGGCCAGCCAGACGGCGCGGTTGGCCAGCAGATAGCCGGTCAGTTCCGGCAACTGGGTGTTGCGCTGTTCGGCGGCCCAGTAGCGGATCGTACGCGACAGGGCGCGCATGCCCAGCGGCTCGGACAGGGTGGCGACCCAGGTGTTGTCGATGTCGCGCATCAGCGACGCGCTCACGCCATACAGCACGAAGTAGCCGATCAGGCCGATGTACACCCACAGGATCGAACGGGTCAGCGCGGCCAGCAGCGCCAGCAGCGCGGTGGTGAAGATCAGGTTGGGAATGACGACGACGGCGAAGGTCCACGCATACGCGCGCAGCGAGACCGCACCCATCCGCTCCGGGTCCACCCAGGGCATGAAGGGGGCCAGGAATAGGCCCAGCGCGATGACCAGATAGAACAGCAGTCCGGCGAACAACGCGGCCAGGATGCGGCCGGTGAGGTAGTCGCGGCGCTTGATCGGGCTGGCGAAGATCAGCTCGGCGGTGCCCAGCTCGAAGTCACGCAGCAGCGCATTGCTCACGAACAGCGTGGACACCAGCATCCCCAGCATGGTGAACACGCCCATGAAGGTGGCGATCACCGTCGGGGCGTTGCTGTGGACATTGCCGATGCCCCCGCCGATCTGCACCGCGTCGGAGGACGCCGCGGCGAAGGCCAGCGCCGCGAACAGCGCCGACAGCAGCCACAGCAGGGGGGAGCGGAGCTGCTCGCGCAGCTCGAAGCGGAAGAAGGCAGTGATCATGGGCGCGCTCCGGTCAGGCGGCCCGCGACTGCAGACGCAGTCGCTGGAAATACACATCCTCGAGATCGGGTGCGACCGGCTGGAACCCATCGCCCGGATCGCTGGCACTGTGCACGTGGATCACCGGCCGGCCCCCGACCAGGCGCGTGGACAGCACCACATGATTGGCCTCGTAGCCCGCCAGCGCGGACGGATCGACCTGCTTGCGCCACACCTGGTGCTGCAGGGCATCGATCGCATCGCTGGGCTTGCCGGTCAGCAGCACCTGGCCCTTGTTCATGATCGCCATCGTCGGGCACAGGTCGGTCACGTCCTCCACGATGTGGGTGGACAGGATCACCGCCACGTTCTCGCCGATGGCCGCCAGCAGGTTGAGGAAGCGGTTGCGCTCCTCCGGGTCCAGGCCAGCGGTGGGCTCATCGACGATCACCAGGCGCGGATCGCCGAGCAGCGCCTGGGCGATGCCGAAGCGCTGGCGCATGCCACCGGAGTAGGTGCCCAGCTTGCGCTTGCGCGCGTCCCACAGGTTCACCTGCTGCAGCAGGCCGTCCACCACCTCGCGGCGCTGGCCCTTGTGGGTGATGCCCTTCAGCACCGCGAAGTGTTCCAGCAGATCCAGCGCGCTGACCTTGGGGTACACCCCGAAATCCTGCGGCAGATAGCCCAGCCGGCGGCGCACGGCATCCTTGTCGCGCAGCACATCGATGGGTGCCTCGCCGGGAATTTCCAGCGTTACGCTGCCGCTGTCGGCTTCCTGGAGCGTGGACAGGGTGCGCATCAGCGAGGATTTGCCGGCGCCGTTGGGCCCCAACAGTCCGAACATGCCACGGGGAATATCCAGGGTGACCGCGTTGAGCGCGTGCACGCCATTGGCGTAGGTCTTGGACAGCGAGCGGATCTGCAGCATTGGGGCGGACACCTTTCCCTGTGTTGAAGATCGACTTATCCGGGGAAACGGACGGCGCTGCATCCGCCGTAAGTCATGGGCGGCCACCGGGGCGGCCGGCCGCGGCCTGCAACCGTCGTCGCATCGGCCGTATCCCAACCGCATGCCCCTGCCACCGGAGACGTCACCGCATGACTGCCGCATCGCCCGCCGTACCCGTTTCCACCCCAGTACGCGCCCTGGTGGCGGCCGCCGCGCTGGCCGTCGCCCTCGTCGCCCGGGCCGGTACAGCCGCACCGCCACCGCCGGACTTCGCAGGGCTGGACCGCCTGATCGCGCAGACACGGGCGCTGAGCGGCCTGCCCGCCGGCACCGCGGTGGTGGTGGTCAGGGACGGGCAGGTGATCCACCAGGCGTACAGCGGCTATGCCGACATCGCCGCGCGTACCCCGGTGAGCGCGGCCACGGTCTTCTACATCGCCTCGGCCACCAAGCCGATGTTCGCGCTGAACGCGCTGTTGGCCGAGGCCGACGGGCGCCTGGACACGGGCATGTCACTGCAGTCGATGTTCCCCGACGTTGCCTTCCAGGGATTCGATGCCGGCGCGGTGACCGCGCGCGACCTGCTCACCCATACCGCCGGCGTGGACAACACCGGCCTGGCCTGGGCGACGGCCTACAGCGGTGTGCACGATGCCGCGTCGCGGCGGGCCCTGGTGGCGGCTACCGTGGGCGATCCAGCGGCGCCGCGCGGGCAGTTCGCGTACACCAACGTCGGCTACAACCTGCTCAGCGTATGGATGGAGCAGATGCCGGGCCCATCGTGGCAGGACCAGTTGGCCCGCACGGTGTTCCAGCCGCTTGGCATGCGGCACACCAGCGCCCGCATCAGCACCGCCACCGCCGGGGGATGGCAACTGGCGCGACCGTACTCGCTGGCCAGCGCGCAGCCGGATGTGCCGCTGTATCTGGTCAAGGACGATACGACCATGCAGGCCGCCGGCGGGGTGGTGTCCAGCGCCCCCGATCTGGCCCGGCTGCTGATTGCCGAGCTGTCCGCCACGGGCGGGAGCGGTCTGCCGCGCGACGTCATCGCGCGTTCGCAGCAGCGGCAGGTGTCGCTGTCATCGCGCTACCAGGACATCGAGCGCAACGGCTATGCGTGGGGCTGGTACACCGGGACCTACAAGGGCCAGACGATGCTGCATCACTTCGGCGGCTTCGCCGGGTTCCACGCGCACCTGTCCTTCATGCCCGGGCGGAACCTGGGCCTGGTGGTGCTCACCAACGAGGACGTGCTGGGCGCCAGGATGACCGCGTTGATTGCCGACCATGTGTACGGCGCGCTGCTGGGGGAGCCGGATGTCGAGGCCAGGACGCAGGCGCGCTTCGCAGCCCTGCAGGCCCAGACCGGCCAGGCCCTGCAGGCGATGGCCGGGCAGCGTGCATCGGTGCAGGCGCGCCCGTGGACGCTGTCGCAGGCGCGATCCCGCTACACCGGAACCTACGCCAACGCGCTGCTCGGCACCGTGGCCGTGGAGGAATCCGGGGCGCAGGCGTTGCGGCTGCGCTGGGGCCGGCTGGATGCAGTGGCCAGCGCAGGCACGCAGCCGGACCAGGTCCGGGTCGAGTTCGTGCCCAACAGCGGCCAGTGGCTCGAGTTCCGCATGGCCGATGCGCAGCCGCGCGCGATCGTCTTCGAGGGGATGGTGTTCGACAGGACGCCCTGAGCGCGCCACGGCACGCCAGCTCAACGGCGCCGCGAGGATTCCCGCAGCACCTGCTTCACCGCGATGGTCTGGCCGTCCACCGCCTCGCCGTTGATCAGCGCCAGCAGTTTCTCCACCAGCAGCTGGCCGGCCTGTTTGGTGTCCTGCTGCACGGTGGTGAGCGTGGGCGAGACCGACGCAGCCAGCGGAATATCGTCGAACCCGGCCAGCGCCACGTCCTGCGGCACGCGCAGGCCGTGCTCGCGCAGGGCGCGCATCGCCCCGATGGCGATCAGGTCGCTGGCGGCGAAGATCCCGTCCAGCGCGTCGCCGCGCGCCAGCAGTGCCTGGCACGCATCGAAGCCGTCCTGTTCGGTGGTGATCGCATCGTGCTGCAGCGCCGGCTCGGCAGCCACGCCGCGCGCGGCCATTGCCGCCACGTGGCCGCGATAGCGTTCCTCGAACTCCGGGTAGTGGCTGGAGGCATGGCCGATGAAGGCGATGCGGCGGCAGCCCTGGTCGAGCAGGTGGGCGGTGATGTCGAAACCGCCCTGGAAGTTGTCGCTGCCGATCGACACCCCGGGCTGGTCGGGCAGGGCGGCACCCCAGCGCACGAAGTGGGTGCCTTGCTCCACCAGCCGCTGCAGGCGCTCACGCGACTCGTGGTAGTCGCCGTAGCCGAGCAGGATGATCCCGTCGGCCTTGTTGCTGTCTTCGTAATCGGCCTGCCAGTCGGTGGACAGCTGCTGGAAGGACACCAGCAGGTCGTAGCCGCGCAGCGCGCAGGCGCGGGTGATCGAGCCGAGCATGGCGTGGAAGAACGGGTTGATCAGCGAGTCGTCGTTGGTCGGGTCCTCGAAGAACAGCAGCGCCAGCGTGCCGGCATTGCGCAGGCGCAGGCTGGAGGCGTTCTTGTCGACCTTGTAGTTCAGCTCCCGGGCGATGCGCAAAATCCGCTCGCGGGTTTCCGGGTTGACCATCGGGCTGCCGCGCAGGGCGCGCGACACGGTCGGCTGCGACACCCCGGCCAGGTGGGCGATGTCCAGGGAAGTGGCTTTGCCTCGGATGGTCATTGCGGGTACGGCGGGGACGACGACCTGCATGATGCCATGCGCGACCGGTCCTGGCCTGCCCCGGCCCCCCGCCAGCCCTGGCCGGACAGCCCGGCAGGGCAGGGGGCCGGCGGCGCCAGCCTGAACCGCCGCGGCCCTTGCCGCACAGGCCATTGGGCGGTTTCTGGCTGGTTCCGGCCGGAATTCCGACAGGGTCGGGCATGGCGGCAATGGTAAGATGGGGCATTCTGTCACCCCCCAATTTTCCCTTGGGCGGCCCCGCGCATCCGCACCCCGTCCGGGGCTGTGGTATGACTGCGGTCTGCCCTCGGACAACGGAAGAGCAACCCTATGGCGCGCGGCATCAACAAAGTCATCCTGGTCGGCAACCTCGGCAACGACCCGGACGTGAAGTACACCCAAGGCGGCATGGCGATCACCCGCATCAGCCTGGCGACCACCAGCGTCCGCAAGGACAAGGACGGCAACCAGCAGGAGCGTACCGAATGGCACCGCGTGGTGTTCTTCGGCAAGCTCGGCGAAATCGCCGGTGAATACCTGCGCAAGGGCAGCTCGGTCTACGTCGAAGGCAGCCTGCGTTACGACAAGTACACCGGCCAGGACGGCGTGGAGAAGTACTCCACCGACATCATCGCCGATGAAATGCAGATGCTGGGCGGCCGTGGTGAAGGCGGCGGTGGCGGCGGCGGCGGTGGCAACTACGCCGGCGGCGAGCGTCCGCAGCGCCAGCAGGCCCCGCGCCAGGAGTACGGCGGCGGTGGTGGTGGCGGTGGTGGCGGTCAGCGCGGCGGTGGTGGCGGTGGTTACGGCCAGCAGCAGCGCCCGCAGCAGCAGCCGCAGCAGTCGGCACCGCCGATGGACGACTTCGCGGATGACGATATTCCGTTCTGAGTCCTGCTGACGCCGCATCATGTTGAAGAAGGCCCTCATCTTTCTGGATGGGGGCCTTTTTCGTTCTACTCGGGCCAACCGGGAGCGACTTGCCCGTGAGCTGCCGGCGGAACCCGCTCCAGGGGCCCTAAAGTAAGTGCGACTGCGGCCGATCTTGCCTTCGGCCGGAACGGAGACCGGCCGGGACCAGCCCTTCAGCTGCGGATGCTTCGGCCGCGTGCGGATGGGTGGCACCGATGATCAGATCCTTCGAGAGCAGCAACAAGCGGATTACGCTCACGGCCGAGGCGGAGGACGGACGGCCGCTGCCCAACATCTTCGAAGCCGACGCAATGACGCTCATCGTCGGTCAGAACGGTTCTGGCAAGACGACGCTGCTGGGCGAACTGGCCACCCATATTGCGTCGGGCGACAGTTCCTATGTGCGCTCCGACCATCGGCTGGACGCGTATCACGTCGTGGCGTTCAATCCATCGAAGGTGGGGGCGATCCAGCACCCGCGCAGCAGCAGGATCACCTCGCTCATCGGTGACGTCACCACGCAGATCCAGTTCACCGACACTGCGCTGATGGACCTGCTGGCCAAGGTGTTCGACGTCGAGCTCGCTCCGCAGTTGCGGATCACCGCCAAGGCGCGCGGCCCTGGCATGAGTGGTATCAGTTTGATTCGCGCAGCACTGAGCGATCTGGAGTTCTCTGAACTCTCTGAATTATCTGAGTCGCAGGAAATCCATGAGTTGCATCGACAGCTCGTTGACGTCCTATCGGAGTTGAGGGAAGTGCGTGATGGCGCGCCTGGCTCGCAGCGCTGGAATAACCTTGCTCTATTGGAGGAAACGGCAAGATCGCTCGATGACGCGCTGAACAAGCGTTTGCGCGCGTATGTCAGGGGGCGCTTCGGCAGCGCGGCTGACCTCCACCTGCGCGCATTGGCCGCAGCGTGTGCCGACGCCCGCTATGAGGACGTGATGCACGATGTTCTTCCTTACTTCGGTCTGTCCAGGCGTCCTACGATGACGGATGGGCTGGAAGATCTGCTGATGCGGAAAGTCTGGACGCTTCGGCATCTCTCTCATGCGCTCGCATCGCCTCGGCTGAACAAGAGGGCGTACTCACTTTCTCCAGACCAGTTGAAAGAGCTTCAGCATATGAGCTTGGACGGCATCGCTGCCATCGAGTTCAAAGGCCTCAGCACAGGGATGTCCGTACTGCTGGGACAGGTGTCGCTCATCCACGGTGCGGTATGTGCAGTACCGGGCCAGGAGTCGACGAACCTGTTGCTGCTCATCGACGAAGGCGATACGCACCTTCACTTCGAATGGCAGCGCCGCTACGTGCACTTCATCAACGAGTACGTGAAGCACATAAGACCCCGATTCAACTCCATCCAGGTAGTGCTCAGCACCCACTCGGCCATCCTGATGTCGGATTTTCCGCGATGGAACATCCGCCGGCTGGCGACGACGAAGCATCCTGACGGTAAACGCAGTCATGGTGTGGACCACTCGCCTGCGAGCACCTTCGGCGCGTCGCTGGAGAGCATCGTCCGGGTCACCGGGGGGGCGGGAACGATTGGATCTTTTGCGTCCGAGTTCATCCGCAACCTGCTCGGAAAGGTGCGCGACGGCGAGCCGATCCCGGCCGAGCTGGTCGACCTGGTCGATGACCCCATGCTTCGTCACTATCTGGCCACGCGCACTGCGCTTCATCGGGAGCCTGCGGATGCTGATCGCCATTTCTGATGTCTGGCGGACGGCGGAAGCCGACCATCTGACGTACGTCGTGGCGCGCACCGACGCGTGGATGGCAAAGAACGGAAAGGGGGCCGCTGCCATGCTGCGGGCCTTCATCCTGAAGCACCGCAAGGCCATCGCCATCGGCAGGCCCACGCAGCTTCGTCGTGTCGTCCGTCTGGTGGAAGGTCGGTTGGGGGTGCGATGCGCCGCTGATCGGCAACTGCTCCAGCAGGTGATTGCCGATAAGGATGACGGTGCGGATCGTCAGTACGACCCGGCACGGCAGTACTGGTGCGACTTCATGAAGGAGTGCGAACGCGCCTTCAGCTACCGTCACTTCACGACCAAGCACACGACCAAAGCCGCAACCAAGCCCTCAACCACGCCCGCAACCAAGCCGTCGACCGGCTGGGACGCGCACGCGCTGTGCCGGAAAGCGACCTGCCGCATCTGCCCGTATTGCCAGCAGGCCTATGCGTTCACCTTGCATGTGGACGAGGAGAAGGTGTTCCGACCCACGCTGGATCACTACTACGCCAAGTCGATCTATCCCTACCTGGCGGTGTCGCTCTACAACCTGGTACCCAGCTGCTACACCTGCAACAGCGCGCTGAAGCGGGATCTGGACTTTCTGGACGACGCACACCTTCATCCGTTCGAGGACCGCGAAGACATCCAGTTCACCGTGGATCCCGTGAGCCTGATGGATCTCAAGGACAATCGCACCGAAGAGCTGATCGCCATCGCAACGCCAGGCCACGGCAGTGCGCGTGCGAAGGGATCCTGCGACACGTTCAGGCTCACCGACCGCTACGCCTTGAACGGCCACGAGCTGGCCATGCTCGTCAATGCCCTGCAGATGTGGACGCCGGATGCGATTGCGAAAACCGCGTCCGGCCAGGGCTGCACCGCGAAGGCATTCGAGGCACTGCTGTTCCAGTTCGATCCGGACAACTATGCCAACGAAATGCTGGGCCGCATGAAAAAGGATGTGATCGAGCTCTTTCGCAAGGAAAGCGCAGACCATGCCGCTACGTCCGGCGGCGGTGGCGGGGTGGGGCCATAGCGTTGCCGGTCGCTGTCTCTGCGCGTCGTTCAACGCCTGCGTTTCCCGTCGCGTCTGCCGGAGTGGCGCAGGGGCGTTGTTGCACGGGGTCTGAGCGCGTCCAGGAATCCGGTGATCAGTGCGACCAGCGCATCCTCGATGTCCTCACGCGGCATCTGTGCGTCATCCACCGCGTACGCGCGCAGCACGCCGGCCATCGCGTAGGTCAGCACGAACGCCTGCGCGGGCGTCAACGTCAGCGCGTCGGCGCCGGCACGGGTGACTTCCCCGGCGGTAAGCAACGCGATCAGGCGGCCGTACAGCGGTGACAGGCGGTTGGGTACGGCGTGGCTCATTGCGTGTTCGATGAGCAGCCGATGCACCCGGCTGCGACCGCCATAGGCGCCGATCACCGCACCTACCACGCCACGGATGCGCTCACCGGTGTCGGCCGGTGCCGGGCCTGCCAGGGAGTCCAGCACGCTGGCCGACATCTGCCCCAGCTCGCGCGCCACGAGTGCATCGAGCAGCGCCTGCTTGTCGTCGAAGTACTGGTAGAGCGTGCCGATGCTGACGCCGGCACGGGCGGCCACCGCGTTGGTGGTGAGCGAGGCCAGGTCGCCTGCCTCCAGCAGCTGCATGGCGGCTTCAAACATGAGTTCCAGCTTGTGCTGGGCACGCGCCTGTCGCGGCTTTCGCCTTGCAACTGACTGATTTTCCTGGGGAATGGTGGACATGAAGGACCGCCTGAAACGCGAGTTTCAAAAGATGAGCAGTGCTCATATTCTGATCGAAATCCTCAGGAGCGCAAGCCATGACCACCCCGGAATCGATGCTGTCCCGCGACCCCCTTGCCCTGTCCACCGCCTCCCGACCCGACCAGCGCATGGCGCACCGGTTCCGGTTCGACGACCCGGACATGGACCTGTTCTTCATGTCGGCCACCAGTTGGGGACCCACCGGCGGCCTCGACATCGGGCAGATCAATCATGTGGCCACGCAGATCGTCGACGGCGACGCCGACAGCTGGGTCGACGCGTTTGCCGGCTACGCGGCGCTGCAGCGGCAGCAGGCCGATACGTGGGCGGCGCGTGGCTGGCAGCGCGAGGCCGGCGAGGCGCGCCTGAAGGCGTTCGCGAGCTTCCGTTCGGCGTGGCAGTTCGCCGACGCCGGCGGTGCGCGTTTCAGTGCGCTGTATGCGCAGCAGCGCGCGACCTTCGCGCAGGCGATGCAGGAGCTGGGCCTGCCGGCGACCTTCTTCCAGGTGCCGTTCGATGGCCACGCATTGCCCGGCGTGTTCCTGCGCCATGCCGACGCCACCGCGCCGGTGGTACTGGTGGTGGGCGGCGCGGACACCAGCCTGGAGGACCTGTTCCTGTCGGTGGGGCGCGCGCTGCTGGAACGCGGCTTTTCGGTGGCGCTGGTCGACCTGCCCGGACAGGGCAATACGGCCGCCGATGGCCTGTACTGGTCCACCGAACCGGAGCATGCGATCGCTGCGGTGGTTGATGCGCTGATCGAGCGGTTCCACGCGCGCGCCGGACGCATCGCACTCATCGGCCTGAGCCTGGGCGGTTACTTCGTCGCCCGCGCGGCCCAGTTCGACGCCCGCTTTGCGACCGTGATCGCGAGCACGCCGTTTCCGCATCCCGGTGAGCTGTTCGAACGCAGTGCGCGCGCCGATCAGGCACGCGTGGCGCAGGGGCAGCAGCCTACCAGCAGTGCGCTGCGCAGCCGCCGGATGATGGCCTGGAAGGCCGGCGTTGGCTCAGCGGAGCAACTGCTCGCGCGCTGGCGCGATGCGCATGCCGATCCGCGCCAGGTGACGGTGCCGTTCCTGTCGATCGTGGGTGGCGGCGATTCCCCGATTTTCGTGAACCAGGCGCTGCAGTGGCATGCGCAGTTGGCGTCGCCCCACACGTCGCTGGTGGTTCTGGATGCGAGCACCGGCGCCGACGGGCACTGCCAGGTCGCCGCGCGCCTGCGGCTGGTGCAGGAAGCCTGCGGCTGGATGCGCGGGATCTTCCACGCGGACATCGTCCCAGAAAGCTGAACCGTTTCCTTTCCGTTTGTTCCCGTGTGCGCCGGGATGACCTAGGTCAAGAGGCGCCCCACCGCAGTGCATAGGCTCTGCGCATCCCCTCCCTGGAGCGTCATCATGAAGTCGTCCCGCCTGTCGCGCGCCTGTGGTGCGCGCCTCTCCCAACCCCATCGCCGCGCCTTGTCGCTGGCCCTGGTGAATGCGCTTGCGGCCACCGGGCTGTCCGCAGTTGGCGCGCCCGGCATGGCCTTCGCCGATGGGTGCCAGCTGTACAGCGTCAACGGCCACATCTCCTGCCATCTCGACACCGCTGGCACGCCGGGCACCCCGGCCGGCAGCTCGGGCTCGGACCCGGTCTTCGACGACAAGAATGGCTACACCGGTGGTCCCGGCGGCGTGGCGGCGGACATCAATCTGCTCGTCGCGGGCAATCCCACGCTGTACGACTATTCGCAGTACGACAGCAAGGGCAACCTGCAGATCGCGTCCTCGCCGATCAATGCGGTCAGTGTGGGTGGTGCGGGCGCACAGGGATCCGACGCGACCGCCGGTGGCTTCGACAAGGTCGGTGGCAATGGCGGCCTGGGCAACAGCGGCGGCAACCTGGTCATCTCGATCGGTCCGCAGGTCACCGCCATGTCGCAGGATACGGTGAACGGCATCAGCGGCATCACCCTCATCTCCCTGGGCGGTGAAGGCGGCGCGGCCGGCAAGGGAAACATGAGCGGCGAGGACGGCATCTCCGGCGTCGGTGGGGCGGGCGGCAGCATCGGCGCGACCATCGACGGCTATACCAACTCGCGCAACCGCAGCGTGGTGGTCTCCAGCCAGGGCGGCAATGGTGGGCGCGGCCGTGATTACGGTACCGGCCTCAACTCCCAGGGTGCCGACGCCACCCAGGGGATTGGTGGCAACGGCGGCACCGTGACGGCCACCTTCGCCAATGCGGCCAACAACCCCAACAACGGTTTCATCGGCAGCACGGGTGTACTGGTGCAGAGCGTCGGCGGCAACGGAGGCAATGGCGGTACTGCCGAAGACGTGGACGGTTCGCAGGGCGGTAGTGGCGGGCTGGCCGGCAACGGCAGCGACGTCGTTGTCACCGTAGGCTCGAACGTCATCATGGTGGAGGGCGCCAACAGCGACGCCGCGCTGCGCGTGGTGTCGCAGGGGGGCGCCGGCGGGCAGGGCAGCAGTACCGGCGGTTCGGGCGGCAATGCCGGTGCGGGCGGCAATGCAGGCAACGTCAGCGTGACCATCGATGGCAGTGCGGGGGCCGGCGGCGAGATCGCGGCCAACGGCACCTATGCGCCAGGCCTGCTGGCACAGTCGCTGGGCGGCAATGGCGGCGACGGCGGCACACCGTCGCAGTATGTGATCGGTCCCAACGGCGGCTCGGGATCAAACGGGGGTACGGCAGGCACCGTGTCGGTAACCGGCACGGGTCTCAACGTGCGTACCGGGCTCTATGTGGATCCGTCGAACTACGAAGGATCGCCGGGCGTGCTGGCGCAGTCGATCGGCGGTGGCGGCGGTGCCGGCGGCGTCTCCAAAGGCGTGTTTGCGGTCGGCGGCGAGGGGGCCAACGGCGTCAACGGCAACACCGTGGGCGTGACCCTGCAGTCGAAGACGGAAACATTCGGCTTCGGTTCCGACGGCCTGGCCGCGCAGTCGATCGGTGGCGGCGGCGGCAAGGGCGGCGATGCCAGCGGTGACAGCGTTGGCCTGCAGTACGTGGTCGGCGGTTCGGCCGGTGGTGGTGGTGATGGCTACAGTGCGTCGCTGACCAGCCAGAAGGGCAGCACCGTCCTCACCCACGGCATGCATTCGCCGGGCCTGCTGGCACAGTCGATTGGCGGCGGCGGTGGCCAGGGTGGCTCGGCGTACAGCAAATCCAGGTCCGCCGGATTCGGTGCGTCGATGGCGGTCGGCGGCAGCGGCGGTGCCGGCGGCGACGCATGCGCTGCCAACTGCACCGGCACCCTTGCGGAGAACGATGGGCGCGTAAGTACCGACGGCTCGGACAGTTACGGCATCCTCGCCCAGTCGATCGGCGGTGGCGGTGGTGCCGGCGGTGCATCCACGGCCAAATCGCAGGTCTACGCGGCCGAGGATGTCAGCATCTCGCTGAGTGCGTCGCTCGGCGGCTCCGGTGGCCAGGCCGGCAGCGGCGGCCTGCTGACCGCCACCAACACCGGGCTCATCACCACCGGTGGGCAGGGGGCGGTGGGCATGCTGGCCCAATCGATCGGCGGCGGCGGCGGTGCAGGCGGCGACTCGTCGTCGGCCTCGACGGCCACCGGCGGCGAGTTCGATATCAGTGCCTCGATGGCGCTGGGTGGCAAGGGCGGAACGGCTGGCGACGGCGGTGCGGCCACCGGCACCAACACTGGCCTGGTGCTGACCACCGGCGAGTCTGCTGCGGGCATGCTCGTGCAGTCGGTCGGTGGCGGCGGCGGTGCCGGCGGCACGGGCGATGGCCAGGCGTCCGCCGATGGCGGCGAAACCAAGATATCCACCACGCTGACGATGGGCGGCACGGGTGGTGCGGGCGGCGACGGTTACGGCGCCACCGCCAACAACATCGGCGGTTCGATCATCACCCTCGGCGATGGTGCGTTCGGTATCGGCGCGCAGTCCATCGGCGGCGGCGGTGGGGCCGGTGGCGGTGCGGCCGGCTCTGCAAAAGGCGCATACGTGGCCACCGTGACGATGGGGGCCAACGGCGGCAAAGGGGGCAACACCTACCATATCGATGGCAACGGCAACGAAGTGGACGGCGTGTCGGTGCACAACGATGCTACCGCCACCATCGTGACCTTCGGTGCGGATGCCAATGGCATCGTCGCGCAGTCGATCGGCGGCGGCGGTGGCGTGGGCGGCAAGGCCGGTTCGAACATCGCGACCCGGAAGAACGACGGTGCCGGCGGCAATCGTGGCAGCAATGCCGCCAGCGCCACCAGCACGCTCGCCGCCGCCTACGACGCCAACGGCAGCGCGGCACTCAACAGCTACCTCGGCCTCAACAACGCGGTGGCCTTCACCAACAGTCTTCTCGCCGACAGTACCTCGCAGGTGGCGGCGGGGCCGTTCACTGCCGCGGTGGGCGATGACGACCTGGACGGCGATCTCAACGATGCGGCCGAATCCAAGGGGGAGACCGACGATGACAACCAGTCAAGCAGCATCCAGCTCTCGGTGGCGCTGGGTGCGTCCGGTGGCAGTGGCGGTTCGGCCGGTCTGGTGAACGTGCAGAACGACGGTGGCATCGCCACGCTCGGCAACCATTCCGACGCGATCCTGGCCCAGGCCATCGGTGGTGGCGGCGGCAAGGGCGGTGCAGCCAGCACCGCGTCCACCAATGACTACAGCGGCAATCTCTCCGTGGGCGGCTCGGGGGGTGGCGGTGGCTACGGCGGGCAGGTGATCGTCGGCAATACCGGTGCGATCTATACCAAGGGCTCGCTGGCGGCGGGCATCGTGGCCGAATCCATCGCCGGCGGCGGTGGCGTGGGCGGGGTGTCGGCCTCGTCGGTGACGTCGAGCAGCAGGAACTCGGGTGACGATGATGCCGACGACGGCGCATTCAAGTCGATCTCGCTCTCGGTCGGCGGCAATGGCGGCAGCAGCTTCGACGCGGGCCAGGTACGGGTGACCAGCAGCGGCGCGATCTCCACCGCCGCGCACGATGCCAGCGGCATCATCGCGCAGTCGATCACCGGTGGTGGCGGCATCGCCAAGACCCTTGCCAGTGATCTGGAAGGCGCCGGCGGCAGTGCCAGCGCCAAGGGTGGCAGCTATGACGTGCGGTTCAAGTTCGGTGGCAGCAGCGGCGAGTCGTCCGGTGGCAGTGGTCTGGTCAACGTGACCACCGCCACCGGCGGTGCCATCAGCACCAACGGCGACAACAGCTACGGCATTCTGGCGCAGTCGATCAGCGGCGGCGGCGGGCTGCAGTTGGGCGGTACGGCAAGCGGCAGCACCGTGGCTGACTTCTTCGGCTCGGGCAAGACCACCGGCAGCGTCAACAACGATGGGATCAACAGCCCCACCACCGGCAACAGCGGGATCTCGGTGGCGGTCGGCGCTGCGATCACCACCGCCGGTGCCAATGCCGTTGGCATGCTTGCGCAGTCCATCGGTGGCGGGGGCGGCGTGGCGGGCGGGAGCACCGGGCAGGCCAGCCTGGCGGCGGCACCCCAGTACTTCAGTGGCAGCCGCGATGCGTCGGGCAATGGCGGCGTGATAACCGCGAACGTCGCTACAGGCGGCGCGATCAGCACCACCGGCAACAATGCGCCGGGCATGGTCCTGCAGTCGCTGGGCGGCGGTGGCGGGCGTGTCATCACCGACGGCGCCCTCTACATGGGCACGGCGGGCGGCAGTGGTACGGGCGGCGCCATCACGGCCACCATCGATGGCTCGGTGTCCGCAATCGGGTCCGGCTCGGCCGGCATCGTCGCGCAGAGCATGGGCGACAGTGGTTCCAATGCCCCCATCAGCATCACCATCGGTGCGGCCGGCAAGGTCATCGCCGGCCAGAACGCGATAGTCACCTCGCCCAATGGCGGCTCGGCCGGCATCTACATCGACCACGGCGGCACCGGCAGGAACGACAGCAACGGGCACCCGGTGGTGAACACGGTCACCAACAATGGCACGCTCTACACCTACGGCGCGCAGACCAACGCCGTGGCGGTGTACAGCACCGCAGGCGATACCCAGGTGATCAACAACGGCACGATGGGGGGCGATGTGCTGCTCACCAATGGCGGCGGTACCGGCTGCTTCACCAACAACGGCCAGTTCGATGCCGGCAACAGCGTCACCGTAGGCACGTGCGGGGTGACCAACAACGGCGTGATGGATATCCGCGCAACGCCGCTCGCGGTGCAGGGCAACCTGCTCAACAACGCCGGCGGACGTATCGTGGTGGCCACCGACTTCTCCGGCAAGGCCGCCACACCGCTGACGGTAGACGGGGATGTCACCATCGCCGGGCAGGTCGACGTGCGCCCGACGCTGATGCGCAACACTACGGTCACCCTGGCCACGGCGACCGGCGCGCTGCGCCTGGACCCAACCCTGGCAGCGGTGCCCAACGCACACCTGTTCAACTACGCATTTGATACCGACGGGCAGAACCTGTACGTCACCCCGAGCGCCCTGTTCAGCGCGCAGGCCGCCGGCATGGGGGCGAACAAGCGCGCGGTGGGCAACAACCTGCAGTCGATCTTCGACAGTGGCGCGGCGATGGATACCGGCTTTACCCGGCTCAGCAGCGTGACCGACGGGGCCGCCTACGAGCGCAGCCTTGCGGCGATGTCGGGCAAGGCGCTCGGCGCGTTCGGTGCGTACCGCTTCAACAGCAGCCGCGACTTCGCGATGAATCTGTACGGTGGCTGCTCCAGTGCGCCGCTGGCCACGAAAAGCACCGACACCTGTGGCTGGGGCCGCGTGCTGGCCAATGGCTCGGAGCAGAAGGAAACCAACGATGCGCTTGGCTACCGCGTGGATGCATCGGCCGTGCAGGCCGGTGGGCAGTTGCAGCTCTCGCCGGACCTGGCGCTGACCGGTTCAATCGCCTATGAGAACAGCCGCCTGCGCGATGCCGATGGCAGCGCGCGCGTCAACGGCGATGCGCTGCTGGGGGGTGTGGGCCTGCTGTACGACGCAGGCCGGCTGGAACTGTCTGGCGGCGTGGATGCCGCGTCGGGCAAGTACCACTCCACCCGCGATGTCGCCGTGGCCGGCTTCGTTGACGAGGCCAAGGCGAGCCCGACGCAGTGGCAGGTGGGGGCTCACCTGCGTGCGGCGTACAGTATTCCGGTCGGCACTGAAGGGTTCGTGCGTCCCTTCCTGGAGGGCCATGCCATCCGGGTCGAGGACAAGGCATTCACCGAAGGCGGCGAGTCGCCGTTCCGGCTGGCGGTGGAAGGCAATGCGGACACCGCGCTGATCGGGGTGGCGGGGGTGGAGCTGGGCGACAGCATCCACCTGCGCAACGGAGTGACGCTGCGCCCGTTCGCCAGTGCCGCGGCCGAGTTCGGCAACAACCGCGACTGGACCACCACTGCCCGTTTCGCCGATCAGCCGCAGAGCGACAGTTTCGATGTGACCACGGCCGGGCCGGGAACGGTCGGCCGCTTCGCGGTCGGTGCGGACCTGCTGGGGTCCAATCATCTGAGCCTGTCGCTGCAGTATGTACAGGAAGTGGGCCACGGCTTTACGTCCAACACCGGCCTGGCGCGGGTGACCTACAGCTTCTGACCCCTCGCCGCGGGCAGTTCCCCGCGGCCATCGGCGCAGGCGCGCGTCACATCGGCGACCCCACCGGCACGTCGCGACGCGCATCCTGCATGGTCTTGACCGTGCGCCACCACGGGGTGAAGGACTGCGGCGCGTCCAGATCCATCCGGTCGCCCATGCCCGGCGTCGCCAGCGGAATCGCGCGCTGCGCGGCCAGTGCGCTGACCCGTTCGAACGGCTCGTCCCACTGGTGCATGGCCAGGTCGAACGTGCCGTTGTGGATCGGCAGCAGCCAGCGTCCGCGCAGGTCCTGGTGGGCCTGCACGGTCTGCTCGGGCTGCATGTGCACGAACGGCCACTTGGCGTCGTAGGCGCCGGTTTCGATGAAGGTGACATCGAACGGCCCGTAGCGTTCGCCGATGCGCTTGAAGCCGTCGAAGTAGCCGGTGTCGCCACTGAAGAACAGCCGCAGGTTCTCGTCCAGGATCACCCAGGACGCCCACAGCGTGCGGTTGGCATCGCGCAGCCCGCGCCCGGAGAAGTGCTGCGCCGGGGTGGCGACAAAGCGCACGCCATCGACGTCGATCTGCTCCCACCAGTCGAGCTGGTGCACGCGTTCGCGCGGAACGCCCCAGGCGATCAGGCGATCACCAACGCCGAGCGGGGTCAGGAACACGTCCGCGCGGGTGGCCAGGTGCTTGATGGTGGCGCGGTCGAGGTGGTCGTAGTGGTCGTGCGAGAGCACCACGCCGCGGATCGGCGGCAGGTCCTTCAGCGCGATCGGCGGCGCATGGAAGCGCTTGGGCCCCATCCACTGCACCGGCGAGGCGCGCTTGGAGAACACCGGGTCGGTCAACCACCAGCCACCACGCAGCTTGATCAGCAACGTCGAATGGCCGAGCCGGTAGAGGCTGTGGTCGGGGGCGGCGGCCAGCTCCTGCGCGCTCACCGCGCGCACCGGGGGCGCGTGCGGCGGGGTGGTGCCGGCCGGGCGGTCGAACAGGAATTCCCACAGCAGTTTGAGCGTGCCGCCCACGGTTTCCTTGGGCTTGGGGGCGGTATTGGTGAACTGGCCGTCAGTCATCTGCGGCGAGCGGTCATGGGCGGCGATAGGCACGTGCAGGGTCCAGAAGAGAAGGGAGGAAGCAGCAAACACAACGGCGAGGACAGGCAGGACTCTCATGCGGGTCTCGATATATGAGTGTGTAGGCACTCATTAAATGGGCGGAAAAACAGGTCATCGCTGGATGCCTTTCCAGAACAGGTCGAACGCGGCCTGCTGCAGCGCCTGGCGCTGCTCGGGCTGGGCGGCCATCGCCTCCAGCGTGGTTTCCAGCAGGCTGATCAGCACCCGGCCGAGGTAGAACGGCAGGCGGTCGGCGTCGATGTGGCGGGCCAGGTTGGTTTCCAGCGCCTGCAGCATGCCGCCGAACAGGCCTTCGCAATGGGCACGGGTCGGGGCGCTGATGCGCTCGGAGACCTTGAGCTGGCGCAGCGCCATGCGATCCACCGGATGCGCCGCGCCCCAGGCCACCAGCGCATTCCAGACATGCTGCAACTGGTCGTGGGCATCGGCATCGGCGGGGAAGGTGTCGCCGATGGCGGCTGCCAGCCGCATTTCCAGGCGCACGAACAGCGCGTTGAGCAGCGCGTCCTTGGTCTCGAAGTAGGTGAACACCGTGCCTTCGGCGACCTTGGCCGCGCGCGCGATCTGCGCGGTGGACGCGCCCACGCCCTGCGCAGCCACCAGCGCGCCGGCGGCGGCCAGGATGGCGTCTCGTTTCGCTTCGCTGAGGGGACGGGCCATGAGGATCGGTAAGTGAGTGCTTGCTCATTTAACGGCACGGTGGCGGTCCGCGCAAGCCGATACCGCGTTCCGCTGCGCCGCCGTTCATACTGAGCGGTGCCCCGTACGGAATGCACGTTGGATGGACACCGGTTCGATCATCACCCTGCTGACGCCGCGCCTGCGCCTGCGCGCCCAGACCCTGGACGACTTCCCGGCCTACGCGGCCTTTCTTGCCTCCCCGCGGTCGGGCGGCGTGGGTGGGCCTTACGATGAACGCGGCGCCTGGGGGCTGTTCTGCCACGACCTGGCCAACTGGCACTTCTTCGGCCACGGCGCGTTGATGATCGAGCACCGCGACAGCGGCGCCTGCATCGGCCAGGTCGGCATCAACCACGGCCCGCTGTTTCCTGAAAAGGAACTGGGCTGGCTGCTCTACGCCGGGCAGGAGGGCCAGGGCTACGCCACCGAAGCCGCCACGGCGCTGCGGGACTGGGCGTTCGGCACGTTGGGGCTGGACACCCTGGTCAGCTACATGAGTCCCCGCAATGCAGCCTCCGCGCGGGTCGCGCAGCGCATGGGGGCCGTGCGCGATGATGCTGCGCCGCGGGCGGACCCGACGGATCTGGTCTTCCGCCACCAGCGCTGACCGCGTGGATTGTCATGCGCGGCCGTCGGGTCTATAAGGCGGGTTGGACCTCTCCGCAGAGACCTGCCATGCCGGCCCGATCGCCCGTGCCCCCTGGATCAGATGCGCCCCGCCTGCTTTCCGGTGGCAATCCGCAGATCGCCAAAGGCGACGGCGATGCGCCCGTGCAGGCGTACATCGCGGCCATGCCCGGTTGGAAACGCGCGGTTGGCGCACGCCTGGATGCGCTGATCGTGGCCGCCGTTCCCGGCGTGCACAAGGCAGTGAAGTGGAATTCGCCGCTGTATGGCCAGCCGGGCGACGGCTGGTTCCTCAGCCTGCATTGCTTCACCGGCTACATCAAGGTGGCCTTCTTCCGCGGCCTGTCGCTGCAGCCGGTGCCCCCGGTGGCGTCGCGCAGCCAGGACACCCGCTACCTGCACATCGAGGAACACGTGCCGCTGGATGAAGCGCAGTTCACGCGCTGGGTGCAGCAGGCCAGCGGCCTGCCCGGCGAGCGCATGTAACACGTCGTTGTTCTCTTGCCCCGTTGACCGATTGCCAGGAGCCGACCATGACCCCGCGTACCGCCCCCGCCACGCCTGCCGCCGACCCCGGCCCCTCCGCTGCCCAGCAGATCGACGCGAAGATCGCCGCCCTCGACGACTGGCGCGGCGTGGTGCTGGCCCGCATCCGCACGATCATCCACGCGGCCGATCCGCAGGTCGTGGAAACCGTGAAGTGGCGTGGCGTGCCGGTGTGGGAGCACGACGGCATCCTGTGCACCGGCGAAACGTACAAGGCGGCGGTGAAGATGACCTTCGCCAAGGGCGCGGCGTTGCCGGACCCCACCGGCCTGTTCAATGCAAGCCTGGACGGCAACACCCGCCGTGCCATCGACGTGCATGAGGGCGACAAACTCAATGCGACGGCACTGAAGGCACTGATCCGCGCGGCGGTGGCGTTGAACGCGTCGAAAACGCGCGCGCCGGCGAAGAAGGCCGCCAGAAAGGTCTGACCCGCGGCGAGGCCAGCGCAGCACGCCGCGCCCTGGAGCCGGCCGGCCGGATCGGCCACCATGTCGGACTGCACGCGCGTCGCCGACGGCGGCCGTGCGCCTGTCCCCCACGGTTTTCCAGGAATTGCCTGTGCTGAGTTTGGTTGCGTTGGTGCTGTCGTTGTATGTGGTCTGGCGGTTGGTGTGGCCCTTGCGTATCCCACTCTGGGCACGCGGTGTGTTGGCGCTGCTGGTGGTGGCGATGGGGCTGCACCATCGCATCGTGGCAACGTTCGCCGGCACGATGGCATCCCCAGAGATTCCGGGCCCGCTCATCGTCGTGCTTGCCACCGGCTTCATCGCGCTGCTGCTGGGCGCGCTCGCGCTGCTGCTGCTTGATGGCCTGCTGCTTGGCGCACGGCTGCTGCGGCGTCCGCAGGCGGTGGCCGCGCTGCGCCGTCCCTGGCTGCGTCCGGCAGCCGGTGCGGTGGCGCTGCTGCTGTCGGCGTATGGCATCCAGCAGGGCATCGCGGTGCCGAAGACGCGCCAGATCGAGGTCGCCATCGTCGGCCTGCCGGCGCAGTTCGATGGCTACCGGCTGCTGCAGTTGACCGACCTCCATGCCAGCCGCCTGCTCACCGGTGAGTGGGTCGCCAAGGTGGTAGCGCGCAGCAATGCGCTGGCACCGGACCTGGTGGTGATCACCGGCGATCTGGTCGATGGCACCGTGGCGGCGCGTGCCGACGACGTCCGTCCGCTGGGCCAGCTGCACGCGCCCGATGGCGTCATCGCCATTACCGGCAACCATGAGTACTACGCCGATCATGCCGCCTGGATGCACACCTTCCGCGACATGGGCATGCAGGTGCTGGAGAACAGCCACACGCAGATCCGGCGCAACGGGGCCACGTTGACGGTGGCCGGTGTCACCGATCCGGTCGCCACCCGCTACGACCTGCCGATGCCGGACCTCGATGCAGCGCTGGCGGGCGCCGATCGCGCCGCGCCGGTGATCCTGCTCGATCATCGACCGCGCGAAGCGCGCGCCCATGCCGCGCGCGGGGTGGCCCTGCAGTTGTCCGGGCATACGCACGGCGGCCATATCGTGGGCATGGACCAGCTGGTCAAGCGTGCCAACGGCGGCTTCGTCTCCGGCCGTTACGCGGTGGACGGCATGACGCTGTACGTCAGCAACGGTGCGGGCCTGTGGCCGGGCTTCGCGGCGCGCATCGGCGTGCCCTCGGAGATCACCCTGATCACGCTGCGCAGTGCCCGGCAGCCGTAGACCGGCGCTGCCGGCACGCACGCTATAGTCGGCCCTGGCGGCGAGCTGCCGCGTGGCGGAGGTCCACTGCATGCTGAGTCAGGTTGCCATCGGGCTGGTGGCGTTCAATCTGGTTGTGTCGCTCTACGCATGGCGCCGGCTGAAAGGGTCGGCACGCCGTCGCGTGGGAATGGTGGCCATCGTCTGGTTGCTGCCGGTGTTCGGTGCGCTGCTGGGGGTGCTGATCACCTTCATGGACCGCACGCCGGGCCAGCCTACGCGCAGCAGCGGCAGCACCACGCAGGACCCGCCGGACGGTGCCTATCCGTACTCGTACACCAGCAGCGATGCGGCTGGCACGGGCTGGAGTGGCGGCTGCGACAGTGGCGACAGCGGTGGTGGTGGCGGCGATGGGGGTGGTTGCGACGGGGGCGGCGGCGGCGACTGAGCCGCTAGGCCGACTGCGGCACTGCGTCGCCGCGCGTGGCATCGGTCAGGTCCGGGGCCAGCGCATGCGCGACCGCCATCCGCAGCAGGGTCGGGCCGACGTAGCGGCGATGTACGCCATCGATCAGCAGCATGTAGAACCGGCCGAACCGGTTCAGGGTACGCACCCGTGTGCCGAGCGCGATCCGCGCGCTGCCGTCGTCCAGGTACTGCACGCTGACGCAGGAACGGAACTGCAGATGGCGGTCGTCGGCACCGAGCATGACCTCGGCGCGCTGGTCGTCGGCCGCGACGGCCTGGGCCAGCACGGGGAAGCGGCCGGCGAACAGGTCGCGGCGATCCTCCGACAGCAGCGAGGACACCGGGCAGCCGAGCGGCGAGGTGCGCAACCGCAACGGTGCCACCAGCACATTGCGCAGGGCCATCAGGCGACCCACCGACGCCGGCGGGTTGCGCACGAACCCCTCCAGCACGGCTTCCAGCAGGCGGCGCGCGGAGGGCGTACCGGCTACGCGCGGCGGCAGGGTGAGGGTGGCATGATCCTGGTGCTGGCAGCCGTCGCGGAAGGCCTCGCGCAGCAGGGAGTCGGCCGGCGGCGCCAGGTGGGTCGACACCGCCATCGGCGCGGCAGAGCGGGTCACGTAGCCGCGCACGGGACGCAGCCGCCGCAGCCATGCCCGCAGCCTGCCGGCCGCATCGCGGGTGGCGGTGCACAGGCGCGCCAGCCCCGCGCGTGACGGACGCTGCAGTGACAGCGCCACCCGCGGCACGCAGTCCATATCGAGCTGGTCCAGCAGACGCTGCAGGGCCGGTGGCAGGGTGTCGGTAAGCGTGGGAAGGTCGGCACTGCCGTCCGCAACGCGCGCGCGCTGCGCCTCGGACAGCGCGCCGCTGCGGTCGTCGGGATGGCAGGACAGCGCGAACAGCGCCGGGTGCGGCGAGGCTCGACTCACGAACTGATGCCAGGTGGCACTGCCGAAGCGCACGGTGAACAGACAGTCCGGCGGAATGTCCACGCAGCGCAGCGCCTGCACGAACGCGGTTGGATCCTGCTCCAGCTGGGCGTCCGATGCGGTCGAGAAGCGCAGCTGCGCGCCGCCGCTGCCGGAGATCGCGGTGAACATGCGTGTCCCGGCGTGGCGGTGAAAGGGGTGCCCCTGCGGGCCCACCGCGAAGGCGTACAGCGACGACGCATCGCCGTGCGCCAGGTGCATGCCGCCAAGGCGGGTGGACGGCTCGTCGAGCGCGTCGACGAAGTGCGGATGCGCTGCCTGCCGAGCGCCCGCGTCGCGCACCGCCTGGTCGCCGGCACCGATGCCGAACTGGGTGATCAGGGTGACTTCGACAGGGCTGCCATCGCCGAAGGAGGGCAGGTGGATGCTGGGAAACGAACGACTGCGAAGGCTCACGTCCAGCATGCCGGTCTCCTTATCCGGTGGTGGTCTTGCGCCGCGCGCGGGCGCGGCTTTCGCGCTGCAGGGGGCCGCCGACGGGACACACCTCGGCCGCCCAGGCGAACAGGGTGTTGGCCAGGCGGTCGGGCACCTGGCGGAAGTACACGAACTGGCCGCGCTTTTCCCGCTCGATCAGGCCGGCGTCCTCGAGGATGCGCAGGTGGCTGGACAGGGCCGGCTTGCTGAAATCGAAGCGCTCGCCCAGTTCGCCCGCACTCAGCTCGCCGCCATTGAGGTAGGCGAGGATCTGGCGGCGGGCGGTGGAGGCGAGGGCTTCGAAGATGCGGTCCATGACCATCAATTAACTAATTCGTTAACTGATGGTGTTCCGCCCCGTTGCCGATGTCAAGCGCCCATCGTCACCACACGGTCATCTGCAGCGCTTACCTTGCGCCGCACTTCAGGGGTGGGGGCGGCACGTGGCCGAGCAGGCAAGGGGGCGACTGGCACGCATGTTCGTCGAACACGCGCCATTGCTGCGTGGTTTCTTCACCCGCCGTGGTGCGCGCCAGGATGCAGAGGACCTGGTGCAGGAAACCTATCTGCGCCTGCTGCGTGCGCACGAGGGGCCGGGCGAGGCCATTGCCAACCCGGAAGCCTATCTGTTCACCGTGGCGCTGAACCTGTCCCGCGAGCAGGCCGCGCGCCGTCGCTGGTCCACAGTGCCCATTGAAGACCTCGAGCAGCTCCGCCAGGGCGTGGCGGGGGAGGAAAGCGTGGAAGATGCCGCCGAACGCGAGCAGCGCAGCCAGCACCTGCAGCGCCTGCTGGCCACGCTGCCCGAGCACACCCGGGCGGTGCTGGTGATGCAGTACCGCGATGGGTTGAGCTACAAGCAGATCGCCGAACGGCTTGGGGTCTCGCCGCACATGGTCAAGAAGCACGTCGTGCGTGGTCTGTCGGTCTGCCGGCGGGCGCTGATGGACCGCGCGGAGGCCTCGTGAGCGACACTGCGACCGATCCCGCCGCGCTCACCCGCATCGCCGCACACTGGCATGCATTGCAGCGCCAGGGCGAGTTGAGCCCCGCCCAGCAGCGTGCCTTCCTGCAGTGGGTGGTGGCCTCGCCCGCGCACCTGCGCGAGTACCTGGCGATCAGCCGCGTTGCCGGTGCGCTGGGCGATGCGCTGCGGGCGATGCCAATCGACCTGGATGCGCTGATTGCCGCACCGCCGCCGCCGTCCGCGACCGACAACGTGGTGCCGCTGCCCGTGGCGACGCGACGACTGCCGCCGGCCGCAGCGAGCGCGGCGCCACGCCGCCGTCGTGTGCCGGGCCTGGCCGTGGCCGCCGCGCTGCTGCTGGGCATCGGCCTGGCCCTGCCGCTGGCCTTCCCGACCACCGCGCACCACGTCGCCGGCCACGGCGCACCGCGCCGCATCACGCTGCCCGACCAGACCGTGCTGCACCTCAATGCGGAGAGCGAGGTGGCGGTGCGTTACACGCTGCTGGGGCGACGGCTGGAGCTGGTGCGCGGGCAGGCCAGCGTGGAGGTCGCCGCCGACCGCCGTCCGTTCGTGGTGCACGCCGCCGGACTGCAGGTGACCGATATCGGCACCACGTTCGACGTATCGCTGCAGCGCGAGCAGGCCCGCATCGGCGTCAGCGAAGGCCGCGTGCAGGTACGCGGCGACAGCGGCCGCCTGCTGGCGGACCTCGGTGCCGGCCAGGCCGCGCGCGTGGACTACCGCGACCAGCGCGTGCAGCTCAGCCGCGAAGATGCCGCCAGCATCACGGCGTGGTGGCAGGGCCGCATCGTGTTCCGCGACGAACCACTGCGCGAGGTGGCCGACCGCTTCAACCGCATCAACCACATGCAGCTGCAGGTGGCCGACGACGCCGGTGCGCTGCGCCTGACCGGCAACCTGCGCGCCGACGACGTGGCCTCGCTGCGCGCGTTCCTCGACCAGCAGCCCACGCTGCGCACGCATGTAGTCGGCAACGCCCTGCATGTGCAGGGCAGTGCGGCAACGGTGCGGTAAGCCGCTGCATCGCTGTCAAAAAAAATTCATCGAAATAGCGGTGCCCGACTGCCGCTGTGCGCCGTCGTAGTCCAGGCATGCAGGCACGCACTGGCGTCCTGCCCACCCGATTCCCTCACTGGACTCCACGATGCGCCGAACCCTGTTCCTCTCCATCGCCCTTGCCCTGCAGGTGGGTACCCACGTCGCCGCAGCGACGCCCAGCCGCACCGCCAGCGAAGCGATCGCGCCGCAGCCGCTGGACAGCGCGCTGAACGCACTGTCCCGCCAGACCGGGCTGCAGTTCGTGTACAACGCGCAGGTGGCCGGCAACCCGCGCACCCCGGCAGTGCAGGCTGGATTGTCCGCCGACGCGGCGTTGACCCGCCTGCTGGCCGGCACCGGCCTGCGCTTCCGCTACCTCAACGCCACCACGGTCACCATCGAAGCCGACGCCGTCAGCGAGCCGGTGTCGTCGCTGCCTGCGGCACTGCCGGATGGCGCGACGGCGGCCAGCGCCGCGCCGATGGCAGCGGTTGCCGAAGGCATTGGCGCGCAGAATCTCGATACCGTCCAGGTCACCGGCAGCTACAGCCGCAGCCTGGAACAGGCGGTGGACCTCAAGCGCACCAACATCGGTTTCTCCGATTCCATCGTGGCCACCGACGTGGCCGACTTTCCCGAGCAGAACCTGGCCGAAGCGCTGCAGCGCGTTCCCGGCGTGACCATCGAACGCAGCAAGGGTCTGGGCACCAAGGTCAACGTACGTGGCCTGCCGTCGGAGTACACGCTGGTGTCGATCAACGATCTGGCCACGGCATCCGGCAGCGGTGGCCGCGACGTGGAATTCGACATGTTCGCCTCGGAGATCCTGCAACAGGTCACCGTGCAGAAGTCGCCGACCGCGGCCGATGAAGAGGGCGGCATCGCCGGGTCGGTGAAGATCTCCACCGCGCGCCCGTTCGACTACAAGGAACGCAAGCTGGTGCTGTCCGCCGAGGGGGCGCACAACAGCATCTCCGAAGAAGTGGACCCGCGCTTCGCGTTCCTGGCCGCCGATACCTGGGGCGACTGGGGTGGCCTGGTGTCGTTCTCCACGGCAAAGCGAACCAACCGCACCGACGCCACCTCCGGCATCAACTTCCGCCCGATGTCGCGGTTCCTCGGTGCCTCCGGCACCCGCGGCACCCAGGCCGCCGCCGTGCTGGCACGTGACGCGGGGGTGAATGTGGCCAACCGCAACGATACCGGCGAAACCAACCTGATCGTTTTCCAGGACAAGGTCGGCGACCGCGTCTACCTCAACGAACAGGACAAGTGGGGCGCTACCGCCTCGCTGCAGTACAAGCCCAGCAGCACCTTCAGCCTGACCTTCGACGCCATGCTCGGCGGCTACGACGCCACCGAGGACGAGTACGACGCCGCGGCCTATTCGGCGTCCAGCCGCAGCACCCTGGACACCATCCACGCCTACGACGCCACCACGCTGGCCGAGTACGGGATGGTGGTGCTGCGCGATGTTTCCTACACCGCCACCCAGCACGAGATGCTGAGCAAGGAGCGCATCAACAAGACCGACTACAGCCAGTACAGCGTGGCGCTGGACTGGAAGGGCGACGACTGGAGCATCGATGCGATGGCCGGCTACTCCGGTGCGGAGAAGACCTCGGACGTCTCCAACCTCAAGCATGTGGCCTATGCGCCGTCGCGCACGCGCTGGACCGGACGCAGCGGCGAGACCATCCCGAGCGCGGCCTCCAACGGCTTCGACATGTACAACTCGCCGGACAAGTATCTGTTCGAGGCGTATGAGACCACGCTGGAGAAAGTGAAGGACGACAAGTACGCCGCGCAGGTCAACCTCAGCCGTCAGCTGGAGCTGGCCTTCCTGCCGGCCCTGCGCCGGGTGAGCGTCGGCGCGCGCTACACCGACAAGTCCAAGCAGCGCCAATACGGCGAGCTGAAGATCACCGGGCCCAAGGCAGGCGACAGCAGCTGGGTCAACAAGCGCACCCTGGCCGACAGCCCGCTGCAGTGGATCAGCGATATCGTCCCCGGCGGCCGCTACACCATCAAGGACCTGGACTGGCAGCAGGTGTCCAACGCCTACGCGCGCGACGCGTTCCGCTATGACGGTTTCCACACCCCGTTCGATCCGGGCCAGTACTACCAGGTGGATGAGAAGGTCACCAGCCTGTATGCCATGACCGACTTCGCCTTCGACATCGGCACCGTGCCGGTGACCGCCAACGCGGGCGTGCGCTACGTGGATACCGCAGTGACCTCGTTCGGCTTCCACCCCATCCAGAAGCCGGATGGCAGCACCGGCTACACCGACACGCCGGTGTCCAGGGACGGCAGCTACAACGACCTGCTGCCGAGCTTCAACATGACCGCTGAGCTGGCGCATGGCCTGCTGCTGCGTGCGGCCGCGTCCAAGACCATGATGCGCCCGGCGTTGACCGACATCGCCTACAAGCGCACCGCCAGCTGGAGCTCGTTCCGCTTCACCGACGGCAATCCGGACCTGAAGCCGACCTACGCCAAGCAGTGGGAAGCGGGGCTGGAGAAGTACTTCGACAACGGCGCGCTGCTGGCTACCTCGTACTTCCGCAAGAACATCGACGGCGTGGTGATCAACGCCTTCACCGGCGTCGTGCCCGACGTGGCGGTGTACAACGCCAACGGGACGCTCAACGGCATCTACGACTTCGATGTGTATCAGCCGGTCAATGCCAAGGGCGCCTACCAGGTGGACGGTGTGGAGCTGGTCGCACAGCTGCCGCTGGGCATGTTCCACCCGCTGCTGGAAGGCTTTGGCGTCAACGCCAACTACACCCTGCTGGACAGTTCGCTGGCCGGCGAATCCTCGCTCGGCATCCGCACGCCGATGCCCGGCCTGTCGGAGAAGACCTGGAACCTCACCGCCTACTACGAGAACCGTCGTTTCGATGCCCGGGTGTCCTACAACCACAAGGACGAGTACGTGGAATCGATCGGCTATGACATGTACCCGATCTGGCGCGATGCCTATGGCCAGCTGGATGTCTCGATCGGGTACCGGATCACCGACAACATCAAGGTCAGCCTGAAGGGCATCAACCTGACCAATGAGATCACCAGCGGCTACACGATGGACCCCTCGTTCCCGACCATGTACGAAGCGTCGGGCCGCCGCATCAGCCTGGGCCTGCGCGCCGACTTCTGATCCATCGACGGGCCTGGCCGCACCGCAGCCAGGCCCGTCATCGCCACAGGACACTTCGACATGCGCGACACCCTTCTGCTGGCGGCCCTGATGGCTGCCAGCACGGCAGCAGCTGCCTCTGACCCCGCCGACGACGGCCGCCAATGGTTGGCCGGCGACCACCACGTCCACAGCGAGTGGAGCGTGGATTGGGACCGCAGCACCACGCCGCCGACGCCGATCCGCGGCGGTGACTCCGCCTACACCCGCAGCCGCAACGCGGCCCAGGCGCGTGCGTTCGGGCTGCGCTGGATGGTACACACCGACCACGGTGGCCCCGGCCATTCCGTGGTTACGCGCGACCATGCCTATCCCGCGCTGCTGCAGGCCAGGGCCGATGTGCCCGACCTGATCCAGTTCAACGGCATGGAATTCGACGTGCCGGCCGGTGAGCACGCCTCGCTGATCATCGCGCCCGGGCCGCAGGAGCGTGACCAGTTGGTCGCCATCGAACGCGATTACAGCAGGGGAGAGCCGCTGCAGGACGGCAGCCGCGACACGCACCAGCACATGCTGGATGCGTTGGCGCACATGCAGGGGCTGTCGCCGCAGCCGGTGCTGGTGATCAACCATCCGTCGCGCACCGCGACGGGCGTGGGCCAGTGGGGCGAGGTGGAGCCGGCCGAGCTGCACGCCTGGCACGCTGCGGCGCCGCAGGTACTGGTGGGCATGGAAGGCGCGCCGGGGCACCAGGCGACCCGCACCGAACGCGGGCTGTACCGCAACACCGCCGCGCCCACCTTTGGCGGCTTCGACCAGATGACCGCACAGGTGGGCGGGGTGTGGGACCAGATGCTGGCTGCGGGAACGCGCTTCTGGATCACCGCAAGTTCGGATTCGCACGTGAATGTGCGCGACGGCGGCAGCGATTTCGATCCGGGCGAGTACAGCAAAACCTATGTGTGGGCGCGACCGGAAGCCGAGGACATTCTCGATGGCCTGCGCGGCGGGCGCCTGTTCGTGACCACAGGCGATCTCATCGACGCGCTCGAACTGACCGTGCAGCCCGTCGACGGCAGTGCAGCGCCGGCGCACATGGGCGGGACGCTGCGCCTGGCCCCGGATGCGCGGATGCGGGTGCAGCTGCGCGTGCGCCAGCCGGAGGCGCCGAACGCCGCCGGCCAGCACCCGGTGCTGCGGCAGCTGGAACTGATCGTGGGCGGCACCGACAGCCAGGGCGCGCCACGCATGCGTGCGCGGCACTTCACCGCTGCCGACTGGCAACGCGACGGCACCTGGTACAGCGCCTCCTGGGAGCTCGCCGCACCGCCCACCGGCGGCTTCGTGCGCGCCCGCGGCAGCAGCACGGCCGAGCCGACACCGCTGGCCGACAGCAAGGGCGAGGACCCGTGGCAGGACCTGTGGTTCTACGCCAACCCGGTGTTCATCCAGACCCGGTGATGTGAAGGGCAAGGCAGCGTCCCTGCACGGCGTGGTCACCGGCCGGCACGGACGCTGTCCCTCCCTTCCTGCGTGGAACCGCCATGACCACCCTGACCCTGCACGACCTGGCCAAGAAGATGACCGGCATCGACTTCACGCTGCTGCAGACCCATACCGACAGCGGCGACATCGCCGGCCGTCCGATGAGCAACAACGGCGATGTCGACTACGACGGCGACAGTTGGTTCTTCTCGCTGGAAGACACCGATGCGGTGCGCCAGATCCAGCGCAATCCGAAGGTGGCGCTGAGCTTCACCGGAAAGAAGTCGCTGCTCGGCAAGCCGCCGCTGTTCGTGGCGGTGCAGGGCAGGGCGGCGCTGGTGCGCGACAAGGCCGCCCTGCAGCAGCATTGGGTGAAGGATCTGGACCACTGGTTCGAACAGGGCGTGGATACGCCCGGCCTGCTGCTGATCCATGTCGCCGCCACGCGCATCCACTATTGGGACGGTGAAGACGAGGGCGAGATCCTGCGCTGAGGGACGCCGCGATGCCCCGCCAACCGTCGGCGCCGGTGGTCCGGGTCGGGTGCGCCGGCTGGTCCATCCCGACCCGCGACGCCGCGCTGTTCGGGGCGGGCGACAGCCTGCTTGCGCGATACGCCACGCGCTTCAGCGTGGTGGAAATCAACTCCTCGTTCTACCGGTCCCACCAGCGCCGCACGTACGAGCGCTGGGCAGCCACGGTGCCGGCGCACTTCCGCTTCTCGGTGAAGATGCCGCGCACGGTGTCGCATGACGCGGGCCTGGTCGGCGTGGGCCCGTTGCTGGACCGTTTCCTCGATGAGGTGGCCGGCCTGGGCCCCCATCTGGGTGCGTTGCTGCTGCAGTTGCCGCCGTCGCTGAGCTTCGATGCGCGCCGCGTGTCCGCCTTCCTGCGCGCGCTGCGGCGGCGTACGGATGTGCCGGTGGTCTGCGAGCCGCGTCATGCCAGCTGGTTCGATCCGCGGGCCGATGCGTTGCTGCAGCGGCACGGGGTGGCACGCGCGGCGGTGGATCCCGCCCTGCATCCGCAGGCGGCCGTGCCCGGGGGCGCGCCCACGCCGGCCTACTGGCGCTGGCACGGCTCACCCCGCATGTACTACAGCGACTACCCCGAGGCCGCCCTGGCGGCGTTGGCCGCCGGGGTGCAACGCCATCTGCCTGCACATGCGCCGGCGTGGGTCATTTTCGACAACACCGCGCACGGCTTCGCCGTGCCCAATGCGGCACGGCTGCAGGTGCTGCTGGCCGGCACGGGCAGCGCGGGCGGCCGCGCGGGGTGAAGGGCGCGCGGCGATGCTGCTGTACGATGCGCGGGTCCCACGCCGTCACGCGCGTCCTGCGCGGTCCGTTCCCGACCGCCCGCTTCGCTCCATTCCCTGAGTGCCGCTTCCCCCTTGGAGGCCGCATTCACCGTACCCCTACGGAGCGCATATGCCGGGCTATACCACCCGCATCCTCACCATTCCGGTCGGCGGCCACGACTTCCGCATCCGCGCGCTCAGCGATCTGCAGCAGTTTGCCGACCCCACCGGCCGCGCCCAGCGCGCGGGCATCCACTCCTCGCTGTGGAGCCTGTTCGGGCAGGTCTGGCCTGCCGGGCGCGTGCTGGCCGAGACCATGAGCCGCGTCGATATTGCCGGCAAGCGCATCCTCGAACTGGGCTGCGGCCTGGGGCTGTCCAGCCTGGTGCTGGCGCACCGCGGTGCCAACGTGGTCGCCAGCGACCACCATCCCCTGGCCGAGTCGTTCCTGGCCTACAACGCCGGCCTCAACGATCTTCCCGCGATCCACTACCGCGACCTGCCCTGGGAACTGCCGGATACGACGCTGGGCCGGTTCGACCTGATCATCGGCAGCGATGTGCTGTACGAACGCGGACACGGCGTGCAGATCGCCGCGATGATGGAACGCCATGCACAGCCGGAGGCCGAGCTGTTGCTTACCGACCCGGGGCGCGGCAACACCGGCGGCTTCTCGCGCGCGATGGCGTTGCAGGGCTATGCGGCCAGTGAGGAATTCGGCCTGTTCGATGACGAGGGCAATGCGCCCGGTCGTGGGCGGCTGCTGCGCTATACCCGCCACGCCGGCAACGCGGTGGCCGCGGTCTGAACCGGTCGGCGGCACGTCGCGGACGACGCGCCGCCGCCTGCATCGCGCATCAGGCAGGCTGCAGCGCCGAGCGCAAGGTTGCCACTTCCTGCAGCCATTCCTCGGCGCTGTCGCTCTCTTCCCACAGTTGGCGCAGCTCCGAGTCATCGGCGAGGATGCGTTCGATTGCCTTCAGTGCGTCCTTGACCAGCGCGGCATCGATGGCCGGCTTGACCTTGGCAACCCAGGCCACGGCATCCTCGTCGGCCGTGAACGCCGCCGTGGGGCGGCCGAGCCCGGCGGCGATGATCTCGATCGCGGCCAGCGCCTTGGACGCCTCCGGCGCCTCCACGTAGTCCTCGGCACCGAGCACGTCGGCGAGTGCTTCGCGAACCAGGGCGAGGCCGCTGTGATCGTCCAGATCGCACACCCAGTCGGCGGCGTCGTCGTTGCCGAAGGAATCGGCGGCCCATGCACCCATGTCACTGCTCCTGTCGGGCGGGTGCCCGTTGTGGGGATCGGTTGATCCCGTGGTACCTCCGTGCCCGTGAGGGCGACCCGCGGGAATGGTCGCATCCGCACCGCCCGGAAGGGAAGCGCGCGACCTCGACACGGCGTGCAGGCCCGATACCGTAGGCTCGCCAGCCATGACCCCCGCAGTGAAGCCCCATCACATGCCTGATGCCGAACCGATCGTCGTGGGCGCACCCGCCGCAGCGCCTGCCGGCCGCACCCGCTCGATGCTGATCGCCGGCCTGTCCACGGTAGTGGAGTGGTATGACTTCACGCTGTATCTGTACCTAGCCACCGTGGTGTCGCGGGTGTTCTTCGGCGGCGGCGAGCATGCACTGCTGGCCACCCTGGCCGGGTTTGCCGTGTCCTACCTGATGCGCCCGCTGGGGGCGTTGTGCTTTGGCCACCTTGGCGACCGGTTCGGTCGGCGCGTGATGATGCTGGCCTCGATGCTGCTGATGACCGTGGCGATGCTGGCCACCGCACTGCTGCCCACGTTCGCCACGCTGGGCAGCACGGCCGGGGTGCTGTTGCTGCTGCTGCGCTGCCTGATGGCGTTCTCGGTCGGTGGCGAGTACACCGGCGTGGTCGCCTACCTGCTGGAATCCGCGCCGCCGCGGCGGCGCGGGCTGATCACCTCGCTGGCGTCGGCCGCCAGTGAAGTCGGGGCATTGCTGGCGGTGGGACTGTCGGCGCTGACCGTTGCGCTGCTGACAACGGCACAACTGGATGCCTGGGGCTGGCGTATTCCGTTCTTCGTGGGGGCCGCGCTCGCCGGTGCGATCCTGCTGGCGCGCTCGAGGATGCAGGAATCGCCGGAGTTCGAACGGCAACAGGCGGCCGGCACCGTGCCGGTCACCCCGATCCGCGATACCTGGCGGCACCATCGTGCTGCGGTGGCGCGCACCTTCGCGATTTCCGCGCTCGGTTCGATCACCTACTACGTCGGCATCACCTACGTGCCGGCGTTCCTCGGCTCGGTGGGCAAGGTCGGCGAATCGACGGCGTTGTGGCTGTCCACGGTGGCAGCGGTGGCGGTGATCGCGGTGACGCCGTTGGCGGGTGCGCTGTCGGACCGGATCGGACGGCGCCCCGTGCTGATCGCATTGGCGGTGCTGTCGGCGCTGCTGCCGCTGGGCATGTTCGCGGCGATGGCCGCGGGCAGCACCGTACAGATCGGTATCGCCGCCGTGGTGCTGGCGTGCCTGGCCGGGGGCGTCAGTGCGGTCGCCGCCCCGGCGACCGCTGAACAGTTTCCCGGCGAAGGCCGCCTCAGTGGGCTGGCGCTGGGGGTGACGATGGCAACGGCGTTCTTCGGCGGTGCCACGCCACTGGTTGCCGAACTGCTGGTCCGGCACAGCGGATGGTCCGCTGCGCCGGGCGCGATGATCGCGCTGGTGGCCGTGCTGGTGCTGCCGGTGATGTGGACGCTGCGCGAGACGCGCCCTCAGAACTTCCAGCGCAGGCTGGCCGAGACGAAGCGCGGCTCACCGTAGTTGTTGTAGTCCAGGTTGGCCCAGTAGGTCTTGTCCAGCGCGTTGCGCACGCTGAGGGTGGCCATCCAGTTGTCGCTGATGCGGTAGTTGGCGTTGAGATTGACCAGCATGTAGGCCGGCTGGTTGATCGTGACGGTGCCGCCCAGCGGGTACGGGATGTTGTAGCCGCGGACCTTGCTCTGCCACGAGAACCCGCCGCCCAGGCTCAGCCGCTCCAGCACGCCGGACAACTGCACGGTGGTGTTGAGCTGCAGGAAATCTTCGGGCAGGTTGGCGTAGATCAGGTCGGTGGTCGCACGGGTCACCTTGACGTGGGTGTAGCCGGCATTGACCGTCCAGCCTGGCAGGATCTGGCCGTTGACGTCCACTTCCCAGCCGCGCGATTTGGTGCCGTTCACGCCCACGTAGGCCGAACTGCCATCGCTGAGCGAACCGTCCGGCTGGGTCATGTCGCGCACCGCGTAGTTGTCCTGCTTGGCCTCGAAGATCGCCGCGTTGGCGGTCAGGCGGCCATCGAACCACTGCGACTTGATGCCCGCTTCCAGGTTGGAACCCTGCACCGGCGCGAGCAGGTTCTCATTCCTGTCCTTGAAGTTCTGCGGATTGAAGATCTCGGTGTAGCTGGCATAGACCGACAGTTCCGGCAGGACCTCGTACACCAGGCCCACATACGGCGTGACCTCGTCGGTGACCTTGTACTGGCCGCTGGTGGCGGTATAGACGCCGCGCGTGTTGTAGGCGCGGGTCAGGGTTTCCCAGCGGCTCAGTCGCGCGCCGGCGATCAGCGACAGCGGGTCGGTCAGGCGCAGGCGGGTGGACGCGTATACGCCGCTCTGCGTGGTGCGCTGCACGCGGCGGGCGCCGGTGCGGGTGGCGGTCAGCTCGGGGATGTCGCCGTCCCACGTGTACAGGTTGGGGATGTCGTAGCGCCAGGTGTTGACCGGGGTGAGCGTCCAGGTGGTCGATTCCAGGTCCGACCAGCTGCCACCCACCACCACATCGTGCTCGCGGCCGAACAGCGCGAAGCTGCCCGACAGGAACACGTCCACACCGTTGCGGGTGTCCTCGGCATCGCCCGCACCGGCCATCAGGGTCACGCCGCTGCCGGTGGTGGGATCGGGATAGCCGCTGCCGTACACGCGCACGTTCTGCACGTTGCCTTCGGTGTGCGCGGCATTGACCTTCAGCAACCAGTTTTCACCGAAGCGCTGCTCCAGATTGGCGAACGCGGTGCTGGTCTCGCGCTGCCAGCGCGTCCACTTCGGGGCCATGTTGGTTTCGCGCGGCAGGTGGGCGAAGCTGCCGTCGCTGTTGAAGAACGGCACCGTGCCCCAGGTCGATCCGACCGGGTTGTTGTCCTGGCGCTGGTAGCCCAGGGTGACGGTGGTGCTGTCGGTGAGGTCGCCTTCCAGCACCGCCATCCCGGACATTTTGTCTTCGGTGTAGCGGTCGTAGTAGTAGTCGCGGTCCTGGTAGGCGGCGACCACGCGGCTGCGGAAGCGGCCATCGGCGGTCAGAGGCGCGTTGACGTCCGCTTCCATGCGGCGGAAGTCCCAGCTGCCGGCACTGACCGCGAACGACGCATCGAACTCGCGGCCGGGGCGCTTGCGCAGCAGGTTGACCGTGGCCGAGGGAATGCCGGCGCCGCTGAGCAGGCCGTTGGCGCCGCGGATGACCTCGATGCGGTCGTAGAACGCGGTGTCGTATTCCTGGTTGGTGGACCCGCTGTAGGTGGGCAGGCCATCGACCTGGAAGTCAGTGATGGTGAAACCACGTGCGTAGTACAGCGGGCGCTGCGTGTCGTAGAAAGACACGTTGACGCCGGTGATGTTTCGCATCACATCGTTGATGCTGTACAGCGACTCGCTCTGCAGGCGCTCCAGACCGATCACGCTGGTCGACTGCGGGGTCTCCTGCAGCGTGATGGCCAGGCGCGTGGTGCTTGACGGCGTGGCCTTGCCGGCCAATACGCGGACCTTGTCCAGGGTCTTGGCGTCGGCGTTGCCGGTGGCATCGGTGGCGGCGTCGGCCAGCGCCAGCGACGGGGTCATCGACAGCGCGGCAAGCAGGGCCAGGCCCAGCGGTGCACGGCGGGGGGAGCGGAGCGGACGGTCACGGAAGGACATGCAGGGGTCTCGAATCGGTCTCGGGAGAGGGGCAGCACAGCGGCCCGACGCGACAGCGCCAGGCGACAGGTCCTTCTGGAGGGGGGGCGCCGGCAAGGCGCCGGCCGCTGGTGCCGTGGAGCGTTCAGCGGGGCAGACGGCAGTCCGTTGAGACCGTCCAGCACCCGCACCGGCAAGGCAGCGGGTGCAAATGTAAAGCGTTCTCATTCGCTTTACAAACCCTTAACGCACCGCGAGGGCTTCGCGCGTGGGAAACCGGACGCTTCCAGGAGGCGCCAGTGGCCCCGACACGTGGGCCGCACTGCCCTTGCGGGCGAAGTAAAGGAGGAGGGGGCGGCCGCAGGCCGGCCCCGGGGGACATTCGCCGGCAAGGGCAGTGCGGCCCAGCGCTCGACCAACCATCCGCTGCTCTGGACCCACATCCGCAGCGCTCGACCAACCCCCGCAGCACCCGAACCGGCCCCCTTGGCAGGGGCAGGTCCGGGGAGGCGCCCGGCGGCGGGCGCCGCAGGCCTTACAGCGCCTGCAGTTCCTCGTTGGCGTTGCGCTTCTTCTCGGCCGGCGCATTGGCCGGCGGGGTCAGCATCACCGCCGGCGAGGTTTCCACCGGCACGTCCAGGTAGGGCAGCTTCAGAGTCTCGCTGGTCTGGCGGCGCACCGCGTTGGTCAGCGCCGCGCTGTCGTTGAGCTTGCGCCCGTACGACGGCACGATCTGCTTCAGGCGCGCTTCCCAGCCGGCTGCCATCTGCTCGGGGAAGGCCTTCTTGAGCAGGTCCAGCATGATCGGCGGCGACGTCGACGCGCCCGGGGACGCACCCAGCAGAGCGGCCAGAGTGTGGTCCTTGTCGGTCACGATCTCGGTGCCGAACTGCAGGATCGCGCCCTTCTCCGGATCACGCTTGATGATCTGCACCCGCTGCCCGGCGGTGACCAGCGTCCAGTCCTCGCGCTTGGCGTTGGGGAAGTACTTGACCAGTTCGGCCTGGCGGTCATCGTCATTCAGGCGCGCCTGGCCCATCAGGTACTTCACCAGGTCCAGGTTCTCCGCACCCACATCGAGCATCCCGGCCACGTTGTTGTGGTTCACCGACGAGTACAGATCGAACCACGACCCGTGCTTGAGGAACTTGGTGCTGTACAGCGCGAACGGCCCGAACAGCACCACCGGCTTGCCGTCCAGCTTGCGCGCATCCAGGTGCGGCACCGACATCGGCGGCGACCCGGTTTCGGCCATGCCGTACGCCTTGACCCCGTGACGTTCGGCGATGGCCGGCGACTGGAAGGCCAGGAACTGACCGCCGACCGGGAAGCCGGCGTAGTTCTTCGACTCCGGAATGCCCGACAGCTGCAGCAGCTTCAGCGCGGCGCCACCGGCACCAATGAACACAAAGCGCGACTTGATGGTCGACTCGTTGCCCGACGTGAGGTCCTTCACGGTGACGTTCCAGCTCTTGTCATCGTTCTGGCGCAGCGCGCCGACTTCATGCTTCAGATGCAGCTGGAAGTTCGGGCTGCGCTGCAGGCCGGCGGTGAGCTGGCGGGTGATCACGCCGAAGTTCACGTCGGTGCCGAGCGGCATCCACGTGGCGGCCACCTTCTGCTTCGGGTCGCGGCCTTCCATCAGCAGCGGTGCCCACTGCTTGATCTGCGCGGCGTCTTCGGAGTACTGCATGCCGTAGAACAGCGGGTTCTTCACCAGCGCCTGCTGGCGCTTGTGCAGATAGGCGATGTTGTCGTCGCCCCACACAAAGCTCATGTGCGGGGTGGGGTTGATGAAGTCCGACGGCTGACTCAGGCGGCCGGCCTTGACCTGGTGCGACCAGAACTGGCGCGAGATCTCGAACTGCTCGGCGATGCCCACCGCACGCTTGGTCTCGATGCTGCCGTCGGGCAGTTCCGGCGTGTAGTTGAGTTCGGCGAACGCCGAATGACCGGTGCCGGCGTTGTTCCAGCCGTCCGAACTTTCCAGGGCAACGCCATCGAGGCGTTCATAGACCTGGATGTTCCAGTCCGGCTGCAGTTCCTGCAGGAACGTGGCCAGCGTGATGCTCATGATGCCGCCGCCAATCAGGACGACGTCCACGGGCTTGTCGTTGCCGGCGGCGGGGACCGAGCGCTTGGTCAGCGGCCAGTACAGGAAGAGGGCCGATGCCAGCAGCAACAGCACGAGCAGGCCGAGGGCGACCTTCGCTAGTTTTTTCATGGGGATCCCAGAGGAAGGAGACGTGAACAGGATGCCGCCGCTGCCGGGGACGCCTGTGAAGACAGGGGTCACAGCGGTTCCTTGGCGCGGATTCTAGCCCTTTCCGGTACGGATTTGGTGCAACGCAGCATCCGATGGGGTGACCCCGACCGGTTCACGCAGGTAAACTGAATGCGCAACAGATCGCTACGAAAGAGACAGGTACGCAATGGCAAGGACGCTGGTTGTGGTCGGTGACCACCTCCATCTGGGCGGCACGGTACTGGCCGGCTCGCCCTTCACGGATATCGACGGACGCGCAGTGGCCCGGGTCAACGACGCGGTGCTGTGCAGCAAGCACGGCCCCGGCGTGATCGCCAGCGGCGACGCCACCCTCATCATCGACGGCAACCCGGTCGCGCGGCATGGCGACAAGGCCAGCTGCGGCTGCACCCTGCTGGCCGGCCAGCAGGCCACCGTGAGTGTGGAGGCCGGCGGCGGTGGGGGTGGGGGTGGCGGTGGCTCCAGCAACACGGCCGCCGTGCTCGCCGCTGCAGTCTCCATCGCGGCAGCGGTGCTGAAGGCGACCAGGCCCGCCGATGCGCCACCGGCCCCGCCCGAGGACGCCCCGCAATGCTGGGTGAGCGACCACGAGGCGAAGATCGCGGTGAACGCCGACGGCCGTTACTCTGAAACGCTGGACCCGGCGGGCACCCGCTACGACTGGACGTTCCCGGTGACCTACAGCATCGCGGTGCCGCTCAAGTCAGGCGGCGATATCGTGGTCTCGATCAAGGTCCGCGTGCAGCCGCTGGCCGGCGTCACCGCCGGCGACGTCACCACCGCCAAGCTGCGCATGATGGAAGGCGTGGATACCTACTGGAACGGCAAGTTCACCCTGGCCGTCAACGACCCGCAGTGCGGAACGCGTTCGTTCCCGATCCGCTATGCGATCCAGTGGGTCGACGGTGGCCAGGACTACACGCTGCAGCTGCACAAGGAATACGACCGCGAAATGGTCGATCCGCCGCTGGTGTATGTCGCCACCACCACCGACCCGTGGACCTACGCACACGAGTTCGCCCACACCCTGGGCCTGCCCGACGAGTATTCCGAGAACGAGGACGACGCCTCGGACACGGTGCGTTACATCCGTCCCGACGGCACCGTCGATCCGGTGGGGGTGGAAGCGATGGCCTACCGCGACAGCACCGACCCGCAGGCCACCATCATGTCCACGTACCATAGCGCCGGTACCCACCCCAGGCATGCCTGGAACATCGGTCGCGAGGTGCAGGAACGGCTCCGTCGCGAACTCGGCCGGGAGCTGACATGCACCGTTTCCTGATTCCCCTGATCGCCCTGTTTGCCGCTTCGCCCTTGTCTGCACAGAACCCAGAGCCTGCCCCCATGATCGAACTCCACGCCCGCTGCATCGACGACGCCCACTGCCGCTTCACCGGCGACGATGTCCGGGTGGAACTGGAACTGCGCAATGGCGGCCGCAGCGCGGTGACGCTGCCGGTTGCCTTCCTGCGCAAGCGGGGCCCGGCGGTACGTCTGGTGGACCGCCATTCGGGCAAGGAAAAGCAGCTGCGCCGCAACCCGGTGGACGGCTTGATGCTGAAGGACCTGGAGACCCTGGCGCCGGGCCAGTCGGTGCGCTTCAGCTGGCCGATCACGCCGAAGGAAATCAACGATTTCGCGCTGCGCCCGGTCGATCTGGATGCGGTCTTCAGCTTGAACATCACCCCGGAGCGCAAGGGTGCCGATGCCACCATCGTGCGCGCGAAGGTGCACATCGTGGACGGCCGCGCCGGGCTCGACGCGCGCTGAGCCGGCGCAGGGCGCGGGCCGTCAGGTCCCGCCCAGCGTGAAGTACTCCAGCAGGAAATAGGCCGCCTGGTAGGCCAGCGCGGCCGCGGCCAGCAGCAGATGGGCGCGCCGCGATCGCAGCGCCACGCCCAGCCCGGCGATCAGCAGCATCGCCGCGGTGTGCAGCAGGTAGGCATCGCCCAGCGCCTGCCAGCGGCTGTGCCCCTTGATCGCCGTATCGCCCAGATCCAGCACGGTAATCAGCGCCAGCACCCCGAAGAATCCGCCACGGCGCTGCAGCAGGTAGTTCTCCAGGCTGCCGAACTCGCGCACGTCGTCGGGGAACAGCAGCACGCACAGCATGTACCAGGCCGCGCAGTAGCCGATCACGAACACATAGGTGCCGAAGGTCCAGTGCCGCACCTCGATCAGGCGGAATTCCCACCACCAGAACGTCACCACCGACACCAGCGCCCACACGACCCAGCACAGGTGGATCCACGACCCGCCACGGTGCTGCGGGTGCTCGATGATCGAGGCCAGGCCGCGCAGCAGCGTGGTGATGCTCAGGCCGAGGATGATGCTGAGCACCACGCGGATGTGCAGGAAGACCGGATCGGTGTCCATCGACGTGCCCCTGGCGGGAATGGGCCGATGCTGCCCGCCTGCCGGTCAGGGGCGCGTGACCACCGTCAGCGCTTCCGGCGGATCAGCGTGGCCGAGGCCCCCAGCACCGCGCGGGTCAGCAGGGCCATCGTCTGCACATCGCCTTTCCAGTGCTGCCAGTACAGCGGCACGTCTTCCCACGCGCGTTGTTTCATCAGCACCAGCCGACCCGCTTCCAGGTGGCGCTTGACCAGCGGCAGCGGGTTCATCGTCCAGCCCAGCCCGCCGAGGTTGGCCTGCACGAACGCACGGGTCGAGGGAATCCACCAGGTCGGTGCCGTCAGCGGCAGGTCCTCGCCGGCCAGGCGCCGGGCGAAGCGCGCCTGCAGGTCGTCCTTGCGGTTGAACACCAGCACCGGGGCCTGCGCCAGCGACTGCGCGTTGACCCCCTTGGCGAAGTGCTGCGCATGGAAGGCCGGGGTGCAGGTGGCCGCGTAGCGGATGCTGCCCAGCGCGTGGATCTGGCAGCCCTGCACCGGTTCGTCCAGCGTGGTCACCGCGCCCAGCACCGCACCCTGGCGGAGCAGGGCAACGGTGTGGTCCTGGTCTTCCAGGCGCAGGTCCAGGGTGGTGCCGGTCTGCGCGGCGAAGCTGCGCGCGGCCTCGGGGAACCAGGTTTCCAGGCTGTCGTGGTTGACCGCCACCGGGATGCTGGCGTGCGGCAGGTCCTCGTCGGCGATGCCCATGCGGTGCAGGGCGTCGTGCTCGAGCAGCGCGGTCTGCTCGGCCAACTGCACCAGCACCTGGCCTTCCGGGGTGGCCACCGCCGGGGAGGAGCGCTTGACCAGCAGCCTGCCGACCCGGTCCTCCAGCGCCTTGATCCGCTGGGAGACCGCCGAGGCGGTGACATTGAGCGACTGCGCGGCACGCTCGAAACTGCCTTCGCGGACGACGGCGGCAAGCGCGCGGAGCTGGGCATGGTCGATCCGCATGGTCTTAAGCCTGGCTAAAGGTGGTTAAGTAAGTTTAGCTCTACTTTTCCATGTTGCGGCGCGACAATACGCGCCATCCGGTGCTGTACGCCTTGGCGAGGCACCGCCCCCCGCAACACAGGTGGTCTCCCATGTTCTCCATCATTTCCGGCAGCGCCGGGCTCGCCGCATGGTTCAGCGGCGCCGCCACCGGCATTGGTCTGTTCGCCGTCGTCGGCGCGCAGAGCGCCTTCATCCTGCGCCAGGGCATCCTGCGCAAGCACATCGTGCCGGTCGTGGCGACCTGCGCGGCGATCGACGCCGCCTTCATTTTCGCCAGCGTCGCCGGCCTGCGCACCCTGACCCAGGCGCTGCCGTGGCTGACCACCGCCGTGCTGTGGGGCGGCGTGGCGTTCCTGGCCTGGTATGCGTGGCAGTCGGCGCGCCGCGCGCTGGCCGGCGGTGGCGGCGGCATGGACATGGATGACGGCGGTGACACCTCGCGCCGCGCCGTGCTGATGTCGGCGGTCGGCTTCTCGCTGATCAACCCGCACTTCTGGCTGGACATGATGGTGATCGGTTCGATCGCCGAGAACTTCGGTAGTTCGCGCATGGCCTTCGCCGCCGGCGTGGTCACCGCCAGCTGCCTGTGGCTGACCGCACAGGGGCTCGGCGCGCGCCTGCTCGCGCCGTTGTTCACCAAGCCGAAGACCTGGCGCATCCTCGACGGCACCATCGCGGTGATCCTGTCGATCCTGGCGCTGACCCTCGCGTTCCGCGGTATGCATTGATACCTCTCTCCATCGATGCATACCTTAAATGGCACCGTTCGCGGTGCCATTTTTCTTTGTGCGTTCCGCACTGGTTCCCGACCCCACCTTCCGCCTAGAATCGGGCACTTGGACATGAAGTCCGGTAGCCCGGGGGGGATGGATGAGCAGGATCAGGTGGGCCGCCATGCTGGCGGTGGTGTGTGCGGCGCTGTCGGCGCAGGCCGGGGCGGTGGAGCTGGACCGCTATCTGCGGCAGCAGAGTTTCGAGGACATCCAGATATCGCCGGGAGGCGACTACATCGCCGCAACGATACCGCTGGAAGATGCCACCGCGGTGGCGATCCTGCGCCTGCCCGGCATGGAGATGGTGGGCAATTTCAGGCCGCCCAGGAACAACCATGCCCATACCGTCAACTGGGTCAGCAACGAGCGGATCGTGGTCGGCCTGGCCCAGAAACTCGGCGCGCGCGATGCGCCGCAGCCTACCGGCGAGCTGTTCGGCATCAATGCCGATGGCAAGCGCGCCGAGCTGCTGGTCGGTTACCGGGTGCAGGAAGGCCAGGGCACCTACATCAAGGTCAAGAAGGCGGGCGATGTGGCCGCCTACATGGCCGACGACCTGCCCGACGACGACCGGTATGCACTGATCGAGGTGTGGCCCTTCAGCGACGAGCCCTATCCGCAGGTCGAGCGCATGGACGTGCTCAGCGGCCGGCGCACGATGGTGGTCCGCTCGCCGGTGCAGCGCGGCAGCTTCACCACCGACAACCAGGGTGAGGTCCGCTTCGCGCTGGGCGCTGCGAACGACCGCGTCAACAAGCTGTATTACCGCGCCCCTGGCGGCGAGTGGTCGCTGATCAACAGCCAGAACGTGAGCGGCCGCACCGAGGTGCCGCTGGGCTTCTCGGCCGATGGCCGTCTGGCCTACCTGCAGGTTGAACAGGCCAGCGGGCCGGATGCGATCGTCAGCTGGGATCCGGAGACCAATGAGCGCCGGACCCTGTTGCGCGATGCGGTGGTGGACCCGCACAGGATCATCCGCCAGCCCGGCACCCGCATCCCGGTGGGCGCGCTGTACCTCGGCGATACGCCCCGCGCCGCGTTCTTCGACGACACCTCGGCCACGGCGCGGCAGTACCGCAGCCTGGAGGCCGCGCTGGGTGGGTCGGTCTACATCACCTCCAGCACCCGCGATGGCGGCAAGCTGCTGCTGGAAACCTGGTCCGGGCGCAATCCCGGCGACTTCTTCCTGTTCGATACCGCCCGCAAGAACGCCGCGCACCTGGCCAGTCGCAGCCACTGGATCGACGCGACCAAGAGCGCGGAGGTACGGCCGGTCGCCTTCAAGGCCCGCGACGGCCTGCCGCTGCATGGGTTCCTCACGCTGCCGCACGGCAGCGACGGGCGCAACCTGCCGATGGTGGTGGTGCCGCACGGCGGGCCCATCGGCGTGTTCGACCCCGGCGACTACGACACCGAGTCGCAGCTGCTGGCCGCCGCCGGCTACGCGGTCATGCAGATCAACTTCCGCGGCTCGTCCAACTATGGGCGCGCACATACCGAGGCCGGCCGTCTGCAGTGGGGCATGGCCATGCAGGACGACGTCACCGATGCCACGCGCTGGGCGATCGCGCAGGGCGTGGCCGACAAGGACCGCATCTGCATCTACGGCGCCAGCTATGGCGCCTACGCGGCCATGATGGGGCCGGTGCGCGAGCCCGGTCTGTATCGGTGCGCGGCAGGCTATGTGGGCGTCTACGACCTGCCGATGATGTACGCGCGCGGCGACGTGCAGAAGACCGAGTTCGGCCTGAACTACCTGCGCGAGTGGATGGGCCGCCCGAAGGACCTGGCCGACCGCTCGCCGGTCAACCTGGCCGACAGCATCAAGGTGCCGGTGTTCCTGGCCGCTGGCGGCAAGGACGAGCGCGCGCCGATCGAGCACACCAAGCGCATGGAAGCCGCCCTGAAGAAGGCCGGCGTACCGGTGGAATCGCTGTACTACCCGACCGAAGGGCATGGGTTCTACACCCAGGAGCACCGCACCGAGTACTACACCCGGTTGCTGGCGTTCCTGTCGCGCAGCCTCGGCGGTGCCACGGCCACCACCACACCGGCCGGCAAGGGCAAGGCGCCCTGACCACCACACCTGCGGCGGCGGCATCGCCCGCTGCCGCGCCACACCGGGGCCACCGTGCTCCGGAACATCGTTACCTGCCGGACACGCCGTCCGGCAGCAAGGGGGAAGAATGCGTACGTTGACCCTGACGGCACTGGCCGTCTGCATGACCCTGGCCGGGCAGGCCACCGCGGTGGATCTGGATCACTACCTGCGCCGCGACAAATTCACCAGCATCAAGATTTCGCCGTCGGGCGACTACTTCGCGGCCGCGGTGCCGATGGAAGACCGCACCGCGCTGGCGATCATGCACCGCGTGGAAGGTCGCCTGACCGGTTCGTTCGTGCCGCCGCGCGACAACCATGCGTCCGACTTCCACTGGGCCAGCGACGACCGCGTGGTGATCGGCCTGGCCGAAAAGTTCGGCTCGCACGATGCGCCGCGCCCTACCGGTGAGCTGTTCGCCATGAACGCCAACGGCGGCCGGGGCGAGCTGCTGATCGGCTATCGCGTGGCCGCACGGCAGGGATCGCGCATCCAGCCGAAGAAGGGCGACGCGGTAGCCGCGTTCCTGGCCGACGATCTGCCCAACGATCCGCGCGGCGTGCTGGTCACCACGTGGCCGTTCTCCGCCGACCCCTTCACCCGCGCCGAGCGCCTGGACGTGGTCACCGGCCATCGCCAGGTGGCCGCGCGCGCCCCGGTGCAGCGCGCGCGCTTTGCGACCGACCCGCAGGGCGAGGTGCGTTTTGCCTATGGGGCCGGCGGCGACAACGTCAACAAGCTGTACTACCGCGCCGCGGGCGGCAGCGACTGGACGCTGCTCAACGACGAGAACGACACAGGGCGCATTGAACGGCCGGTCGGGTTCTCCACCGATGGCGCGCTGGCGTACCTGATCGTGGAGCAGCCGCGCGGGCCAGCGACGTTCGTCTCGTGGAACCCGGCCAGCGGCGAACGCCTGCCCGTGCTCTCCGATCCCGTCGTGGACCCGGCACGGGTGATCTACCGGCAGGGCACCTCGATTCCGGTCGGTGCGCTGTTCATGGGCGATACCCCGCGGACGCGCTTCTTCGACGAGAAATCCGCCGACGCACGCATGCACCGCAGCCTCGAAGCGGCCTTCGGCGGCGAGGCGGTGTATGTCACCTCGTCCACCCGCGACGGCAAGCGCCTGCTGCTGGAAGTCTGGTCCGGCCGCAATCCGGGCGACTTCTTCCTGTTCGACACCGTCGCCAAGAATGCCGAACACCTGCTGAGCCGCAGCGACTGGATCGACCCGGAAGCGGCCGCGGTGGTGCGCCCGATCGCGCTGAAGGCGCGCGACGGTCTGCCGCTGCACGGCTACGTGACCGTGCCCAAGGGCAGCGAAGGCAAGCGCCTGCCGATGGTGGTGGTGCCGCATGGCGGTCCGTTCGATGTCTATGACGATGGCCGCTACGACAGCGAAAACCAGCTGCTGGCCGCCGCCGGTTACGCGGTGCTGCAGGTCAACTTCCGGGGCTCGGGCAACTACGGCCGTGCCCACGAGCAGGCCGGCGCGCGCCAGTGGGGCGGCACGATGCAGGACGACGTGACCGACGCCACCCGCTGGGCAGTGGAGCAGGGCATCGCCGACGGGTCGAAGATCTGCATCTACGGCGCCAGCTACGGCGGTTACGCAGCACTGATGGGCGTGGCCAAGGAACCCACGCTGTACCGTTGCGCGGCCGGCTACGTGGGCGTGTACGACCTGCCGATGATGCATACCACCGGCGACATCCAGGGGCGGCGCTCGGGCGAGACCTACCTGAAGGAGTGGATCGGCGAACGTGGCGACCTGGCAGCGGTGTCGCCGGTCAACCTGGCCGACCGCATCAAGGTGCCGGTGTTCCTGGCGGCCGGCGGCCAGGACGAACGCGCCCCGATCCAGCACACCAAGCGCATGGAAGCGGCGTTGCAGAAGGCCGGGGTTCCGGTGGAGTCGTTGTACTACCCCACCGAAGGCCACGGCTTCTACACCGACGACCACCGCCGCGAGTACTACACCAAGCTGCTTGCCTTCCTGTCGCGCAGCCTGGGCGGCCAAACCGCCACGGCACCGACGGCAGCCGCGCAACCCTGAGCCGGCACGGCGGACGATGGCGCCTACGCGCCATCGTCCGGCGGGATCAGAACACGTAGTTGAGGTGCATCTGCGCCTGGGTGTCGGGAGTGCCCAGCAGGCGCTGCGCCAGAACCGCCCCGCCCAGCGCCAGGCGCTGGCGACGGTAGTCCGCGCCGATCATCACCCGGTAGTCCACGCCCGACGTGCTGCCCGGCAGCTCGAATGCGTGGCCCTCCGCGCCCTGCAGATACGCCAGGCGACCGCGGGTGTGTTCTTTGACGGAACCGATCAAGGCCGCGTCGCCACGCACTGTCCACGCCGAACCGACCCGCGCCTGCGCGCCCGTGCCGGCTTCCCACTGCACGCCACGTCGCGTGCCGGCGCCCACCGACAACCCGAATGCATCCGCGCCGTGCTCGTGGAAGGCGGCCTCGCGGGTGTGGAACGCGGTGACCCCGAGCCGCGGTTGCCAGTGCAGGGCGGACGTCACCAGATCGCGGCTCAGCGTGCTGCCGATGCGGGTCCGCGAGAGCGCGCGCTGGCTGTGCGCCGTCGTGTGCGTAGCACCCCACTGGAGCTGTCGTTGACCGTCCATCCGATGCCACTCGTTGCCGAGGGTGTGCTGGAGGCGGAACGCGCCCAGCGACTGGCCGATGCCGACGCCGGCGAAGCGCGACTGGCTGCGCGTCTGCCCGCCGTCGTGTGCGGCATCCGCGCTGAGCAGGCCGGTCATCATCTGCAACTGGCGGCCGCCCTGCATCGGTACCGCCAACTGCAGGCCGGTGCCCACGCCCTGCACGCCGTAGCGGGTTTCAGCCCCCGGCCCGAATGCCAGCAGGCGGTGACCGTCGGTCGGCGCGCTGCGTGCCAGGCTCGACCAGAACGCCTCGCCGTTGGCGGCCAGGCGCTGGTTTGCCGCCATCACCTGCCCACCGGACAGCTGGTGCAGGGCGCGGTTGAACTCGGCTGTGTCGGCCACTTCCAGACTGTGGAACAGCGCCGTGTTGCCATAGCCGGCTTCCAGCGCTGCAGCCACACCCTGGACCGACGCATCGGCCAGCGCGCGGTAGTCATTGCGGGTCATCACCACATCGACAGTGCCGCTGGCATCGCGCTCGGCCTGGGCGCGCCACACCACCGTCGCGCTGCGGATGTTGTCTTCGCCGCTGTCGGCCCCGGTAAACACACCCTGCAGGTGGACCTGCGACGCGGCGGTGCCGCGGGTGAAGCCGGTGTCCACCGCGACGTCGGCCAGGTGGCCGCCCTGGTGCAGCACCATGCGCCCGGCGCTGCCATCGGCGTTGGTGCCCACGGTGTAGCCGCTGATGCCGCGAGGCGCCTGCCAGCCCAGGTCGGCACCGGGCCGGTTGGCCGCGGCGGTGGCGGCATCGGCGTTGATGCCACTGCCGATGCCATACACATTGACCTGGCCGTTGTTGATCAGCCGTCCGCTGCCGCCGCCCGCAACCTGGAAGGCATGCGAATGGTCGGCGTGAATATTGATCACGCCACCGCGGCGGTTGTTGAGCGTGGCCGTGCCATCCGAACGCATCGCCACCAGGTGCTGGCCGTTGGCCGCACCGGCGATGCCGAGGTTGATCGTGCCGTCGTTGATCAGGGTGGCGCCGCGCGCGCCGGACATGGCCACGGCCTGATCACCGGTAACGGTGAGGGTGCCCTGGTTGAGCAGCGTCGCCGATGCGCCTTCGGCATGCAGGGCCGCGTGGTTGCGGGCGTGGCTGGTGATCTGTCCGCCCGCCCGGTTGATGCCGGTGCTGGCGTGGGTGTCAGCGAGCAGGGTGAGCACCCGTGCATCGGCATCGAGCACGATGCTGCCGTGGTTGTTGAACGCTTCGATGGTGTCGCGGTCATTGCCGACGCGCGCGGTGGTGGCGTGGATCAGGCTGCCCTGGTTCAGCGCGCCACTGGCGTGGAGGGTGCCGTGATTCTCGAACCCGGCGGCACCGCCCAGCACGAACCCGCCGCCGTCCACGACCAGCCGCGCGGGGCGCTGGCGCTCGCCGTTGTCGAAATCGCTGTCGCCCTGCAGCACCACCAGTGTGTCGCGCAACTGCATGTCGCCGTGGTTGTCGATCTCCGCATCGCCGTCCAGGGTGATGCGTGCACCCTGCGCCGACAGGCGGCCGAAATTCTCCAGGCTGGCATCGGCCTGCAGATGCAGGCTGCCGCGCAGGTCGAGCTGGCCACGGTTGTCGAGGTCGCCATCGCGCTCGATCACCAGGCGCGCGGCCTCGCCGACGCGCAGCGTACCGTGGTTGTGCAGATGACCGTTGCTGCGCACCGTGAGGCTGCCGGCATTCAGATCCAAGTGGCCGTCGTTGCGTGCGTTGCCGATGATGCGGGTGTCCACCGGCTGATTCCATTGGGACTCACCGCCAGCCGCCACCAGGGTCTGGCGATCGCCGAACTGGCCGCCTTCCTGGCCGGGGACGGGACCGCCGCCGCCGTTCCCACCGCCATTGCCGCCGCCGTTGCTACCGCCGCCGCCGGCAGCGCCCGCCGCACCTGCTGCCACGGCGACGATGCCGCCGATCCACCACGCCGACAGGCCGCCTCGGCCGCTGGCCTGCGCCGTCTCGCAGTCGGTGTCGCCGACGGTATCGCACTGTGCCGCGGTGTCCGCGTGGGCAGGCACCGCAGGCACGCCGCACAGGGCGAGGGCAATCGTCGCGGCGAGCGGGTGGTGGAAGAGAACGGTACGGCGCATGGGCAGCTCCAGTCGTAGGTGCAGGACGAGGAAAGACGGAGCGGGTGCCGGTCGCGACACCGCTCCGACCGCGCGAGGGCGGTGAAGGAGCGTCATGGTCGTGACAACGCCGGAGGCTGTATTTGAAACAAATACGAAAAACCCAGAATGTGACCGGGTCGTATGGTGTTAGGAAACGTTTATGTGTTGCTGCTAACTCGCCGCGTGTAAAACGCACAACGGCACCGCGTGGGTGCCGTTGTGCAGGTGCGTTGCGATGCCGGGTTACTTCACCCCGTGCATCATCTTCTTCAGCAGCGGCGAGCACAGCAGCGCCACCGCCGCACAGCCCAGGCCGATCCACATCAGCAGCCAGAACAGATGCTCGTAGCTGGCGGCAGCGCTCGCGATGTTCATCGTTTCGCCTTCGGGCACCTCGATCGCGGCGAGCTTGCCGAACAGCGCGGCGAGGGTTTCGGAGAACGCAGTGGCGAGGAACCAGGTGCCCATCATCAGGCTGACCACGCGCGGCGCGGCCAACTGGGTGACCGCCGACAGGCCGACCGGCGACAGGCACATTTCGCCGATCTCCAGGATCAGGTAGGCCAGCACCAGCCACCACACGCTGGCCATCTGCCCGCTCGCGCCCACCTGCTGCGCGGCCAGCGCCAGCGGCACGAACGAGAGCGCGGCGAAGACCAGGCCGAACGAGGATTTGACCGGCTTGGACGGGTCCATGCGGCGTCGGTCCAGCCAGGCCCAGAGCATGGCGAACAGCGGCGCCAGCACCACCAGGAACAGGCCACCGAGATAGGTCAGCGAACCGGCGGTCTGCGGAATCACCAGGCAGTCGCGGATCAGCATCACCAGCATCAGCGCGACGATGGCGATGAACAGGGTGCGCGGCGCGGCCGAGGCCGGGTTGCGTTCGGACAGACGCGCGGCCACCACGAAGCCCAGCGGCGCCAGCAGCAGCGAGGCGATCGACCACGGCAGCGGGGTGCCGCCCTGGATCACCAGCGCGGGCACCAGGTCCTTGGTGAGCAGGCGGTCGGTGAAGGTCACCCACGAGCCGTAGGTCTGCTCGTACAGGGTGAAGAACACCAGGGCCATGAAGATCAGCGCCATCAGCGCGATCATCTGCTGGCGCTGCACCGGCGTGCAGCGGGTGCCGGTGAACCAGGCGAACCACACCAGCACGCCGCCCAGCACCACGATCATCAGCATCAACGCCAGGCTGATTTCACCGCCGAGGGCGAAGGCGCCGTTTGCGGCGGCCCACATCAGCGCGGCCACCGGGATCACGCCGAGCACCGCCACCGCATAGATCAGCCATTCGCGGCGGATGCCCAGCACGCGCTGGCGCAGCGCCGGGGCATCGGACGGCTCGGCGTGGCCCTGCAGATACTTCTGGCCCCACAGGAACATGGCCAGCCCGATCACCATGCCGATGCCGGCAGCGCCGAAGCCGTACTTCCAGCCGTAGGCTTCGCCGAGGAAGCCGCACACCAGCGAGGCGAACAGTGCGCCGAGGTTGATGCCGGCGTAGAACAGCGAGAAGCCCGAATCGCGGCGCGGGTCGTTTTCCGGGTAGAGCTTGCCGACGATGGTGGAGATGTTGGGCTTGAGGAAGCCCACGCCCATGATGATCAGCGCCAGCGACAGGTAGGTGATGCCCAGCGCGGCGTCATCGCGCACGATCTGGCCGTCGACGCGGGTGGCGGCATGGCCTTCGAAGGCCATGCCGAGGTGACCGAGCACCAGCAGCACGCCGCCGAACACCACCGCCTTGCGCATGCCCAGCCAGCGATCGGCCAGCAGGCCGCCGAATACGGGGATGCAGTACACCAGACCACCGTACGCGCCGAGCAGGTCGAGCCCGGCCTTGTCGCCGAACAGGTGGTACTTGGTGAGGTACAGCAGCAGCAGCGCCTTCATGCCGTAGAACGAAAAGCGCTCCCACATCTCGGTGAAGAAGCAGACGTAGACGCCTTTGGGATGGCCGAGGAAGTCGTCGGAGGCGGGCAGGGCAATGGCGGTCATGGGCGGGCAGGCAGCAGACAGGCGGCGATTATGCCCCCTGTGCTGCGCAGTTGCCGGCACCCGTTCGGGCCATTGCTACGGTGGGTGGGTGCCGACCGTCGGTCGGCACGCCCTGCTCACAGATACCGCAACCACGCCAGATCCCGCCGCCGCGCCTTCAACCGCGCGAACGCCCGGGTGGGCCAGTACAGCGCGAGGGCCAGCACCGCGGTCAGCGCCCACAGCGTGGCCACATGGTCCACGCCGACATACGCCCCGTGGGTTGGCCCCCAGTACGCCTCGGCGAGCACGTACAGCAGCTTCAGCACGTACAGGTGAAGCAGGTAGAAGAACATCGGCGCGGCACCGATGTCGGCCAGCGGGGCCAGCACACGGGCTACGGCCGGCCGCTCGTACAGGCGCAGCAGCAACAGCCCCACGCCCAGCGTCAGCAGCAGGAACAGCAGGGAAGGCGGGTACTTGGTGACGTTGAAGACGCTCATCAGCGTCGCCCCGGCGGTGCCGAGCGCCTGCCACGGGCTGTCGCCGTAGACGTTGGCCACACGCAGCAGCACGAACCCGAGCAGCGCGCCGCCGCCGGCCATCACCAGCCGGCGCTGGCGCTGCGCCGGCTCCCCGCCGCGCGCGAACCACGGCCCGAGCACGTAGCCCAGGGCGATCACGCCGATCCACGGCAGCACCGGGTAGGAGGTGCGCAGGCGCAGGTGCTCGCCCAGCACGATCCAGTCGCGCTGGTGCAGCACCTTCCACAGGATCGCCAGTGGCCCATCGCCACTCACCCGGACACCGTCGAGCAGGTTGTGCCCGGCGATCAGCACCAGCGCGAGCGCTGCCAGCACGCCACGCGGCAACCACAGCATCCCGGCCAGGGCGATCATGCTCAGGCCGATCGCCCAGATCACCTGCAGGTAGATCACGCTGGGTGGGAACTGCAGCGTCCAGGCGAAGTTGACCACCAGCAGCTCCAGCGCCACCAGGAACAGGCCGCGCTTGAGCAGGAACGCGCTCGTCGCACGCCGGCCATCGGCCTTCGTGCTGCCATACAGCCAGGCCGACAGCCCGGTAAGCAGCACGAACACGGGGGCGCACAGGTGGGCGAGCAGGCGGCTGACGAACAGCGCCGGTTCGGTCTGGTCCACGAGCATCGGGTCCGGCACCTGGTGGTGCAGGTAGAACGTTTCACGGACGTGGTCCAGCAGCATCAGCACGATGACCGTGCCGCGCAGCTGGTCGATGGAGGTGAGGCGGGAGGCGAGGGGAGCGGTCACGGCAACGCCAGAGGAGTGGCGCGATAGGATATAACATAACGAAGTGGTGGGGCCTGTCGCCGGGCCTTGCCGATCCGGGCGGGATGGCGGCGGTGCGGCCGCCCTATCGTTGTGACCACCGCGAGTCATGCGTGTTGCAGCACGTTTCACACTGGACTTGCCCGGACATGAACGCTAGCGTGGACCAGATTTTTTGCCAGCAGGGGCTTCCATGAACAACGACGCTGCGCCCAAACAGCTCACTTTCCGCGCGGTGGTGCTTGCCATCGTGCTGGCGGTGATCCTGTCGGCGGCCAACGCCTACCTGGGTCTGTTCGCAGGCCTGACCATCGCCACCGCGATTCCCGCGGCCGTCATTTCGATGGGCGTGCTGCGCCTGCTCGGCGGCGGCACCATCCTTGAGAACAACATCGTCCAGACCGGCGCTTCGGCCGGCTCGTCGATCGCCGCCGGTGTGATCTTCACCATCCCCGCGCTGGTGATCATGGGCTACTGGCCGGACTTCAAGTACTGGTGGGTGCTGGGCATCGCCGGTCTGGGTGGCCTGCTGGGCGTGCTGTTCTCCGTGCCGCTGCGCCGGTCGATGATCGTCGAAGATCCGCTGCCCTTCCCGGAAGGCAAGGCGGCCGCCGAAGTGCTCAAGGCCGGTGAGAACCCGGGCCCGGGCCTGAAGATCCTCGCCGTGTCGGCCGTGATCGGCGCCTTCGTGAAGCTGGCGGCCGAAAGCGGTCTGCGCCTGATCCCGGATGCCTGGGCCACCTCGGCCTACGTGGGCAGCTCGAAGATCACCGCCTTCATCGGCACCAACCTGTCCCCGGCGCTGCTCGGCGTGGGGTACATCGTCGGTCTGAATGTCGGCATCGTGGTGGTGTCCGGCTCGATCCTGACCTGGCACATCGCCATTCCGCTGTACCAGGCGTTCTTCATGAACACCGATCCGGCGCTGGCGGCATCGATCGCCACGGCCGGCTCGACCGAGGCGGCATTCGCCATCTGGGGCGCGAAAATGCGTTACCTGGGCGTGGGCGCCATGCTGATCGGCGGCGTCTGGACCCTGATCTCGCTGCGCAAGTCGCTGCTCAATGGCGTCAAGAGCGGCTTCGCCGCTGCCCGCAAGAGCGGTGGCCCGGCGCTGGCGCACACCGAGCGCGACCTGCCGATGAAGTGGATGCTGGTGGCCCTGGTGGTGTTCACCCTGCCGCTGCTGGCGCTGTACCAGGCCATCGTGGGCCAGTGGCACGTGTCGATCCCGATGACCCTGATCATGATCGCCGCGGGCTTCCTGTTCGTCTCGGTCTCGGCCTACCTGGCCGGCCTGATCGGTTCGTCCAACAACCCGGTCTCGGGCATCACCATCTCCACCATCCTGTTCGCCTCGGCGGTGCTGGTGGTGCTGCTGGGCGCCGACGGCCTCAAGCCGGTCGGCGTTGGCGGGGCCCCGCTGGGTGCCGTGGCCGCGATCATGATCGGTGCCGTGGTGTGCTGCGCGGCGGCGGTCGGCGGTGACAACCTGCAGGATCTCAAGGCCGGTTACATCGTCGGCGCCACCCCGTGGAAGCAGCAGCTGATGCTGGGCATCGGCGCGTTCTCCTGCGCCCTGATCATGGCCCCGGTGCTGAACCTGCTGGCCACCGCCTACGGCATCGGCGTCAAGTCCGAGCTGCACCCCAATGCGCTGGCGGCGCCGCAGGCAAACCTGATGGCGTCGGTGGCCAAGGGCCTGTTCGGCGGCGAACTGCCGTGGACCTTCATCGGCATCGGTGCCGTGGTTGGCGCGGCGATCATCGCCTTCGACAGCTGGCTGAAGTCGCGCAACGCCCGCTTCCGCGTGCCGGTGCTGGCCGCCGCGATCGGTATCTACCTGCCGCTGGAGCTGATGGTGCCCATCTTCCTGGGCGGTCTGATCGCCTATCTGGTGGAGCGCTTCCACAAGGTGCGCGGCGACGACGAAGAAGGCCGCGACCGCGTGCACAAGCCGGGCGTGCTGTTTGCCGCTGGCCTGATCACCGGTGAAGCCCTGATGGGTATCGCCATTGCGGTTCCCATCGTGCTCAGCAGCCGCGCCGACGTGCTGGCGCTGCCGTTCCACCTGCCGGGCGCCCAGTGGATCGGCCTGGCCGTGCTGTTCCTGGTTGGCTGGCTGATCTACCGCACCGGCAAGCGCGCCGTCGGCAACGTGTAAGCCATCCTGGAGGGAGCCGGGCAGGGCCCGGCTCCCCCGCACGGGGTCGCGCGCAACGCGTGCCCCCACGGGTTTGCCGGATCTGGCCAAGCCCATGACCTGTGGCCTTTGCGTCTGGCCGGGCACCGCCTTTACCATCGGCGTTTTGCCGTCCCGCGGAGACCCCGATGAAACTTCGTTACGCCCTGCTGCCGTTGTGCCTGCTGACCGCGATGCCGTCGCTGGCAGCCACGCGCGGCCTGGATGTGCGCGACATGATCGCGCTGGATCGGGTCTCGGCCCCGCTGCTGACCGCCGACGGCGGCAAGGTCGTGTTCGCCAAGCGCGTGGTCGGTACGGACAGCAAGGCCAGCACCGGTCTGTACATCCGCGATCTGCGCACCCGTGACGCCGCACCGCCGAAGCCGCTGACCCCGGCCGGCTGGAACGTCAACTCCGCCGCGCTGTCCGGTGACGGCCAGACCGTGTACTTCCTGAGCGCCAAGGGCGGCAGCCAGCAGCTGTATGCCATGCCGACCGCCGGCGGCACGCCGCGCCAGCTCACCGATTTCCCGGTCGATGTGGACAGCTACCACGTGTCCCCGCAGGGCGACCGCGTGGCCTTCAGCAGCGGCGTGTTCCAGGCCTGCGGCTCGGACCTGGCCTGCACCAGCAAGAAGCTGGACGCGCACAAGGCGCGCAAGAACACCGGCGAAGTCTTCGACAACCTGTTCGTGCGCCATTGGGACACCTGGAACGATGGTCGCCGCAACACGCTGTTCGTGGCGCCGCTGCCGGCAGCCAAGGGCGCTGCGGTGAAGGGCGCCTCGGCGATCAGCGCCACGCTCGACGGCGATGCGCCGTCCAAGCCGTTCGGTGGCAATGACGACTTCACCTGGTCCCCGGACGGCACGTCCGTGGTCGCCGCGATCCGCGTGGCCGGCAAGCAGGAGCCGTGGTCCACCAACTTCGACCTGTACCGCCTGGACGCCGACGGCAAGCAGGCGCCGGTGAACCTCACCGCCGCCAACCCGGCCTGGGATGCCGGCCCGGTGTTCAGCGACGACGGCAAGACCCTGTACTACCGCGCCATGAAGCGCCCGGGCTTCGAAGCCGACCGCTTCGGCCTGATGGCGATGGACGTGGCCACCGGCAAGACCCGCGAGATCGCACCGAAGTGGGACCGCTCGGCCGGTGAGATCGTGCTGTCCGGCGACGGCAAGGGCATCTACACCTCGGCCGACGACATGGGCGAACACCGCCTGTTCCTGGTCGATATCGACAGTGGCGAGGCCGCGGTGATCGCCGAAGGCGGCAGCATCGGTTCGCCCACCCGTGGCGGTACCACCCTGGCCTACACCCGCAACAGCCTCAAGAGCGGCGACCAGATCGTGGTGGCGGCCTTTGATGGCGCCAACGAGCGCGAGATCACCCCGAGCGCCGGCCAGATGCTGCCCGACGTCGCCTTCGGCGACTACGAGCAGTTCCAGTTCAAGGGCTGGAACAACGACACCGTGCACGGTTACGTGGTCAAGCCGTACAACTACCAGGAAGGCAAGACCTACCCGGTGGCGTTCCTGATCCACGGCGGCCCGCAGGGCAGCTTCGGCAACGGCTGGAGCTACCGCTGGAACCCGCAGACCTACGCGGGCCAGGGCTACGCCGTGGTGATGATCGACTTCCACGGGTCCACCGGCTACGGCCAGGCCTTCACCGACGCGATCAGCCAGCATTGGGGCGACCGCCCGCTGGAAGACCTGCAGAAGGGCTGGGCGGCTGCGCAGAAGCAGTACCCGTTCCTCAACGGCGACAAGGCGTGTGCGCTGGGCGCCAGCTACGGCGGCTTCATGGTCAACTGGATCGCCGGCAACTGGAACGAGCCGTGGAAGTGCCTGGTCAACCATGACGGCGTGTTCGACCAGCGCATGATGGGCTACGCCACCGAGGAACTGTGGTTCACCGAGTGGGAGCAGGGCGGTACGCCGTACCAGAAGGCCGCGAACTACGAGAAGTTCAACCCGGTCAACCATGTTGCTGAGTGGAAGAAGCCGATCCTGGTGATCCACGGCCAGCTCGACTTCCGCATTCCGGTTGAACAGGGTCTGGCCGCGTTCACCGCTGCACAGCGCCAGGGGATCGAGTCCAAGTTCCTGTACTTCCCGGACGAAAACCACTGGGTGCTCAAGCCGCAGAACAGCGTGCAGTGGCACGACACCGTCAACGGCTGGTTGAAGCAGCACATCGGCGAATAAGGCCGATTGCAGCGCCGCCCTCCGGGGTGGCGCTTTTCATTGGTGCCGGCTGCTGGCCGGCAACCCCATCGACTCTGCGAGGTTGCCGGCCAGCGGCCGGCACTACCGGGATGCCCTCATGCCCCTGATCCAGAACGACATCGTCGTCTTTGGCCTGATCGCCGCCACCCTTGGCGCCGTGTTCTGGACCGCCTCGCGCCCGCGCGGGCTGTGGAAACACTTCTACGCCGTCGTGCCGGCCCTGCTGCTGTGCTACCTGATCCCCGGCATCTACAACACCGTGGGCCTCATCGACGGGCAGAACACGCGCCTGTACAACCCGGTCGCACGCGACGTCCTGCTGCCCGCCGCGCTGGTGCTGCTGACCCTGGCGGTGGACATCAAGGGCATCCTGCGGCTGGGCCCGAAACTCATCGCGATGTACCTCGGTGCCTCCTTCAGCATCATGCTCGGTGCAGTGGTCGCTTTCCTGTTGATGAAGTGGCTGCATCCGTCCACCGTTGCCGGCGACACCTGGGCCGGCATGGCGGCACTGGCCGGCAGTTGGATCGGCGGCGGCGCCAACATGCTGGCCATGCGTGAGGTGTTCGACGTCAATGCGACCACCTTCGGGCAGTTCGCCGTGGTCGATGTCGGCGTTGGCTACGTATGGATGGCGGTGCTGATCTTCATGGCCGGCCACGCGTCGAAGATCGACGCGGCCAGCGGGGCCGATACCTCGGCGATCGATGCGCTGAAGGTGCGCATCGAGAAGTTCCAGGCCGAACACGAACGCGTGGCCAGCCTGACCGACCTGATGCTGATCATCGCGGTCGCCTTCGGCACCGTCGGCCTGTCGCATGCCATCGCCGGGCCGGTATCGGCCTGGTTCAAGGGCCATGTCAGCTGGGCCTCGCAGTTCAGCCTCGACGCGCCGTTCGTGTGGGTCGTGGTCATCTCCACCACCTGCGGCCTGGCGCTGAGCTTCACCCGTGCCCGCAACCTCGAAGGCGCCGGTGCCTCCAAGCTCGGTTCGTTGCTGCTGTATTTCCTGATCGCGTGCATCGGCATGCAGATGGACCTGCTCGCGCTGCTGGAACGCCCGTGGCTGTTCCTGCTCGGCCTGATCTGGATCGCCGTGCACATCGTGCTGCTGTCGACGCTGGCGATCGTGCTGAAGGTGCCGTTCTTCTACTTCGCGATCGGCTCGCAATCCAACATCGGCGGTCCGGCGTCGGCACCGGTCGTGGCGAGCGCCTTCCATCCGTCGCTGGCCCCGGTTGGCGTACTGCTCGGTACGATGGGCTATGCCACCGGCACGTACCTGGCCTACATCGTCGGCATCACCCTGCGCGCGCTGGCAGGGCAGTAGGCGGCGACCAGGCGCCCTGGTGGCGCCCGACCGCTGGTCGGGCGACGGCGCGCAGCGGCGGGGTTTGCACTCGCCGGGATGCAATTGCCGGCCAGCGGCCGGCACTACCTGTGCCAAACGCCCTGGTAGCGCCCGACCGCTGGTCGGGCGACGGCGCGCAGCGGCGGGGTTTGCACCCGCCGGGATGCGATTGCCGGCCAGCGGCCGGCACTACCCGTGCGAAACGCCCTGGTAGCGCCCGACTGCTGGTCGGGCGACGGCGCGCAGCGCCGGGGTTTGCACCCGCCGGGATGCGATTGCCGGCCAGCGGCCGGCACTACTCGTGCGAAACGTCCTGGTAGCGCCCGACCGCTGGTCGGGCGGCGGCGCGCAGCGGCGGGGTTTGCACCCGCCGGGATGCGATTGCCGGCCAGCGGCCGGCACTACCTGTGCGGCATTCCGCGGCGGCAACCAAACGCTCTGGTAGCGCCCGACCTCTGGTCGGGCGACGGCGCGCAGCGCCGGGGTTTGCACCCACCGGGATGCGATTGCCGGCCAGCGGCCGGCACTACCTGTGCGAAACGCTCTGGTAGCGCCCGACCGCTGGTCGGGCGACGGCGCGCAGCGGCGGGGTTTGCGCGGACCGGGGTGCGATTGCCGGCCAGCGGCCGGCACTACCTGTGCTAAACGCCTTGGTAGCGCCCGACCGCTGGTCGGGCGGCGGCGCGCAGCGCCGGGGTTTGTACCCGCCGGGATGCGATTGCCGGCCAGCGGCCGGCACTACCCGTGCGAAACGCTCTGGTAGCGCCCGACCGCTGGTCGGGCGACGGCGCGCAGCGCCGGGGTTTGCACGAACGGGGATGCGATTGCCGGCCAGCGGCCGGCACTACCTGTGCTTCAGGCGGGGAGGAGGCCGCGTTCGACCAGCCAGGCTTTGGCGTCTTCCGCGTCCTGCTCGAACCACGCCTTCGTGGACCCCAGCCGATACGTGTACCCCCACGCATCCATGTCGGCCATCAGCCGATTACTGCCCACGCCCGGCAACTGCGCCGCCAGCACGATCTGCAGGTAGCAGGTGGCGTCTTCCTCGGGCACCGAATCGGTCGCATCCGTGTGCACCAGCGCGCGTCGCTCCGGTGGCAGCACGATCAGGTGGCAGGCCTCGTGCAGCATCGAGTGCACCGGCGTGTCGTCGCGCACGTACACATCGCTGCCGATGATGCCCGCCTCGGGCTCGCCCCAGTAGCTGCCCGGGATCGGCGCACCCGCCTCGACCCGATGCAGGCGCAGTGTGTGCGCCGCCAGCAGTGCGGCAGCGTCCTCGAAATGGATGTCGCCGACGCAGGTGACCTGCGGCTCGGCGTCGATGGCGACGTTGGTCATGCGGTATGAACAAAGTACGCCCCTTCCGCAGGGAAGGGGCGTTGTCGGTCAGGGCTGCTGCGGACCTTCCGGCAGCGCCACGGAGATATCCAGTACGTCATGCTCGCCGTCCTTGACCAGGTCCACCCTGACCGCGTCGGCGTCGATGTTGACGTACTTCTTGATCACTTCCAGCAGCTCGCGCTGCAGCAGCGGCAGGTAATCCGGGCCGCCACGGTGGCTGCGTTCCTGCGCGATGATGATCTGCAGGCGGTTCTTGGCCGTTTCGGCAGTGGTCTTCTTCCGGTTCAGGAAATCGAACAGTCCCATGCTTACCCTCCGAACAGCTTGCTGAAGAAGCCTTTCTTCTCCACGGTGGTGAAGCGCATCGGACGCTCTTCGCCGAGAATGCGGCCCACCGCATCTTCGTAGGCCTGACCCGCCGCCGATTCGGGGTCCAGGATCACCGGCTCGCCCTTGTTGGACGCGTTCAGCACGTCGCCCGATTCGGGCACCACGCCGATCGCCTTCAGGCCCAGCACTTCCTCGACGTCGGTGATGCTCAGCATCTCGCCACTTTCCACCCGTACCGGGCTGTAGCGCGTGAGCAGCAGGAACGCCGGCACGTTCTGGCCGGACTCGGCCTTGTGCGTCTTCGAATCCAGCAGGCCGATGATGCGGTCGGAGTCGCGCACCGACGACACTTCCGGATTCACCACCACCACCGCGCGGTCGGCGTAGTACATCGCCAGGAACGCACCCTTCTCGATGCCGGCCGGCGAGTCGCAGATGATGTAGTCGAAGCCGTCGGCGGCCAGGTCCTTGAGCACCTTGCCCACGCCTTCCTGGGTCAGCGCATCCTTGTCGCGGGTCTGCGAGGCAGCCAGCACGTACAGGTTGTCGAACCGCTTGTCCTTGATCAGCGACTGCTTGAGGGTCGCTTCGCCGTGCACGACATTGACGAAGTCGTACACCACGCGGCGCTCGCAGCCCATGATCAGGTCGAGGTTGCGCAGGCCGACGTCGAAGTCGATCACCGCCACCTTCTTGCCACGACGCGCCAGGCCGCAGGCCAGGCTTGCGCTGGTAGTGGTCTTGCCGACGCCGCCTTTGCCGGAGGTGACTACGATGATTTCAGCCAAAGGACTTCTCCTGATTCTTATATTTTGGGGGCTGCATCAGTCCAGCGCAGCGATCTTGATCTGGTCCTGTTCCAGCCACACCTGCACGGCCTTGCCGCGCAGGTTGTCCGGCACATCGTCCAGTACCTTGTAATGGCCGGCAATGGCGACCAGTTCAGCATGGAAATCACGGCAGAAAATGCGCGCCGTGGTATTGCCTTGGGCACCTGCCAGGGCGCGGCCCCGCAGCGTACCGTAGATATGGATGCTGCCGTCGGCGATGACTTCCGCGCCGGCACCAACCGTGGCCATCACGGTCAGGTCGCAGTTCTCGGCATACAGCTGCTGGCCGGAACGGACATTGCTGGTCTGCATGCGGCCGGGCTGCGGCGCACCGCCGGCCGGCGGTGCGGCAACCGGTGCCGGCGTGGCGGCAGCCGCCGCACGGCTGCGCCGCGGCGGTTCCGGTGCCGGCGGCGGGGCCACGGGTTCAGCCTCGGCGCGCTCGTACTGCGCGCGGAACTTGGCCAGCAAAGGCAGGCCAAGCTGCTGGGACAGCAGGTCGGTCTCGGTGGTGCCGTAGGCCAGCGCCACCGGCAGCACGCCGGCGCCACGCAGGCCGTCGAGCAGCGCCCGGGCCGTGGTCACGTCGGGCATCTGGCTCAGGCCACCGAAGTCCAGGATCACCGCGGCGCGCCCGAACAGCTTGGGCGCGCGTGCCACGCGGTCATGCATTTCACGGGTGAGACGTTCAACGTCGAGGGTGCGGATGCGCAGGTTGGCGATGCCGACCTGGCCGATCTTCAGTTCCCCGGCCTGTTCAAAATCCATGTTCGCTGCCACCAATCAGGTCCCCGTCGGCCGTTGTGCGCGCAGCGGCTCGCGACGATGGCCCACCCAGGGCACGTCGGGCAGCTGGTCGCCGTAGGTGTCGTGCACCCACTGGTAACTGCACAGGTCCTTGAGCAGCATGCTGGCGCGCACGTCCACGTGCGACATGGTGTTCTGCCCGACCTCGCGGAAGCCGAAGCTGCCGTGGAAGAGCAGGGCGGCATCGGCGCCGTGGTCGAGGAACACCTCGCAGGTCATCTGCGGGTAGCGCAGCTCGGCGTAGCTCTGTGCATCGGCATAGAACGCCCGACCGACGCCACCGCCACGACGGCGGCTGGCGACCACGATGCGGTCGATGTAGAAGAAGCCGGTGCCCAGGTGCTGCTTGAACCAGGCGAAGTTGGTGCTGTCGTGCTGGCTCTCGCTGCCGAAGCCGATCAGGAAACCGGCCAGGTTGCCGTCGCGCTCGGCGACGCGGAAATATTCAGCGGTTTCGTAGAACAGACGCAGTCGCGCGGCATCCAGCGGCAGGATGGCCAGGCCGGCGTTGTTGTTCAGGGCCAGGACGGAATCGAGCTCGTGCTCGCGCACGTCGCGGATGACAATCGACATTGTGACTCCGTGGGGTAACGCGGTCGGCCCATCGAGGGGCCCTGCGCCGGATTATTGCATGGGTGGCCGCCCCCCGCGAGCCGGCGGCCATGACTTATGTCCGGGTGCAGGGGCGCAGGTTCAGCCTAAGATGCATCCATGTTGGGATACCTCAGCCAAACCCGAGTACTGCGACTGGCCGGCCTGTTCACCTGGGTCATGCTCGGCTTGCCGTTGGTGTACTCCCAGTACGAAGCCCTGATCCGCCACAGCGGCGGGGTGGATCTGTTCGCCGTGCTGCTGTTCGTGGCCTACCTGGCATTCGGCGGCGGCTACCTGTGGCTCACCCGTGGCCTGCGCCACGGCGGGCACTCGGCCTGGTACGACCGCGCGATCCTGGTCCTGCTGACCGTCTCGGCGCTGGGGGTGAGCTTCCTCAGCGGCTCGGGCCTGGGCAGCATCCTGATGATGGTGGCGGCCGGGGTGATTCCGTGGATGCTGCCGGCGCGGGTGGGGGTGATCTGGCTGCTGCTCAGCCAGCTCGCGGTGGCCCCGGTCTACTACCTGTTTCTGCCGTTCTCGCTGTTCGAGGCGGTGATGCAGTCGCTGCTGTATGGCGGCTTCTCCATGTTCATCTTCGTGACCAGCCTGGTTGCCCGGCAGCAGACCGACGCCCGCGAGGAACAGCGCCGGCTCAACACCGAACTGCGCGCCACCCGCGTGCTGCTGGCCGAGAGCGCGCGCGTCAACGAGCGCACCCGCATCTCGCGCGAGCTGCACGACCTGCTCGGCCACCACCTCACCGCGCTCAGCCTGAACCTGGAAGTGGCCGGCCACATCACCGAGGGCCAGGCCCAGGAGCACGTGCACCAGGCCCATACCCTGGCCAAGCTGCTGCTGACCGATGTGCGCGAGGCGGTCAGCCAGCTGCGCGACAGCGGCGCGATCGACCTCGCTGCGGCCCTGCGCCCGTTGACCGAGCAGGTGCCGTCGCTGGCCATCCACCTGGACATCGAAGAACCGCTGAGCGTGGAAGACCCCGAGCGCGCCCATGTGCTGCTGCGCTGCACCCAGGAAATCATCACCAATGCCGTGCGCCATGCGCACGCCCGCAACCTGTGGATCCGCGTGCGCCGGGAGGCGCCGGGCATGGTGGTGCTGCAGGCGCATGATGACGGGGTGGGGGCCGACGGCATCGTTGTCGGCAATGGCTTGCGCGGGATGCGCGAACGCCTGCAACAATGCGGCGGAGAGCTGCAGATTGAAACCCGCCGGGGACAGGGCTTCCGCCTGTGCGCCTCGGTCCCCGGCGTGCCAGTGCTGATGCTGGGTGCCATCCTGGAAGGAGTGCGTTGATGATTCGCGTCTGCCTGGTCGACGACCAAACCCTGGTGCGGCAGGGGATCCGCTCGCTGCTGGCGCTCGACGATGGCATCGAGGTGGTCGCCGAGGCCGCCGACGGCCGCCAGGCGGTGGAGGTGGTCCCGCAGGTACGGCCCGACGTGGTGCTGATGGACATGCGCATGCCGGTGATGTCCGGGCTGGAAGCGCTGCAGATGCTGTCGCGCCTGAACCAGTTGCCGCCCACCATCATCCTGACCACCTTCGATGACGACCAGCTGGTGCTGGCCGGGCTGAAGGCCGGTGCCAAGGGCTACCTGCTCAAGGACGTCACCCTGGAGCAGCTGGTCGGGGCGATCCGGACGGTGGCCGACGGGGGCTCGCTGGTGCAGCCGGCGGTGACCCAGCGCCTGCTGTCCGGGCTGGAGCACATGCGCAACGAATTCGTCAGCCTGGACCGCCCCGATCCGCTGACCGACCGCGAGACCGAGATCCTGCGGCTGATGGCCAGTGGCTTCTCCAACAAGGAGATCGCCAATTCCCTGGGCGTGGCCGAGGGCACCATCAAGAACCACGTGTCCAACATCCTGTCCAAGCTCGGCGTGCGCGACCGCACCCGGGCGGTGTTGAAGGCCTTCGAACTCCAACTGGTCTGAGGCGCTCGGCGAAAACATTCACGGATGGCCGAAACGCTTGCGGCACAAGGGATGTGGTGGGGTGATGAGGCTTTTTCGCCGAATCCGGCAAAGAAATATCGCCCATCCCCTACGTGCTGACACCCGCGATGCGCTATCTTTCCGCTCCTTGTCTATGCAAAACCGCTGCCGGCATGGAAACCGGTGCGCCAATCCTGATCAACAACACCCGCGAAGCCTGCTAGGATTGGCGCTTCGCTTCAATCAACCCGGCCGTGGGATCGGCCCCGGAGACTCCTGAATGACCCGTATTATCGAGTTCCTGATCGCCTTGGGGATCGTGGCTGGCCTGTTCGTCATCATTGGCGTATGTCTGCCGGGCGAGCGCCATATTTCCGAAAGCATCGAGACCAACCGCAAGATGACGATCGTGTTCGACACGGTCAACAGCCTGCGCCGCTTCAAGGACTGGAACCCGCTGCTGCTGCGCGATCCCGCCGTTGAACTGAAGCACTCCGGCCCTGCGGCCGGCGTGGGTGCCCGCCTGGACTACGCCTCCAAGGAAAGCTCCCTGGGCCAGGGTAGCTGGGTGATCACCGAGTCCGAGCAGAACAAGCACGTGGCGATCGCGATCGAGGACCCGAGCAAGGGCCACGACAAGACCACCAGCTTCACCCTCGAGCCGACCGGCAAGGGTGGCCGCAACGTCAAGATCACGCAGGACTACAGCGTCAAGTACGGCTTCAACCTGTTCGGTCGTTATGCCGGCCTGTACGTCAGCCGCCACATCGGCGATGACCTGAAGCTGGGCCTGAGCCGCATGGCCAACATGCTGGCCACCGTGCCGAACGTTGACTACCGCACTGCCGAAGCCCCGTTGAACGACCTGGCCATCGTGGATGTCCCGGCCGAAGACCTGCTGGTCGTCACCGCCGGCAACGTCGATCGCGGTCAGGAAACCATCACCAAGTCGATCCACGACAACCAGGAATGGATCAAGCGCGTGATGGAGGCCAACAACCTCGAAGCCGCCGGTCCGCTGCGCATCATCACCACCGACTTCGGTCAGGAAAAGTACGCCTTCGACGTGGCCCAGCCGGTCAAGAAGAAGGGTGCTGAAGCGGCTTCGGCCGAGGCCCTGACGGTGAAGATCGACGGTGGTGCCCCGGTCAAGTACGTGCACGTTGCCCCGCACCGCTCGGCCCACGCCACCTACACCGGCCACATGGCAGGCCTGGACGTGGCGCGCAACGCCCTGCGTGCCTGGACCGTCACCGCTGGCAATGAAGTGATCGACCGTCCGTACGAATCCTGGAATGGTGGTGTGGACAAGTCCTTCACCCCGGAAGGTACGTATGACATCTACTGGGCCGTCAAGTAATCCGACGGTTGCCGTGATGTAACGCACGACGAAAACGCGCCGCTTCCTGCGGCGCGTTTTTTTTTGCCGCTCCGCTGCCGGAGCCTTGTCTGGAAGGATGGAAGGATGCTCAACCTCGAACGACGCGCGCGCAAACCCTCGCTGCTGGCCTGCCTGGGCGGACTGCTGGCGGCTGCGGCCGTGGGCCTGTCGGCCTATGCATCGCACGGCATCGCCGAACCGCTGGCGCAGTCGCACGTCAACACCGCCGCGCTGTTCGCCTTCGGGCATGGCGTGGCGCTGGCCGCGCTGGGAGCGGCCCAGCACAACCGGGTCGGCAAGCTGGCGCTGTATGTGCTGCTGCTCGGCACGCTGCTGTTCTCCGGCAGCCTGGTGGCGGGGGCGTTGTGGCAGTTCCGCACCGGTCTGGCGCCGGTCGGTGGCAGCGCGCTGATGCTGGGGTGGGTGGTGTATGCCTTCAATGCCCTGAGGCGTTGAGGTGCCGCGCTTCCGCCGCGGTTTCGATGTGGAGGAGGCCCACGCCTGGCTGAGCCGGCGTGACCGTCGCCTGGGCGCATGGATGAAACGGCTCGGACCGATCGAGCCGCCGCCGGGCTGGGGGCGCTCGTTCGATCCGGTCGATGCGCTGGCGCGGGCGATCCTGTTCCAGCAGCTCAGCGGCAAGGCGGCGTCCACCATCGTGGGCCGGGTGGAAACGGCGATCGGCAGCCAGCGGCTGCATGCCGATACCCTGGCGCGTATCGATGACCCCGGCCTGCGCACGTGCGGGGTGTCGGGCAACAAGGCGCTGGCGCTGCGCGACCTGGCGCGGCGCGAAGCCGCTGGCGAGATTCCCGACCTGCGCCGGATGTCGGTGATGGACCACGACGCGATCATTGCCGCGCTGGTGCCGATCCGCGGCATCGGCCGCTGGACGGTGGAGATGATGCTGATGTTCCGCCTTGGCCGGCCGGACATCCTGCCGATCGACGACCTCGGCGTGCGCAAGGGCGCCCAGCGCGTGGACAAGGCCGCGCTGATGCCGACCCCGAAGGAACTGCAGGCGCGCGGCGAAGCGTGGGGCCCGTTCCGGACCTACGCCAGTCTGTACCTGTGGCGGATCGCCGATTTCACCGACGCGCCGAAACCGCCCACCAACCGTTCACAGGACTGAGCACGGTGGGTCAGTCCAGCGTCGGCGTCCTCGGCGCGAACGCCGGGTCGTCGCTGAGCCGCCGCGGCGGATGGCGTTGTTCCTGCTTGAGATGATGGTGGTAGTGGAACGTGGCCATCGTGCCGCGCACCATGAACACGCTCACCACCGCCATCCAGGCCAGGCCCGGCAGGCTCAGGCCGTCGCCGACGACCATCAGGAATACCTTGCCCGCCAGGTAGTAGGCCAGCAGCAGGCAGGCGGCCACCCGGCTGGCGCGCAGGACGCCCCAGGACAGCCCGATCTGGATGCAGGCATCGACCAGGAAGACCGCCGCCGCCAATGACATGCCGATGCGGCCGACCGGTGTGTCGAGATTCACCCGGATGACGTCCTGCAGGCGATACACCACCATCCCCAGCGTCACTACCGCCAGGATCGCGCCCAGTGCCGCCATGTGCCGGATCGGCGAGGTGATCGCGTGGGGTGCGTGATCCCACGCCCGGCGCGGCGTGGCCGCCTGCGTGGTTGCGCCGACCTGATATGGGCTGTTGTCGTCCATGATCCAGCTCCCCTGACTGACCCCGAAGACTAATCGCCCGCCGGACGCCAGCACCAGTGCCAGGGTTCGTAGACGATGCCGTGTGGATTGTCGCGTGGGTAGCTCAGCTGGAAGCCGGATGCGGCCGCGTGCGCGGTCAGCCAGGCGAAGGCAGCGGTCGCCTCGAAGCTCTCTTCTGCCGGCGGTTCGCCCGGGCTGGCGATGTCCAGCGCGCGACCGCTGTGGTGCTCGCTGTAGCCCGGTGCTGCGTTGACGGTGAGGATATCGGCCACGGCCAGTCCACGCGCGCGTTTGCGCTCGAAAATGCCGAGCTGGTAATCGTGGCTGCGATAGCCGGAGATGGCCTCCAGTACGATCCCGTCGGCGGCGGCCTGGGCGCGCATGCGCTGCCAGCTGCGCGCCGCGCGATGGTGCAGCCACAACGGGCGACGGTAGCGGTCGCGGCCGGCGAACTGCAGCCGTGCCGGTTCGGCTTCCAGTGCCAGCCCGGTAGTGCGCTCGTAGGCTTGCGCATCGACCCCGAGCTGCGCCAGGCGCAGTGCCAGCCCGTGCAGGGGCAGCAGCGCATCGAGATCATGCGCACGCTCGCGCCCGGTGAGGTGCTGTTCGAGCGCATCCAGCGCCGCATCGATGCCGGGTTCGCGCATCAGTCGCGGCACCAGTGGCAGCACGCCCTGCGCGGATACCGCCGCCAGGTAGCGGCCATCACGCTTGCGCCGCAACACCGTGTGGGCATTCGCCAAGGCACGCGCATCGGCGTTGCCGCGTGCGCGCAGCAGGCCGCCGGGCCACAGTTCGATCTCGGCGGTATTGATCAGCAGGGCAGGGGATCGGCGCATGTGCCCAGCTTAGTGCGTGGCCGCAGGCCCGGCCAGCGCCTGCAGTGCCTCCAGCAGGGCGCGGGGCTGTTCGGGGCTGAGCAGCAGCGCGCTGCCGTCGTGCAGGGGGAGGTACAGCGCGCGACTGGCGTCGGTGAGCAGGCAGAACGCACGCGTGCCGTCGCGCAGCCGGTAGTGCCCGGCGTTGAAGCCGGGCACGCCGTAGCCGTTGAGCATCCTGCGCGGCCGGAGCGTGTCATGCTCGGCCAGGTCCACCACCCGCGCCTTGCCCAGCACCATTTCCTGCACTGCTACCCGCCTGCGGTAGAAGGTGGCCAGCACGTCCAGCGTGCTGCCCTGCAGGCCGATGCGGCGGCGGAAAAACGCTGCCGTCAGCGCCGCCAGCAGAAGCGCCAGGAACGGCACGGTCAACGCCAGTTCGTGCGCGGTGCGCTGGTCGGACTGCAGCGTGCTGGCCACGATCACCCCTGCGCAGCCGAGCAGCGGCACCCACAGCCACAGCAGCCGCCACACCGCTGCAGGGGCCACCGCGAAGGTGCGGGCGGCAGGGAGTGCCGCGCTCACGGCTGTGCTCCGATCCACCGGGCCACGTCATCGATCAGCGGCGCTGCCACGTGGCCGGGCCGGGTGTATTCCTTCAGCGATCCCGGACCTTCGCCGGCGATGCCGAGGTGATTCAGTGCCGGGTAGTCGCGGAAGGTGACCGCACGTTGCCGTGCCAGCCCGCGCCTCCACAGCTGCCAGTCGGTATCCACCACCTGGAAGTCGCGCCCGCCCTGCAGCAGCAGGATCGGCTGCGCCAATGCGCGCGCGTCGGCAACCGGATCGATCGCCTCGAACGACTGCCAGTACCGCGCTGGCTGGCCCAGCGGCAGGTCGGCGGCGGCGGCCGGTGCCGTGCCACGCGCGGCGGCGATCTGCGCATCGAGCTTGTCCAGGAAGGCCTGCTCATCGGCACTGATCTGGCCGTCCAGACCCAGCAGGTAGCGGTTCTGTTCGGGCAGCAGGGTGAGCAGCGAGCGCGCCGGTGCGGACCACAGCACCACCCCGGCGACCTTGCCCGAGTGGCTGGCGATGCGCGGGGCCAGCATGCCGCCCTGGCTGTGGCCCATCACGTACAGGTGCCGCGGATCGATACCGGCGGTAGCGGCCAGCGCCGCGATGGCGGCCACCGCATCGTCGGTGGTTTCATCGTCCACGGTGTAGTCGGTACCGCTGAAATCCTGCGGACGGGCGTGGGTACGCTTGTCGTAACGCAGGACGGCGATGCCCTGCGCCGCCAATCCGCGCGCCACGTCCAGGAAGGGCCGGTTGGCGCCGATGGTTTCATCGCGGTCCTGTGGACCGGAGCCATGCACCAGCACTACCGCGCGGAACGGCCCCGTGCCGGCGGGCATGGCCAGCGTGCCGGGAAGGGTGCCCCGGGTGGTGGGAACCTGCAGCGGCTGCTCGCGATAACCGGCACCGGCAGGCACGTCCGGGGCGGGCGCCGCAGGCGTGGCGGCGGGCCGGAAGGTCAGCCCGGCGACACGGCCGGCCGCATCCACGGCCACCTGCGCATCGACCGTGCCGGCGGCGAACTGCAGGGGCTGCACGACAACCTGCATGCCCTGGTGGGCGGTCACCCGCGCCGCGCCGCGGCCGCGCGGTTCGCCGAAGGACTGCCACAGCGCCTGCAGCGTGGCCGCGGGTGCGGCCTTGGCCAGTTCCGGCGTGAACAGCGCCTCGGCCGCCTGCGCATCACCGGCCTGCAGCCGGTCCAGCAGGGCGGTGGCGGTCTGTTCCGGCGGCGCGGCCGCGGCCGCCAGCGCCAGGCTGGCGACCATCAGGGCGGCGCCGCGAAGGAGCGTCGTGCGCATCTCAGGCCTCCTGTTTGAAGACCAGGACCGCTGCGGTCATCGGCGCGGCCATGACGATGTTGACCAGCTCCCAGCCGAGCTGGCCGTGCCTGTTCAACTGCGACTGGACTTCCTCGATGTCGATCTTCCCCGACCAGCTGGGCTTCACTTCCACGGTCAGGTACTTCCACCGCTTGCTCATTGCTTGCTCTCCTTGTTGGCATCCGGTTTGGGAAGGCGTCCGGCCTTGCGCAGTGCGTCGCGCAGCACGTACTCGATCTGTGCGTTCAGGCTGCGCAGCTCGTCATCGGCCCAGCGCTGCGCGGCCGCCAGCACGTCGGCGTTGATGCGCAGCGGATAGGCTTTTTTCTCGGCCACGACGTCAGTACAACGAGCCGGCGTTGACGATCGGCTGGGTGCCACGGTCCGAGCACAGCACGGTCAACAGGTTGCTGACCATGTGCGCCTTGCGCTCTTCGTCGAGCTGCACCACGCCGTTCTTCTGCAGCTCGGCCAGGGCCATTTCGACCATGCCCACCGCACCCGCCACGATCCGCGTGCGCGCCGCGATCACCGCATTGGCCTGCTGGCGCTGCAGCATCGCCTGGGCGATTTCAGCGGCATAGGCGAGGTGGCTGATGCGTGCGTCGAGCACCTGTACGCCGGCGTCGGCGAGCCGCTCGGCCAGTTCGTCCTTGAGGTGCTGGGAGATCTCGGCGGCGTGGCTGCGCAGCGAGAGCTGGCCGTCTTCATGCTGGTCGTAGGGGTAGCTGGTGGCCATCGCGCGCAGGGCCGATTCGGACTGGATGTGCACGAAGCTCTCGTAGTCGTCCACGTTGTAGACCGCCTCGGAGGCATCCACCACCTGCCAGACGATCACCGCGGCGATTTCAATCGGGCTGCCGTCCAGTTCATTGACCTTGAGCTTGCCGCTTTCGAAGTTGCGCACGCGCTGGCTGACCTTCTTCTTGCTGAAGAACGGGTTGTTCCAGCGCAGGCCGTTGTCCTTGACCGTGCCGACGTACTTGCCGAACAGGCTCAGCACCGCCGCCTGGTTGGGTTGCACGGTGTACAGGCCGGCCAGCAGCAGGAGGGCCAGGCCGGCAATGACCAGCCCCGCCAGGATCGACAGCACCGCCAGCGCGCCGCCGGCCTGCTTCTGCTCGATGATGCCGCCCACAAACAGGGCGCCGCCCAGCACAAACGCCAGCAGCACCAGCGCGAGCAGGGCCAGACCGGACATTGAACGGATGGGTTTCTCTTTCACGGGGATCGTCCTTGGGAGGTTGGGACTCCAAGATATCAAAATGATATCAGTCCGCAAGTGCCCCGGCCGCCGCGATCATCCCGTCGCCGGCCGTCACGCTCTAGAATGCCCACCCGCCCCTGATGCCCGGAAAACGCCATGACCACGCTCGGCACGCCGCTGTCTCCCTCCGCCACCCGCGTCCTGCTGCTGGGATCGGGCGAACTGGGCAAGGAGGTCGCCATCGAGCTGCAGCGGCTGGGCGTGGAGGTGATCGCCGCCGATCGCTACGCCGACGCCCCGGCGATGCAGGTGGCGCATCGCGCGCATGTGATCGACATGCTCGACGCGATGGCGCTGCGCGCGCTGATCGCCCAGGAGCAGCCGCACCTGATCGTGCCGGAGATCGAGGCCATCCATACCGAAACGCTGGTGCAACTGGAGCAGGAGACGGGCCAGCGCGTGGTGCCCACCGCGCGCGCCGCGCGCCTGACGATGGACCGCGAAGGCATCCGCCGTCTCGCGGCCGAGACCCTGGGGCTGCCGACCTCGCCGTATCGCTTCGTGGATACCGAGGCCGAGTACCGCGCTGCGGTGGCCGCGATCGGTCTGCCGTGCGTGGTCAAGCCGGTGATGTCTTCGTCCGGCAAGGGCCAGAGCACCCTGCGCAGCGAGGCCGACATTGCCCCCGCCTGGGAGTACGCGCAGACCGGCGGCCGCGCCGGCGCGGGCCGCTGCATCGTTGAAGGCTTCATCGACTTCGACTACGAGATCACCCTGCTCACCGTGCGCCATGCCGGCGGCACCTCGTTCTGCGCGCCGATCGGCCACTGGCAGAAAGACGGCGACTACCGCGAAAGCTGGCAGCCGCAGCCGATGTCGCCGCGCGCGCTGGCGCGTGCCGAAGAGATTTCGCAGGCCATCACCGACGATCTCGGCGGCTGGGGCCTGTTCGGTGTGGAACTGTTCGTGAAGGGCGACGAGGTGTGGTTCAGTGAAGTCTCGCCGCGTCCGCACGACACCGGCCTGGTCACCCTGGCCTCGCAGGAACTGAGCGAGTTCGCGCTGCACGCCCGGGCCATTCTCGGCCTGCCTATCCCGCTGATCCGCCAGAGCGGGCCGTCGGCGTCCTGCGCGATGCTGGCGCATGGCGAAGGCGTGCCGTTCTTCAGCAACGTCGACGCGGCGCTGGTGCATCCCGACACGGCGCTGCGCCTGTTCGGCAAGCCCAGCGTGCACGGCCACCGTCGCGTTGGCGTGACCCTGGCGCGCGGCGGCGATATCGACGAAGCGCGCCGCATCGCGCGCGAGGCGGCCGAGGCGATCGGCATCGAACTGCGCCCCTGACCGGAGCGCAATGAAACGGCAGGTACCGACCGCTGGTCGGTACTTGAAACGGTAGGTACCGACCGCTGGTCGGTACGCTCTCAGCGCACGTCCACCCACACCAGGTGGTGGTCGCTGCCATCGGCGATCTTCGCCTCCGGGCGCTCGTTGGCCGGCCAGAACACGCCGCTGCCCACGTAGCTGAAACCGACCGAGGGCAGCACGTAGTCCAGGCGCATCGTGCCCGACTTCGGGCCGAAATCGCCGGTGGCATGGAACGGCGCACCCTTGCGCACGATGCCCTTGGCCGCATAGGCCAGGCTGGTCTGCTCGGCGCCCACGCTGCGCGGGGTCGGGTAGCGCAGCACGCGTGCGTTCTCGATCAGCTCGACAATCGCCTCGTGGCGGCCATCCCCATCGACCGGGTCGTTGTTGAGGTCGCCCAGGATCACGAAGCGCGCGTCCTGCACCAGGCCGCCGCACTGGCCGCGGTCGTCGCACAGCCAGGGCGTGTCGCCGGCCGACAGATACGCCTGCCACAGGCGCAGCTCATCGTGGTTGCGCGCGGCGTTGCGCTTTTCCGGTCCATCGAACACCGGCGGGGTGGGGTGCGAGACCAGCGCGTGGACCACGCCGTTCGGCGTCGTCACCGGCACGTCCCAATGCGATTTGGAGGACAGGCGCAGCTGCGACCACACGTGGTCGTTGTAGAAGGACGTGCCCGTGCGCGGGTCGATCGGGCGCAGCGCGCCGGGCATCGTGCTCCACTTCAGCAACTGGAAGGTGCGCACCTTCGCTTCGTCGATCGGGTAGCGCGACAGCACCAGCATGCCGTACTGGCCCGGGTGCAGGCCGTAGCCCCAGGCATCGTTGCCGCGCGCGCGGCCGTCGCCGCCGATCTGGCCGTTGTTGTCCAGGTCCAGCCCGCTCTGCACGCCGGTGTTGACCGGGGCCAGGTAGCGGTAGGCGTAGTGCAGCGGCGCGCCGCCGCCGGGCTGGGCGGTTTCCAGGTAACGCTGCTGGAACAGGTCGGCCGCGCGGTGGGCGTCGTCGTAGTCGAATTCGTTGAGCAGCACCAGGTCCGGGCGGACCTGCTGCAGCACGGCGGCAATCTTGCGCGCGTGCTCGCTGTCGCCTTCCAGCTCGGCGATCAGGCCGCCGGTCTCGTCGCTGTACAGCGAGGTGTTGTAGGTCGCAATCCGCAGCGGCGCGGAGGAAGTGTCCGGCATGGCGGCGGTCTTGGCGGGGCTCTGGGCGCAGGCGCTGCACAGCAGGGCCAGGGCGAGGATCAGGGGATGGGCTTTCATCCCGCCATTTTGCACCCAGTGCGATGTCAATGCTGCGTCAGCGCCCGTCCAGGTCGTCGTCGAATGCGTGCCAGCGGCGGCCGTCGTAGGCCTCCAGCGGGCGGAAGCGGCGCTTGTAGTCCATCTTGCGGTGGCCGCGGATCCAGTAGCCCAGGTACAGGTGCGGCAACTGCTCGCGACGTGCCCAGGCGATCTGCTGCAGGATCGCGAAGGTGCCCAGCCCACGTGCGGCATGGTCAGGGTCGAAGAAGGTATACACGGCCGACAGCCCCTGCGTGGTGACGTCGGTGACGGCCACGCCCAGCAGGTCGCCACGGCGTCCCGGCTGGCCCGGCCCGCGCACTTCCAGGAAGCGGCCCTGCGACCACTGGCCGATCAGGAACTGGTCGAACTCGTGCGGACCGTGTTCGTCCATGCCGCCCTGGGCATGGCGGTGGGTGAGATAGCGGTGGTACAGCGCGAACTGCTCCTCGGTCTGTTCGGCCGCCACGATCCGCACATCCAGATCCGCGTTGCGGGCCAGGCAGCGGCGCTGGCTGCGGTCCGGAGCGAAACGCGCCACCGGCACGCGGACCGCCACGCAGGCATGGCACTGCGCGCAATGCGGGCGGTAGACCAGATCGCCCGAGCGGCGGAAGCCCCAGCTCAATGCCATCGGGTACAGCGCGCCCAGGCGCGCATCGTGGGGATCGAGCACCAGGTCGCGCGCGGCCCGGTCCGGCCAGTAGCCACAGGGGTGGTCACCGGTCTGGAACAGTCGCAGCTCGTCGTCGCGGTCGCCGTGTATCGCCATGTGCCCAGCATAGCGCCGGGGCGTCGCAGGGGGCGCGACTGTCTGCCACATGAACGCGGCCGCCCGCCCGGTCAACCCGGGCGGCGCCCGCGCGTTGTTACCGCTGTGGGTGCCAACGCACCGCACGCGGATTTCCCTACGAACCGGAGTGACCCATGCGCAATCGCAACCCCCTTCTGCTGGTGGCCCTGCTGCTGACCACCGGCACCGCCGGTCTGGCGATGGCCGCCGATGCCCCGAGCCCGACCGGTGCGCCCGCGCGCGCCAAGCTGGACACCAACGGCGATGGCGTCATCGACCGTACCGAAGCGGCGAAGGCGCCGCGTCTTGCCGCGCAGTTCGACACCCTGGACGCCAACAAGGACGGCAAGCTGTCGCGCGAGGAACTGCCGCGCTGGCACGGCAAGCGGCACGGCCGTGGGCCGGGTGGCCGTGGCGACATGCTGGCCAAGCTGGACACCAACAAGGACGGCCGCATCAGCCGCGAGGAGGCCAAGGCCGATCCGCGCCTGGCTGCGCGTTTCGACCAGATGGACGTCAACAAGGATGGCTACCTGGACAAGGCCGACCGCGAGCTGCGCATGAAGCAGCGCCGTGATGCGTGGTTCGCTGCTGCCGATACCAACAAGGACGGCCAGATCAGCAAGGCCGAGTTCGACGCCGCCAAGGGCCCGTTCGGTGGTCCGCGCGGCGGCCACCGTGGCGACGCTGCGCCGGCGCCGAAGGCCCGCTGACCCAGCGCCGGTCCATCGCGACGTAACGCCGGGCTCTGCCCGGCACCCCACAACGCCGGTCATCGACCGGCGTTGTGCATTGCAGGCTCAGGCATGGCCCTGCCGCAAGGCCAGCACGATCACCACCACCATCACCAGGTTCACCGCGATCAACGCCTTGTGGCCGTACATCCACTGGTATGTCCAGGTGGGTCCGCTGCGTCCGTGGCGGGCGGCGTCGCGGGCAATCATCGGCGCCATGATCCGCTGCAGCGGCACCAGGCACTGGTAGTTGGTGACGGCCAGGCCGATCACCAGCGTGCCCAGCGGCCAGTACCAGGCCACCTGCAGGGCGGTCAGGACGAACACGAACATGCACACCAGCATGGCGGTGAGGGTGCTGTAGTACACGAAGCCGCGCACCGCGGCGCGCTCGGCATCGGTTTCCGCGTAGCGCATCAGGTAGCGCCCGCCGAGGTAGCTGCCGATCACCCCGCCGACCATGCCGCCGATGGCTGCGCCCCAGCCGAACTCAGTACCGAACAGGTGGCTCTGGCTGGCGGCGGCGCCCAGCGACCCCATCGCCGCGCCACCGGACAGGCTGGCACCGCCCAGCCCCAGCTTGCCGGTGCCGATACCGGTGCCGATCAGGATCGCCGCACTGGCCGTGCCGGGCGCGGCAACCAGCGCCATCGACACCACCGTGGTGGCGAAGGCCGCGCTGGGGGCCGAGCTGCGCGCGAAGTCGCCGAAGCGGCGCAGCATCTCCTCACGCACGGTGGCCCGCGCCCGCGACAGGCGCTTGCGCACGGCGGCGTCGCTCAACCCGAGCAGGTCGGCCACCTGCTGCGAGCGCTGGCCTTCGCGGTAGTACAGCAGCAGCGTTTCGCGGCTGTCCTCGGGCAGCGCCGAAATGATCTCCTCGGCGGCCACTTCTTCTTCCACCCGCTGCAGATACTCCGGTGCGCTGGGGCCGGGATCGGCGGCCATGCTGATCGCGATCTCGGCCGCCTCGCCCGACAGGGGGCGGCCACGGTTGGCGCGCAGCCAGTCGCGGGCAAGATTGCGGGTGATCTGGCGCAGCCAGGGCAGGAAGCTGGCGTGGCTGTGCAACTGGTTGAGCTGCTGCCAGGCCTTGATGAAGGCCTCCTGGGCGATGTCCTCACTGGCCTGCACGTCGCGGGTGATCGCCAGGGCGATGGCGGTCACCGTGTTCTGGCAGGCCAGCACGATGCGACCGTAGGACTGCTGGCAACCGCCTGCGGCGGCAGGCAGGTCGCGTTCCAGCGTGATGGTCAGCGGGTGCGGGGTCATGGCGTCGGTCCCTGGCGATGGTGACATCATGACGCGGCAGGACGGCGAATGTGACGGGCAGGGTCGGCGGTGGTAGAGCCGACTGTCAGTCGGCTGCTCTCCGCTCCGGCCCAACGAACGCCTGACAGCCCCGCCGGACAGACCAGCATGGGCGCAGATCGATCCGGGCAGGCTCTGTCGGGCTACGGTTGTGTGGTCGGCGGCGTGATCCGCACGCGGACCTCTTCTTCCTCGGGCGCCGGTGCCGGCTGTGTTGCCGGTGCCTGCGGTTGCGCCTGCTGTGTCTGTACGGGCACCGCCGTGGGTGCGCCACGGTGGCGCATCACCACCACCATCGCCACTGCCGCGATCACCAGCAGCAGGCCGATGCGGATGCGCCAGGCCCAGTTGCGGCGCGGCGCCACCTCGCCCACCTGGTCGCGGAACGCGAACTCGGCGGTGGGGTGGTCGCGCCGGGTGGTTTCCAGCAGGCGCGCGTCGCGCAGGATTTCACGCGCGCGCGGCTGGTCGTCGGCATGCACCACCCACAGGGTGGGGTGGGTGGTGGCCTTGCTGGTGTCCAGATAGCTGAACTGGCTGCCGCGCTTGCTGTGGTACGAGCGCCCGTTGGTGATGCGCACCTCGATGCCCGCATCGCGCAGCAGCTGGGCCACGCCTTCCACGGTTTCCACGCGCTGGCTGCTGAAAATCTGACGCATATCGAATCAATCCTTGGCCGGTACGGCGGCGGCCGCGGCACTGTCGGTGACCACACGGATCAGCCCTTCCTGCGCGGTGCTGGCAACCAGCACGCCCTCGCGGGTGAAGAACTGGCCGCGGGCCAGGCCGCGCGAATCCTGCGCGCTGGGGCTGTCCAGCGAGTAGAGCAGCCAGTCGTCGGCGCGGAACGGGCGGTGGAACCAGATGGCGTGGTCGAGCGAGGCCATCTGCACGTGCGGCTGGTAATAGCTGATGCCGTGCGGGAACGTGGCGGTGCCGAGCAGGTGGAAGTCCGAAGCGTAGGCCAGCAGGGCCTGATGCAGCTCGGGCGCATCGCCCACGGTTTCGTTCAGGCGCAGCCACACCTGGTGGTAGGGCGGGCGCTTGGGCGGATTGAGTTCGTCGCGCGGGTAAACGTGGCGGAACTCGAAGGGACCGCCGCGCGACAGCCAGCGCTGCACCTTGATCGGCAGCCGCTCCAGCACTTCCGGCGGCAGCGGGCGGTTGGGCTCGATGTCTTCCGGCTGCGGCACTTCCGGCATCTTGTGCTGGTGCTCGGCACCGTTCTCGGCCTGCTGGAACGACGCCGCGCAGAAGAAGATCACCTTGCCGTGCTGGATCGCGGTGACACGGCGCACCGAGAAGCTGCCGCCATCGCGGGTGCGGTCCACGTCGTAGACGATGGGGTGGTCGATGTTGCCGGCGCGCAGGAAATACGCGTGCAGTGAATGCACGTGGCGGCCGTTCTCCACCGTGGCCTGCGCGGCCGACAGCGCCTGGCCCAGCACCTGCCCACCGAATACATACTTGGTGCCGATGTCGCGGCTCTGGCCGCGGAACAGGTTGTCTTCCAGGCGTTCCAGCGTGAGCAGGTCGATCAGCTCGGAAACAACGGGTTCATGCGTGTCGGACAAGGGGGGCAACCGGCAGGGGGCGGACCCGAATTATAGGGTAGTGCCGGCCGCTGGCCGGCATGGCGGCACCGCATCCGCGCTGCCGCCCCGTGGCGCAGGGCTCGTCCCAGGCAGGTGCGCGCACCCCTGCAACGCCTGGTCGGGGAGATGCGGGGGGCCGGCCAGCGGCCGGCACACCGCGTGGCGGTCAGGCCTTGCCCAGGCGGGCGACCAGGGTCTGCAGGGCCTGCTGGGCGTCCGGGGCGTACCAGGCCTCGACGAAGCGGTCCAGCTGGATCAGGTCGGGATGCAGGGCCTCATGCAGATCGGCGCGGGCGATGGCGCGGGTGAGCAGCATCGGCTGGCGCGGCAGCTTCAGCAGGCGCTGCAGCCAGGCGACCGCGCGCGGCACCACCTGCGGCGCGTCGGCCAGCTCGTCCACCAGGCCGATCTCCAGGGCCCGTTCGGCCGGCACCATTTCCCCACCGACCAGCAGCTGGGTGGCGCGGTGATGACCGACCACGCGGCGCATCAGGCGCTGGATGCCTTCCGGGGCCACCAGCCCCACCTGCACCTCGTTCAGCCCGATCACGGTCGGCTGGGCCGGGTCCGCGCTGCGCGCCAGCACCCGGTAGTCGCAGCACAGGGCCAGTACGCAGCCGCCGGCAGGCGCATGCCCGGTCAGCGCCGCCACCACCGGCACGCGGCATTCGGCCAGGGTGCGCACTGCACCGAAGAACGCCTGCCAGCTGTCGAGCAGCTTGTGTTTGTCCTCGCCGTGGCCGAGCAGGTGCGGCACATCCATGCCGGCGCTGAAGATGCGCTCGCTGCCGGACAGCACGATGCCGTGCACGTCGTCGGTCATGGCCTGGTTGACCGCATGGATCAGGTGGCGGCACAGCTCGGTGTCCAGTGCGTTGACCGGCGGGCGCGCCAGCCGCAGCTCGCGGATGGAGCCGTGGTTGATCACCTCGATAAGCGTCGTCATGCTGCGATCTCGTTGCGGACAGGGAACTGAGGCGATGATAACCAAACCATTCGTGTGCGTATTGTTGGGTCTGTGTGCGTTCGCAGCATCGGCCGTGGCGGCCGAACCGGCGTGCGTGACTGTGCGTGATGGCTGGGTACGGCTGCCGCCGGGCGCGATGCCGATGGCGGCAGGTTACGGAACGATCCGCAACGACTGCCGCGCGGCGGTGGTCGTGATCGGCGCGGGCAGCAAGGCATTCGGCGATGTGTCGCTGCACGAAACCACCCTGGCGGATGGCGTCAGCCGCATGCGTGCGGTAGAGCGGATGCCGATCGCGCCGGGCGCCACAGTGGACCTGAAGCCCGGTGGCCTGCACCTGATGCTGATGCAGCCCGCCATCGCGCTGAAGGAAGGCGGGCAGGTGCCGCTGCGGCTGAGCCTGGAAGACGGGCGCAAGGTGGATGCCACCCTGCAGGTCCGCAAAGCGACGCCGTGACACCGCGCGGCAATGATGGGGCCCGAGCGGGGTAGAGCCGACCGTTGGTCGGCTGGCCGCGCAACGCGCGGCAATGATCGGGGCTTGATGAACGAATCAACGGCAGCCGGGTAAAACCCGGCTCTACGGGGTGCGCGCGGCAATGATGGGTGCCGGGCGAGCGGGGTAGAGCCGACCGTTGGTCGGCTGGCCGCGCAACGCGCGGCAATGATCGGGGCCTGATGAACGAATCAACGGCAGCCGGGTAAAACCCGGCTCTACGAGGCGTTGCGGATCGCGTCGGGCAGGGGCGCGCTTTTGCCGGTCTGCGTATCCATCCACACCACCACCACGTTGCCGTCCGAATACAGGCGGGTGTCGTCCTGCTGGTCCACGATGCGATGGCCGATGGTGATGCTGCTGTTGCCCAGCCGCTCCACGAACAGCTCCACCACGATGTCGTTGGGCCACACGATCGGGAGGCGGTAGTTGACGTTGGTGGCGGCCACCACCGGCGCGATGCGGTCGGTCATCGATACGCCGTCCACGCCCAGCATCCAGCGCACGCGCGCCTCTTCCAGGTAGGAGATGTACTTGGCGTTGTTGACGTGGCCCATGCTGTCCATGTCGCGCCAGCGCACGCTGATCGGTACGCGGGCAAGGATCGTGTGGTCGGTGCTCATCAGGCGTCCTTCTTCTTGCGGGTGGTGCTGGTCTTGCTGGCCTTGCCACTGCTCTTGGCAGCAGCGGCCTTCTTGGCCGGCTTCTCCGGCTTGACCTTGCGGGGTGGGCGGGCGTCGGGCTTGTTGGCCACGGCGGCCGGGCGTTCCGGGCGCGCGCTGGTCGAGGGCAGCATCTTGGCCAGGAACTGGCCGGTGTACGAGGCCGGGTGTGCGGCCACGTCTTCCGGCGTGCCGGTGACCAGGATGGTGCCACCGCGGTGGCCGCCCTCCGGACCCAGATCGACGATCCAGTCGGCGGTCTTGATCACGTCGAGGTTGTGCTCGATCACCACCACCGTATTGCCCTCGTCGCGCAGCTTGTGCAGCACGCCGAGCAGCGCTTCGATGTCGTGGAAGTGCAGGCCCGTGGTCGGCTCGTCGAGGATGTACAGGGTGCGGCCGGTATCGCGCCGCGACAGTTCCTTGGACAGCTTCACGCGCTGCGCTTCACCACCGGACAGCGTGGTCGCGCTCTGGCCCAGCTTGATGTAGCTCAGGCCCACATCGACCAGCGTTTCCAGCTTGCGCGCGATGGACGGCACCGGCTCGAACAGCTTCAGCGCATCTTCGACGGTCATCTGCAGCACGTCGTTGATGTTGTAGCCCTTGTACAGGATCTCCAGCGTTTCGCGGTTGTAGCGCTTGCCGTGGCAGACATCGCAGGGAACGTACACGTCCGGCAGGAAGTGCATCTCCACCTTGATCAGGCCATCGCCCTGGCAGGCTTCGCAGCGGCCGCCACGCACGTTGAAGCTGAAGCGCCCCGGCGAATAGCCGCGCGCACGCGCTTCGGGCACCTGCGCGTACAGCTCGCGCAGCGGGGTGAACAGACCGGTGTAGGTGGCCGGGTTCGAGCGCGGCGTGCGGCCGATCGGCGACTGGTCGATGTCCACCACCTTGTCGAACAGGTCCAGGCCGTCGACTTCCTTGTACGGCGCGATCGGGTGCGAGGCGCCGTTGATCTCGTTGGCGGCCAGCGAGAACAGGGTGTCGTTGATCAGCGTCGACTTGCCCGAGCCGGACACGCCGGTGATGCAGGTCAGCAGGCCCGACGGAATGTCCAGGTCCACGCCCTTGAGGTTGTTGCCGCTGGCACCGCGCAGGTGCAGCGTCATCTTCGGGTTGGGCTTGTGCCGGCGCGCCGGAATCTCGATGGCGCGCTTGCCCGACAGGTACTGGCCGGTGAGCGAACGCGGCGCATCCAGGATGTCCTGCAGGGTGCCCTGGCCGACGATCTCGCCGCCGTGCACGCCCGCGCCCGGGCCGATATCCAGCACGTAGTCGGCCAGGCGGATGGCGTCTTCGTCATGCTCGACCACGATCACCGTGTTGCCCAGGTCGCGGAGGCGCGTGAGGGTGCCGAGCAGGCGCTCGTTGTCGCGCTGGTGCAGGCCGATGGACGGCTCGTCCAGCACGTACATCACGCCGACCAGGCCGGCACCGATCTGGCTGGCCAGCCGGATGCGCTGGGCTTCGCCACCGGACAGGGTGTCGGCCTTGCGCTCCAGGGTGAGGTAATCCAGGCCCACATCGACCAGGAAGCCCAGCCGCTCGCCGATCTCCTTGACGATCTTGCCGGCGATCTCGCCACGCCAGCCCGGCAGGCTCATGCTGCTGAAGAACGTCAGCGCCTCGTCGATCGGCAGCACCACCAGTTCCGGCAGCGCACGGTCGGCCACGAAGACGTTGCGGGCGGCCTTGTTCAGGCGCGCGCCGTGGCACTCGGGGCAGTCGCGTTCGCTGATGTACTTGGCCAGTTCCTCGCGCACCGCCGCCGATTCGGTTTCCTTGTAGCGGCGCTCGAGGTTGGGAATGATGCCCTCGAAGCGGTGCTTGCGCTGGGTGCGCCCGCCGGCCTCGGTGAAGTAGGTGAAGGTGATGGTTTCCTCGCCGCTGCCGAACAGCACGGCCTGGCGCACATCCTCGGGCAGGCTCTGCCACGGCGCGTCCACGTCGAACTTGTAGTGCTTGGCCAGCGAGGCGATCAGCTGGAAGTAGTACGCGTTGCGGCGATCCCAGCCGCGCACGGCCCCGGCCGACAGCGACAGCTCCGGGTGCACCACCACGCGCGAGGGATCGAAGAACTCGGCCATGCCCAGGCCGTCGCAGCCGGGGCAGGCGCCGACCGGCGAGTTGAACGAGAACAGGCGCGGTTCCAGCTCCGGCAGCGAGTAATCGCAGACCGGGCAGCTGTACTTGGACGAGAACAGATGGGCCGGCGCGTCCTCGACATCCAGCGACTGCACCGAGACCATGCCATCGCCGAGCTTCAGCGCGGTTTCAAAGCTTTCGGCCAGGCGCTGCTTGATGTCCTCGCGCGGGCGGAAGCGGTCGATCACCGCTTCGATGGTGTGCTTCTGGCGCAGCGCCAGCGGCGGCACCGCATCGATCTCATGCAGCACGCCGTCCACGCGCACGCGCACGAAACCCTGCGCACGCAGCTGGTCGAACACCTGGGCATGCTCGCCCTTGCGCTCGCGGATCACCGGGGCCAGCAGCATGTAGCGCTGCTCCGGGTCCAACGTGAGTACGTGATCGACCATCTGGCTGACCGTCTGCGCTTCCAGCGGGTAGCCGTGGTCGGGGCAGCGCGGGCTGCCGACACGGGCATACAGCAGGCGCAGGTAGTCGTAGATCTCGGTGATCGTGCCCACGGTCGAACGCGGGTTGTGCGAGGTCGACTTCTGCTCGATCGAGATCGCCGGGGACAGACCCTCGATGTGGTCCAGGTCCGGCTTCTCCATCACGCTCAGGAACTGCCGGGCATAGGCCGACAGCGACTCCACGTAGCGGCGCTGGCCTTCGGCGTAGATCGTGTCGAAGGCCAGCGAGGACTTGCCCGAGCCGGACAGACCGGTGATGACGATGAGCTTGTCGCGGGGCAGGTCGAGATCGATGTTCTTGAGATTGTGCGTCCGCGCGCCGCGGATGCGGATGAAATCCATCGCCATGGGGGATCCGTTGTGGGGCTTCGACCCGAGGGGTCGGCAAGCGGGTGGGGCAAGCGGAGACGGCAATCGGTCAGCCTACCGAGCTTGGGATTTGGGGGCAATCGGCGACATTGCCAGCCCCGTGTCTCATTCCCTGAGACCGGCCCGGCCTCAACCTGAACGGGGTTCAGGGGATTGCGTCCCGGGGCAGGGGGTGGGTTGACCCGGGCCGGGGTCAGTCATTAAAATCCCGCTTCTGTCCGCCCTCGATGGCGACAGTCCATAGACCACAATAACTACAGAGGAAGTCTGGTCATGTACGCAGTACTGGTAACCGGCGGTAAGCAATACCGCGTGGCGCAGGGCGAAACGCTCCGCGTTGAAAAGCTCGAAGTCGAAGTCGGCAACGAGATCAAGTTCGACAACATCCTGATGCTGGGCGACAGCGATGGCATCAAGCTGGGCGACGCGCTGAGCGGCGCTTCGGTCACCGCCAAGGTCGTGTCCCAGGGTCGTGCCGACAAGGTCCGGATCATCAAGTTCCGTCGCCGTAAGCACCACATGAAGCGCCAGGGTCACCGTCAGTACTACACCGAAATCGAGATCACCGGCATCGCCGGTGGCAGCAAGTAATAAGGAGAAGCAGTCATGGCACATAAAAAGGGCGTAGGCTCTTCGCGCAACGGTCGCGACTCCAACCCGAAGTACCTCGGCGTCAAGATCTTCGGTGGCCAGGCCATCGATGCCGGCAACATCATCGTGCGCCAGCGCGGCACCCAGTTCCACCCGGGTTCCGGCGTCGGCCTCGGCCGTGACCACACCCTGTTCGCGCTGATCGACGGCAAGGTGGAGTTCTCGGTGAAGGGCCCGAAGAAGCGTCGTACCGTCAGCGTCGTCGCCGAAGCCTGATCTTCGCGACACGCAGGCGCCCACGCCTCGGCGTGGGGCCGCTGACGAAAGCCCCGCTTCGGCGGGGTTTTTGTTTTGTTGAACGCATACCTGGCGGGATCCTTCCCGCCACCGTCCCTGGATCGTACCGGGGACGTTAGACTCTGCGGTCGGGCGCATCCGCTGCCCGCCGCCTCCAGTTGGCATCCAGAATCATGAAACTTGTAGACGAAGCAGAAATCCAGGTCACCGCCGGCAATGGCGGCAACGGCTGCGTCGGTTTCCGTCGCGAGAAGTTCATTCCGCTGGGCGGCCCGGACGGTGGCGATGGCGGCAACGGCGGCAGCGTGTGGATCCGCGCCGACGAAAACCTGAACACCCTGGTCGACTTCCGCCACGAGCGCATCTTCAAGGCGCAGCGCGGCGAGAACGGCATGGGCCGCCAGGCCTACGGCAAGGGCGGCGAAGACCTGGTCATCACCGTGCCGGTCGGCACCGTAGTGATGAACGTCAGCACCGACGAAGTGATCGGCGACCTGACCGGGCATGGCGATCGCCTGCTGGTGGCCAAGGGCGGCAAGGGCGGCCTGGGCAACATGCACTTCAAGAGCTCCACCAACCGTTCGCCGCGCCAGGCGCTGCCGGGCGAAGAGGGCGAGGAGCGCCTGCTCAAGCTGGAACTGAAGCTGCTGGCCGACGTTGGCCTGCTCGGCTTCCCGAACGCCGGCAAGAGCACCCTGATCCGCGCCGTGTCCGCGGCAACCCCGAAGGTGGCCGACTATCCGTTCACCACGCTGTATCCGAATCTGGGCGTGGTCCGGGTCGAGAATTACCGCAGCTTCGTGATCGCCGACATTCCCGGCCTGATCGAAGGTGCCGCCGACGGTGCCGGCCTGGGCGCGCAGTTCCTGCGCCACCTGCAGCGCACCCGCCTGCTGCTGCACCTCGTGGACATCTCCCCGATGGAAGGCGGCGTGGAAGGCGTGTCGCCGATCGAGCAGGTGCGGGCGATCGAGCGCGAGCTGGAGAAGCACGATCCGGAGCTGCTGCAGAAGCCGCGCTGGCTGGTGCTCAACAAGGCCGACCTGATGTTCGAGGACGAGGCCAAGGCCGCTGCCGAGAAGATCATCGCCGAGCTGGGCTGGACCCAGCCGTGGTACCTGGTCTCGGCGCTGGGCCGTGAAGGCACCTGGCCGATCATGACCAACATCATGGCGTTCTTCGACCGCCAGAAGGAAGACGAGGCGCAAGCGCGCGATGCGTACTGAGCGCACCCGCGCGCCCCTGAACAACCCGGCTTCGGCCGGGTTTTTCTGTGGTGCGCCCGGCATTCCGCGCCGCGCTGCCGGGCGCTGTCCGGTCCGCGGCGCGCACGCCGCACGTGGATGCCGCCCAACAAAAAACCCGGCCAGGGCCGGGCTTTTCTGTACCGCCGAAAGCAGGGCTTCCGGCAGTCGCTTCGCCGTATCAGGCGGCCTTGAGGGCCTTGATGCGCGCGGTCAGGCGGCTCTTGTGGCGAGCAGCCTTGTTCTTGTGGATCAGACCACGCGAGCTGAAACGGTCGAGGATCGGCTGGGCGACGGCAAAGGCTGCCTCGGCGCCGGCGGCGTCATTGGCATCCAGAGCCTTGATCACCTTCTTGACAGCGGTGCGCAGCATCGAACGCTGAGCCGTGTTGCGCGCGTTGCGCACGACGGTCTGCTTGGCGCGCTTCTTGGCGGACTTGATATTGGCCACAGTGGTGGTTTCCTGAAAAATCGGTGTAATGGGAACAGCAAGCTGGAAAGTATGATGGCTCGAAAAATGTACGTCAAGTCAATTGTCAAGAGGGAACACGGGTGAGTTCACCGAAGATGTTGCGGGGCCTGCTGTCGTTCAGCAGCATGACCATGATTTCGCGGGTACTGGGGTTGGTGCGCGACCTGGCCGTGACCACCACGTTCGGCACCAATGCGGTGACCGATGCCTTCTGGGTCGCCTTCCGGGTGCCCAATTTCCTGCGCCGGCTGTTCGCGGAGGGCTCGTTCGCCACCGCCTTCGTCCCGGTGTTCACGGAGGTGAAGGAGACCCGCTCGCATGCCGAGCTGCGCGAGCTGATGTCGCGGGTGGCCGGCACGCTCGGCGGAGTGCTGCTGCTGGTGACCGCGCTGGCGCTGATCTTCGCTCCCCAGCTGGCCACCCTGTTCTCCAGCGGGGTCGATACCGACCCGGCCAAGCACGGCCTGCTGGTGGACCTGTTCCGGCTGACCTTCCCGTTCCTGCTGTTCGTCTCGCTGACGGCCCTGGCCGGCGGAGCGCTGAACAGCTTCCAGCGCTTCGCGATGCCGGCGTTGACCCCGGTCATCCTCAACCTGTGCATGATCGCCGGCGCGCTGTGGCTGGCGCCGCAGCTGGGTGGAACCCCCGAGAAGCAGATCCTGGCCCTGGGCTGGGCGGTGCTGGCGGCGGGCCTGCTGCAGCTGCTGTTCCAACTGCCGTCGCTGAAGGGCATCAACCTGCTCACGCTGCCGCGCTGGGGCTGGAACCACCCGGGCGTGCGCAAGGTGCTGACCCTGATGGTGCCCACCCTGTTCGGCTCCTCGGTGGCCCAGATCAACCTGCTGCTGGACACGGTGATCGCCGCCAAGCTGACCGACGGCTCGCAGTCCTGGCTGTCGCTGGCCGACCGCTTCCTGGAACTGCCGCTGGGCGTGTTCGGGGTGGCGCTGGGCACGGTGATCCTGCCCGCGCTGGCCCGCCATCACGTCAGTACCGACAAGGTCGGCTTCTCCAATGCCCTGGACTGGGGTCTGCGCACCACGCTGCTGATCGCGGTGCCGGCCATGCTCGGCCTGCTGCTGCTGGCCGAGCCGCTGATCGCCACGCTGTTCCAGCACGGCCAGTTCACCCCGTTCGATACCCGCATGACCGCGCTGTCGGTGTACGGCCTGAGCCTGGCCCTGCCGGCGTTCGCCCTGCTGAAAGTGGTGCTGCCGGCGTTCTACGCCCGCCAGGACACGAGTACGCCGGTGCGGGCCGGTCTGGTCGCGCTGGTGGCCAACATGGTCTTCAACTTCGCGCTGCTGGCCGTGCTGTACCACCTGATGGTGCCCGAGGCCCTGAAGGCGCAGGGGGTCTGGGTGGCGCTGGGCAAGCAGCCCGGCCTGCACCTGGCCCTGGGCATCGCCAGCGCACTGTCCAGTTACCTGAACCTGGGCCTGCTCTGGTACTGGCTGGGCAAGACCCGGGTGTACCAGCCGCGGCCGGGCTGGGGCGGGTACGTGACGAAGCTGGGGCTGGCCTGTGCGGCGATGGTGGCGGTGCTGCTGGGGCTGCTGCAGCTCATGACGGACTTCACCGGCATGGACAAATGGCACCGCATCGGCAACCTGGCCGTGCTGGTCGGCGGCGGTGGTCTGACCTATCTGCTGGCCCTGGTGGCGATGGGCTTCCGCCCGCGTCACCTGCGCGAGCATTGATCCGGCGGGCACCCGGCTATACTTCATGGCTATCCCTTGCAAAGCATCGGCCCCGGTGGGCCGCATTCCAAGTTGATGAGCAGGCTGTTTAGAAGCGTTGAAGGCGGGCCGTTGTTCCCGCACGGAAGCGTGGTCTGCATCGGTGCATTCGACGGCCTGCACCTGGGCCATCGTGCGCTGGTGCGCCACGCAGTAGCGCGTGCGCGCGCGCTGGGCGTGGCCGCTGTGGCGGTTGCGTTCGAGCCGTTGCCGCGCGAGTACTTCGCCCAGGGCGAGCCGCCGCCGCGGCTGACCCTGGCCCGCGACAAGGTGGCGATGCTGCGCGAGCTGGGCGTGGACGGCATTGGCCTGCTGCGCTTCGATGCGCGCATGGCCGCCATGCAGGCCGAGGCGTTCGTGGAGCAGCTGCTGGTGCAGCGGCTGAGCGCGCGCGAGGTCTGGATCGGGCCGGAGTTCTGCTTCGGCAACCGCCGCAGGGGCGATCTGGCCCTGCTGCAGGCGATGGGCGCCGACCGCGGCTTCAGCGCCGGCGAGATCGAGCCGGTGGACCTTCGCGGCGAGCGCATCTCCAGTACCCGTATCCGCCAACTGCTGCGCGCCGGCGATTTCAGCCACGCCGCCGACCTGCTGGGCCGCCCCTATGCGATCGGTGGCCGGGTGGTGCGCGGCCGCCAGCTGGGCCGTACCCTGGGTTTCCCGACCGCCAACCTGCGCTTCCCGAAGACGCCGGCACTGTCGGGCATCTACGCCACCTGGGTGCACGGCGTGTTCGACCAGCCGTGGCCCTCGGTGTCCAGTTTCGGCACCCGGCCGACCGTGGACGGGGTGGAGCCGCTGCTGGAAGCGCACCTGTTCGACTTCCAGGGCGACCTCTACGGGCGCCATATCGAAGTGGAGTTCGTGGCCAAACTGCGCGATGAAGAAAAGTTCCATGACCTGGCGGCGTTGACCGACCAGATGCACCGTGACGCCGAACAGGCGCGCCACATCCTTTCCGAACACAGATTGCGAGCCACTGCGTGAGCCAGGACTACAAAGCCACCCTTCATCTGCCGGCAACCGAATTCCCGATGCGCGGCGACCTGCCCAAGCGCGAGCCGGGCATTCTGTCGCGCTGGGAAGACGAGGGCCTGTACGCCCGCCTGCGCGAGAACGCGCAGGGTCGCCCGCTGTTCGTGCTGCACGACGGCCCGCCCTATGCCAATGGCCAGATCCACCTGGGCCATGCGGTCAACAAGATCCTCAAGGACATCATCGTCAAGTCGCGCTACCTGGCCGGCTTCGATGCACCCTACGTGCCGGGCTGGGATTGCCACGGCCTGCCGATCGAGATCGCGGTCGAGAAGAAGTGGGGCAAGGTCGGCACCAAGCTCGACGCCGTGCAGTTCCGCCAGAAGTGCCGCGAGTTCGCTGAAGAGCAGATCGAGCTGCAGCGCCGCGACTTCAAGCGCCTCGGCGTGATCGGCGACTGGGACAACCCGTACAAGACGCTGAGCTTCGACTTCGAGGCCAACGAAATCCGCGCGCTGTCCAAGGTGTTCGCCAACGGCCACATCGTGCGCGGCGCCAAGCCGGTGCACTGGTGCTTCGACTGCGGCTCGGCACTGGCCGAGGCGGAAATCGAATACCAGGACAAGACCTCGCCGGCCATCGACGTCGCCTACGTGGCGCGCGATCCGGCGCAGCTGGCCGCACGCTTCGGCGTCAGCCTGCCGGCCGATGTCGAGGTGGCCGTGCCGATCTGGACCACCACCCCGTGGACGCTGCCGGCCTCGCTGGCGGTGTCGCTGGGTGCCGATATCCAGTACGCGCTGGTTGAAGGCCCGGCCCATGCCGGCAAGCGCCGCTGGCTGGTGATTGCCGCCGCCCTCGCCGAGCGCGCGCTGCGCCGCTACGGCGTGCAGGAGGTGGTGGCGCACGGCCATGCCGCCGGCGCCGCGCTGGAACACCTGCTGCTGGCCCACCCGTTCTACCCGCAGCGCGACATCCCGCTGCTCAACGGCGCACACGTCTCCGACGAAGACGGTACCGGTGCGGTCCATACCGCCCCGGGCCACGGCCAGGAAGACTTCGTGGTCAGCCAGCAGTACGGGCTGATGGACGCTTACAACGCCGGCCAGATCAATCCGGTCGACGGTCGCGGCGTGTACCTGCCTTCCACGCCGCCGGCCGGCGATGTGGTGCTGGCCGGTGTGCACCTGTGGAAGGCGCAGCCGCTGATCGTGGACGTGCTGCGCGACTCCGGCGCGCTGCTGGCCTTCGTCGAGATCCAGCACAGCTACCCGCACTGCTGGCGCCACAAGACGCCGGTGGTGTTCCGCGCCACCCCGCAGTGGTTCATCTCGATGGACAAGGCCAACCTGCGCCGCGACGCGATGGCCGCCATCGACAACGTGGGCTGGTTCCCGAGCTGGGGCAAGGCGCGCATCGGCAGCATGGTCGATGGCCGTCCGGACTGGTGCATCAGCCGCCAGCGCACCTGGGGTGTGCCGATCGCGCTGTTCACCCACCGCGAAACCGGCGAGCCGCATCCGCGCACCGTCGAACTGATGCAGCAGGTCGCCGACCGCGTGCAGGTCGAGGGCATCGACGTGTGGTACTCGCTGGACAGCGCCGAGCTGCTCGGCGAGGACGCGCCGCACTACGAGAAGGTCACCGACATCCTGGATGTGTGGTTCGACTCCGGCGTCACCCATGAAGGCGTGCTGCTGGCACGCGGCTTCGGCAAGCCGGCCGACCTGTACCTGGAAGGGTCGGACCAGCACCGCGGCTGGTTCCAGTCCTCGCTGCTCACCGGCGTGGCGATCGACAGGCACGCCCCGTACAAGCAGTGCCTTACCCACGGCTTCACCGTGGACGAGCACGGCCGCAAGATGTCCAAGTCGCTGGGCAACGGCATCGAGCCGCAGGACATCATGAAGACGCTGGGCGCGGACATCCTGCGCCTGTGGATCGCCTCGGCCGACTACAGCAACGAAATGTCGCTGTCGCAGGAAATCCTCAAGCGCAACGCGGACGCCTACCGGCGCCTGCGCAACACCGCGCGCTTCCTGCTCGGCAACCTGGACGGCTTCGACCCGGCGCAGCACCTGGTGGCGCCGGCCGACATGGTCGCGCTGGACCGCTGGATCGTGCATCGCGCCTTCGAGGTGCAGGAGAAGATCAAGGCTGCCTACACCAGCTACAACATGGCCGAGATCGTGCAGCTGCTGCTGAACTTCTGCAGCGTGGACCTGGGCTCGTTGTACCTGGACGTGACCAAGGACCGCCTGTACACGATGCCGACCGACTCGCGCGGCCGCCGTTCGGCGCAGAGCGCGATGTACCACATCGCCGAAGCGTTCACGCGCTGGATTGCGCCGATCCTGAGCTTCACCGCCGACGAGCTGTGGGGCTACCTGCCGGGCGAGCGCAAGGACAACGTCCTGTTCGCCACCTGGTACGAAGGCCTGGCCCCGCTGCCGGCCGATGCCGCGCTGGGCGCTGCCGATTTCGATCAGCTGCTGGCCCTGCGCGAGCAGGTCGCCAAGGTGCTGGAGCCGATGCGTGCCAACGGCGCGATCGGTGCGGCGCTGGAAGCGGAGATCACCGTGGCCGCCGATGCGGAGACCGCGGCACGCTGGCAGCCGCTGGCCGAGGAACTGCGCTTCCTGCTGATCAGTGGTGATGTGCAGGTGCGTCCGGCGACCACCGACGAGGTGTTCGTCAGCGCCCAGCCGACCACCAAGCAGAAGTGCGTGCGTTGTTGGCACTACCGTGCCGATGTCGGCAGCGTGGCCGCCCATCCCGAGCTGTGCGGTCGCTGCGCGACCAACATCGACGGTGCCGGCGAAGATCGGCGGTGGTTCTGATGAGCGCCGCCCGTCCGCGTCCCAACGCCCTGGTGTGGCTGCTGCTGTCGGTCGTGGTCATCGGCCTGGACCAGTGGAGCAAGGCCTGGGTGCTGTCCAGCCTGCCCGAGTTCCAGCCGGTGCCGGTCATCGACGGTTTCTGGAACTGGTACCGCACGTACAACACCGGTGCGGCGTTCAGTTTCCTGAGCGATGCCGGCGGCTGGCAGCTGTGGTTCTTCACCGCGCTGGCCGTCGCCATCAGCGCCCTGATGGCCAAGTGGCTGTGGGAAACCCCCCGCGCCAACTGGCGTCGGGCGGTACCCTTCGCCCTGGTCATCGGTGGCGCCATCGGCAACGTCATCGACCGCCAGGTGCACGGGCACGTGGTGGACTTCATCCAGTGGTACATCGGCGACCATGCCTGGCCCTCGTTCAACATCGCCGACTCGGCGATCGTGGTCGGCGCCATCGGGATCGCAGTGTTCGGGCTGTTCGAAGGCAAGGCCAGCAAAAAAGCGGGATAATCCCTCCCTGTATTCAGCAATAACCGGCTCGCGCCGGCCGGAGTATCTGACCGATGGATGTGTTGCTCGCCAATCCGCGTGGGTTCTGTGCCGGTGTCGATCGTGCGATCGAGATCGTCAAGCGCGCGATCGAGACCCTGGGGGCGCCGATCTACGTGCGCCATGAGGTCGTGCACAACCGTTTCGTGGTCGACGACCTCAAGAGCCGTGGGGCGATCTTCGTCGAGGAACTGGACGAAGTGCCGGACAACAACACGGTGATCTTCAGCGCCCACGGCGTCTCCCAGGCCGTGCGCCAGGAAGCGGACCGCCGCGGCCTGAAGGTGTTCGACGCGACCTGCCCGCTGGTCACCAAGGTGCACCTGGAAGTGGCGCGGCATTGCCGCGCCGGCCGCGACGTGGTGCTGATCGGCCACGCCGGTCATCCGGAAGTGGAAGGCACGATGGGCCAGTGGGACCGCGAACGCGGCAGCGGCCGCATCTACCTGGTCGAAGACGTCCAGGACGTGGAAACGCTGGTGCTGGACCAGCCGGAAAACTTCGCCTACACCACCCAGACCACGCTGTCGGTGGACGATACCCGCGGCATCATCGACGCGCTGCGCGCCCGTTTCCCGGCGATGCAGGGCCCGAAGAACGACGACATCTGCTACGCCACCCAGAATCGCCAGGACGCCGTGCGCGACCTGGCCAAGCGCTGCGACCTGGTGCTGGTAGTGGGCTCGCCGAACAGTTCCAACTCCAACCGGCTCAGCGAGCTGGCCCGCCGTGAAGGCGTGGAGTCCTACCTGATCGACGGTGCCGACGAGATCGACCCGGCGTGGGTGGTCGGCAAGCAGCACATCGGGCTCACCGCAGGCGCGTCGGCACCGCAGGTGCTGGTCGATGGCGTGATCGAGCGTCTCAAGGCGCTGGGCGCCAGCGGTATCGGCGAGCTCGACGGCGAGCCCGAATCGATGGTGTTCGCGCTGCCGAAGGAGCTGCGCCTGCGCCTGATCTCCTGATCGGTGCGACGGCCAAGGGCATGACCTTTGGCCATGTGGTTCGGTGACGCGCAGGTCTAGCATCGGGTCTTTCGTATGCTGGAAGCCGAGCCTGATGAAACTGCGTGCCGCCATCCTCTCCGTGCTGCTGGTCGTGTCCGCCTCGGGCGTACACGCGCAGACGCCGCCGCCGCAGGATGTGGCCTTCCCCGGCCTGCTGCGCATCGACGTGGATGCACGCGACATCGGCCGGCGCATTTTCAAGGTCAAGGCCACCGTACCGGCCAAGCCGGGGCCGCTGACCCTGCTGTATCCGCAGTGGCTGCCCGGCAGCCATTCGCCGAGCGGCCCGATCGACAAACTTGCCGGCCTGGTGGTCACCGCCAACGGCACGCCGCTGGCGTGGACGCGCGATCCCTACGATGTGTACGCCTTCCGCGTGGACGTGCCGCAGGGCGCCACCGAGGTCGTCGCCGAGTTCAAGTTCCTGTCCTCGCAGGGGGGCACCCAGGGCCGGGTGGTGATGACCCCGGACATGCTCAACCTGCAGTGGAACGCCAATTCGCTGTATCCGGCCGGCGTGATCACCCGCAACATCCAGGCCCAGGCCACGGTCACGCTGCCGCCGGGCTGGTCGTATGCGACCGCACTGGACACCGAGCGCCGCGACGGCGACACGGTGGTGTTCAAGCCGATCAGCTACGACCATCTGGTCGATTCGCCGCTGTTCGCCGGTCGCCACTTCCAGCGCTTCGACCTGGACCCCGGCGCCAAGGTGCCGGTGCACCTGAATGTGTTTGCCGACCAGGCCAAGTCGCTGGCGGCCAAGCCCGAGCAGCTGCAGGCGCACCGCGCGCTGGTACAGCAGATGTACAAGCTCTACGGCGCGCGTCATTTCGACCGCTACGAGTTCCTGCTCGCCCTCACCGACAAGCTCGGCGGCATCGGCCTGGAGCATCAACGCTCCAGCGAGAACAGCGGCGAGCCGGGCTACTTCACCGAGTGGGACAAGACCTGGCTCGGCCGCGATCTGCTGCCGCATGAGTTCAACCACTCCTGGAACGGCAAGTACCGCCGTGGTGCGGACCTGACCACGCCGAACTTCAACGTGCCGATGGGCGACAGCCTGCTGTGGCTCTACGAGGGGCAGACCCAGTTCTGGGGCCAGGTGCTGGCCGCGCGCTCGGGGCTGTGGAGCGTGCAGCAGACCCGCGACGTGCTGGCCAATGTTGCCGCCACCTACGACCGTGGCCGCCCCGGCCTGAGCTGGCGCACCCTGCAGGACACCACCAACGATCCCACCATCGCCCAGCGCCGCGCGCTGGCCTTCCGCAACTACCAGTTGAGCGAGGATTACTACTCCGGCGGCCAGATGATGTGGCTGGACGTGGAGGGAAAGCTGCGCGCGCTCACCGGCAACCGGCGCGGACTGGATGATTTCGCCAAGGCGTTCTTCGGCATGAACGACGGCGACTGGAACGTCCATCCGTACACCTTCGATGACGTGGTGACCACCTTGAACGGCGTGGCGCCCTTCGACTGGGCCACCTTCCTGCGCGAGCGTCTGGATGGCCACGGCCCGCTCACCGGGGGGCTGGAGGCGGCCGGCTGGACGCTGGTCTACACCGACACGCCCAACGACGCGTTCAAGGCGCAGGAATCCCGCGCCAAGACAAACAACCTGCTGTACTCCATCGGCGTGTCGATCAGCGACGCCGGCTACATCAGCGACGTGCTGTGGGACAGCCCCGCGTTCAACGCCGGCCTGGCCCCGGGCATGACCGTGCTGGGCCTGGATGGCCGCGTGTTCAACGGCCAGGAGCTCAAGGATGCGATCACCGCCGCACGCACCGGCAAGGCGCCGCTCACGTTGCTGGTCAAGCGCGTGGACCGCATCGACAGCGTTGTGCTGGACTACCACGATGGCCTGAAGTATCCGTCGCTGGAGCGCATTGCCGGCCGGCCCGACCGCCTTGCCGAGCTGTGGAAGGCCCGATGAGCCCGCGCCTGCGCGACGCGCTGATTGCCATCACCGCCATCGCCGCGATCGTCGGTGCAGGACTGGAGGGCGATGCACGCTGGCTGCATTGGCTGGCCAAGCCGCTGACCACGCTGTTGATCGCCTCCATCGTCTGGCGTGCGACGCCGTCGCCCGGCAGTGGCTATCGCCGTGCGGTGCTGGCCGGCATGCTGCTGTCCTGCATCGGCGACATCGCGTTGATGCTGCCGGTGGATGCATTCGTGCCGGGGTTGGTCGCGTTCCTGCTTGCGCACGTGTGCTACATCGTCGCCTTCCGTGCCGGGTGGCGCAGCGGACGCAGCCTGTGGGCCGCTGCGGGTCTGCTGGCGCTGTTCGCCGGCGCCAACCTCAACGGCCTGTGGCCGCTGTTGCCTGCCGATCTGCGCCTGCCGGTGGTGGTGTATGTGGCCGTGCTGGCACTGATGGCGACGCTGGCGCTCGCCCGTGCCGGGGCGTGGCCGCGCCCGACCGGTGAGGAGGGGCGCAGCGCACGCTGGGCGGCCTGGGGGGCCGCGCTGTTCGTGGTGAGCGATTCGGTACTGGCCTGGGACCGCTTCGGCGGTGGCCTGCCGCTCGCGGCGCTGTGCATCCTGGCCACGTACTACGCCGCGCAGTACTGCATCGCGCGCTCGGTGCCGCATTCGACCTAGCGGCACCGCACGAGGCGGCCCGTCGGCGACGGGCCGTCCCGCTCAGGTGAGATCGTTCACCGTCGCGCCGGGTGCGTTCATCTTCACCGACTGGATGCCGTCTTCCCGCTTGGTCACCGACGAATAGGTTTCGCTGGTGCCGATGATCTGGCTGTTGGCTGCTTTCAGATTGAACATCGGCGCACCGTTGCTGGCGTTCTTGCGCTCGTAGCGCGTGTCCAGCGGTGCGTTCTCGCGCACCGATTCGATCCCGTTCAGTGCGTTCTGTCTGCTGGTGTAGCGCTCGCTGGACAGCAGCGTTTCGCCGTTGCCGGCCTTCAGCGTGAAGTGGAACTGATCCCCTGAGCGTTTCAGGTCATAGCGTGCTGCCATAGCGGATATCCCCTGGTTGATCGGTCGGTAGCCCGGACGGGCGACATGAGCCTTTTACGACAGGCTCGCGCATTCAATCAGGAAATGCCTCAGTAACGGGTAGGAAAAGCCCGTTGCAGCGCTCAGCGCACCTGCAGCGTCATCAGGAAGTAGCGGCCCAGCGGATCATCCAGCCCCGGCGCCAGGCCGCCGTTGCCGCTCAGGTAGTTGACCGGTGGCGCGTCCCACAGGTTGTGCACATCCAGCGCCAGCAGCACGCGCGGACCCAGCTGGCGGCCCACGTGCAGGTTCCAGCGCAGCTGGTCGGGGTTGTGGCAACGGCCCTGCTCGCGCTGCGTGGCCGGGCAGGCGTCACCCGGCAGCCACGCGCGGGTGCGGCCCACGTAGTTGGCGCGCAGCGCCAGGTCCCAGCGGTCGCTCTGCCACTGCGTGGTGAGCACCGCCGACAGCGTGGGCGTGACATGTCCGCGCAGGTCGATCGTCTCGCCGTGCGCGCGGTGGCGGCGCAGCGTCTGCTGGCGCAGTGCATCCAGCGATACCCGCCACGGGCCATCGGCCGAACGGCCGAACCGGTAGTCGCCGCGCAACACCCAGTTGCGCGACACCGTGCGGCCGATGTTGTCGAACGACAGGCGCAACGCCTGCAGACGGCCGGCGTCGTCCAGCACCCAGGTAGCGCGGTTCCAGAGTGCATCGGCCGGGTGCAGGTCGAGGATCTCGTTGCGCAGGTCCACCACGTTGCCGGTCAGCGACAGCGACAGGTCCGCGCGCGGCGACCACACCACCCCCAGCGAATGGCTGCGCGTGGTCTCCGCGTCGAGGGCGTTGCTCTCCACCACGTCCACGTCCACCACGCAGCCCTGCGCGGACGCGATCGCGCACACAGGCAGGGCGCCGCTGGCGGGCAGCACCACCTGGCCGAAGTAGCCGGGCGGGCGCCGGCGCTCGAACAGGCTGGGCGCGCGGTAGCCGCGGCCACTGGACCACAGCAGCGACCAGTGCTCGGACGGGGTCCAGCGCAGCCCGGCACGTGGCGAGAACGCGGTGTCATCGCCATCGCGGTCCAGCCGGGCCGCCACGTCCAGGCGCAGGGTATCGGTGAACGGCAGGCCCAGTTCGGTGTAGGCGGCACCCGACAGGCGCGACAGCCGGCGGTGCTCCACCGGCAGTCCCAGTGCCAGCTCGCCGTCGCCGATCAGCTCGTCCGGGTGCGCGCTCCAGGCCTCGTGGCGCAGGTCCAGGCCGGTCGCCAGCTGTACCGGGCCGCCGTGCCACTGCGCCAGATCGCGCTGCAGTCCGGCCCACGCCTGCCACTGGTCGGTGCGGCCGCGATTGCGGATGGCCGGGAACAGATGCTCGGCCAGCGGCGCGGTCAGCGCGTTGAAGCCGGGCAGGAAGCCCTGTTGGGCCGCCTCGTACAGCCGCTGCGTGCGCACCGTGCCGGCCGTGTGCAGCGACACAGCGCTGTGCTGGCGGCTGATCCCGGCGTCCCAGTTGCGGCCCGCCTGGTCGCGGCCCACGCCCGCGGTGATGTCGGCGGTGGTGGCATCCACGCGCGGGCGCACGCTGCCGCCTTCCTGGAACACATAGTTGAACAGCAGCCCTTCGCCGATGCGCAGCGCCGCTGCGGTCGGGCCGAGCTCGAAGCGCTGCCGGTCCTCGCTGCCGCGCACTTCGGCGAACGCGTAGTGGCCGTCGCCGAACGCATGCCGGTAGCGCCCGTACGCGGCCACGGTGGTGGCCGCCGGCTGCAGCGAGCGGCCGCGCGAACTGTCGAACCAGCAGCCGTCCGCATCGCGCTGCAACGGCGCCGCGCAGCGCGTTGCCGGCAGGTACAGGCCGCTGTCGGTCAACAGGCCGATCGGGTAGCGCTCCTGCTCCACATGCCACGCGCGGCTGTTGCCGGCCAGCGGCTGCACCCGCTGCAGATCGATGCCGGCGAACCAGCGGTCACCATTGGCACGGGTGGCGCCGGTGGCCAGCTGCACCCGCTGCTGGTCGCCATCACCACGGCTGCTCACGCCGGCCTGCAGCGTCGCTTCGGGACCATCGGCCTGCTCACGCAGGATGATGTTGACCACGCCGGACATCGCGTCGGCGCCGTAGATGGCCGATGCCCCGCCGCGCACCAGTTCGATGCGCTCGACGAAGCTCAGCGGAATGCCGCCCAGGTCGGTCAGCGCGCCCTGTTCCAGTGACACCATCGGGTAGCGTGGCAGGCGTCGGCCATTGACCAGGAACAGCGTTGCACGCGGCCCCATGCCATCCAGGCTGGTGGTTGCCGCCGCGCCCACCGGCAGGTACAGCGAATCGCCCCCGCGCGAGGTCGCCAGCGGCGGATGGCCGTTCATGCCGGGCAGGTGCCGCAGCAGATCGAACAGCGAGCCGTAGCCGCTGCGCAGAATCTCGTCGCGCTCGATCACCACCACCGGCAGCGAGGCCTGCACCGAACTGCGCGGCAAGCGGCTGCCGGTGACGTGCACCGGCGCCAGGTCGACCTGCGCGCTCGGCACCGGTGACGGCGCCGGGGCAGGGCGCCGGCGCGCAGGCACCGGTGCCGGTGCGACGGCAGCGCGGCGCACCACGAACACGCCCGGGGTGGTCTGCAGCACGTGAACCGGCAGCCCGACGACCAGGCGCGCCAACGCCGCATCGTCGTCCAGCGTGGCGTCCACCCCACCGGTGGTCAGGCCGGCCAGCTCGGCGGTATCGAACAGCAGCACCCGCTGGCTCTGCCGCGCCCACTGCTGCAGGGCCGGCGCGAGCGGGCCGCGCGGAATGTGGAAGCCGACATCGGCGCGTTCGCGCGCGCCCAGCGGTGCGATCAGCGTCCACGACAGCGCGCACGACATCGCCACAACGAACGCGCGCCATCGCCGCCACCGCCACCGCTGTTGCTCCCCCTGTACGGCCATCGACGTCAGTGCAGGCGGCGCAGTTCCAGCACGCCGTCGGCGCGCTGTTGTCCGGTGATCGACCAGCCCTGTTCCAGCGCGGCGAGCAGGCCCGCGCGATCTTCCGCACGGAACGTACCGCTGACCGCCAGCGTCGCGATCGCCGGATCGGCGATCACCATCGGCGTGGCGTGGTAACGGTTCATGCGTTCCACCACCACCTGCAGCGGCGTCGCGTCGAAGACCAGCCGGCCATCCAGCCAGGCATCGGCCGTGCCCTGCGCCAGCGTGGGGCCGGGTGTGATCTGCCCCGATGCCTGCACCTGCAGCTGCTGCCCCGGCTGCGAGAGCACCCGTTGCCCGCCCTGCGTGCCGTCGCTGCGCACCTCCACCGCGCCCTCCAGCAGCGACACGTCGACGCGGTCGTCCTGCCAGCGCTCCACCTGGAAGGTGGTGCCGATGTCCTCGATGGTGCTGTTGCCCGCCAGCACACGCAGCGGCTTGCGCGATGGTGCGACCTGCAGTTGGATGCGGCCGCGCTCCAGCGCGATGTGGCGCTGTCGCAGCCCGAACCGGGTGGTCATCGCCGCGCCGGCATCCAGCGTGACCTGGCTGCCATCGGCCAGCGTGCGCTGCTGCGGCAGATGGGTGGCGTTGGCATAGTGCTGTGGCGTGGGCTGCCCATCGGTCACCCATGCCCAGCCCAGGCCAACGGCCAGGCACAGACTGGCGGCAATCGCCACGGCAGGTAGCCAGCGCGCACGGCGCGGGCGCGCAATACGCGCCGTGCCGGCACGCACCCACGGATCATTGGCCAGCTGGCCCATCTGTTGGTGCAGCGTTTCGGCCTGCACCCAGGCGCGCACATGCCCCGGGTCTTCGGCCAGCCAATGTTCGAACGCATCGCGTTCGGCACGGCTGCAATCCGGCGCCTCCAGTCGCGCCACCCAATGGGTGGCCTGGTCGAATGCCGGTTCGTCGCGGCGGTGCGTGGCAGCCCGCATCAGGTGTCTCCGTCCTGGCCGAAGGTGTCGGGGCCCAGTTCCTGGCGCAATCCCTGCAGGGCGCGGGCGATGTGTTTTTCCACCGTCTTGGCGGTGATGCCCCGGTGGCGGGCGATCTGCGCATAGCTCATGCCGCTGATCCGGTTGAGCAGGTACACCTCGCGGCAGCGCTCGGGCAGCTTGAACAGCGCCTGCCGCAGCAGCGACAGCATCTGCCCGGACTCGGCCTGGCGCAGCGGTCCCGGTGCGGTGCAGAGCGGCTCGGCCGCGCCATCGCCCTCGGCCAGCGGCAGGTGCGTGCGCGCGTGCGGCGACCGCCCGCGGTCGGCCAGCCGGTTGCGCGCGATCCGGTACAGCAGCAGGCGCAGTTCCTCGCTGCCATGCGACTGGTAGCGGATCAGCCGTTCCATGCAGTCCTGGGTGATGTCCTCGGCGTCGTCCGCACTGGCGCCGCGCGCGCGCAGGAAGGCGCACAGCGGCGCGCGCTCATCCCGCACGAACGCGGCGAACGGCTCGGCCCGCGGCAGCGGTTCCGGGACGTAGCGCAGCAGGGGGGACGGAGCGGACAGGACAAGACCTCGAACGGCAACGATCACGGGCATCCCGAGTATTACGCGACGTTGACAGGATGTGAAAGGCCGAAAGTGCCGCCCCATCAAAATGAACGCGTTCATTTTTATGTCGGCGCTCGACTGGGGGAGATCGTCATTCCGCCACGTTCTGCAAAGGTCCCGCGCGATGCGGGGTAGGACCTTTTCTGGAGAGAAAGCATGAAGCAATCGGTGTTGAGTGTGGCGTTGGCCGGCCTGCTGGGCGTGGCGGCGATGGGCGCGGTGGGCGATGCAGCCGCGATGAGCTACCACGTACAGGGCGATCGGATCTTCCTCAGCGGCGGCGTGACCTACGCCGACGTGGTGTCGCTGCCGGCGCTGCTGGCCAAGGCGCAGGCCGAAGGGCGTCCGATCCGTGAAGTGGTGCTGCGCACCTCCAACGGCGGCGCACTGATTGCCGGCGAGTGGCTGCAGGGCGTGATCCGCACCGCCGGCCTGAACACCATCGTGTCCGGCCATTGCATCTCCTCGTGCTCGATCATGCAGTCCGGTGGCGTGGAGCGTTACATGGCCGGCGATCTGCCGACCGTCGATTCGGTGCAGATCCACGCCGCCAGCAGTGGCGGCAAGGTGATCTACACGCCGTCGGCGCGCATGACCGAGATATACACCGGCAACTACGGCGGTGGCATGGATGCCGGCCTGCTGCACAAGGCCATGTACGAAGTGGTGCAGCCCAACGGCCTGCTGGTGTTCTCCGATCCGGCGCGCACCCGCGGCAACTCGGTGAGCTTCGATCCGGACGGGTCCGGCGCCAAGCGCGTGACCTTCGCCGGCGAGGACATGTTCAACAACAACATCATGACCTCGGCCGAATACCGCGCCCCGGGCGACACGCTCAACGTGACCGCCAACGTCACCGGCGACATCAACGCCGGCTACCTGCGCACCGGCCGCCAGCTGCAGACCTTCGTCGACGACGATTTCGCGCGCTGGAACACCGACTGGCAGTCCACCTACATCAACCTGGCGCAGTCCATCTACAACGCGTCCAGCCGCGGCCCCAACGGCATCGGCCCGGACTCGGTGCAGGACTACCTCAGCGACCCGGGCATCCAGGCGCTGCTGCTGTCCAAGCTGCGCCTGAATGATCTCGCTGCGTCCACCCTCGACGATTCGATGGGCGTCATCCGCGTCACCAACGGTGCCGTGTGGCGCACCGCGGCCACCACCGGCGCGGACTTCATGCTGGTCGACAACGGCACCATCGCCCTGGAAGGCGGCGCCCTGCGCGCGGCTGAAGTGCGCGTCATGCAGACCAGCATGCTGGTCGGTCATGGCGACATCGCCTCGCCGGCGATGGACCTCAACGCACTGGCCGAGGGCAGCGGCCCGTCGTGGCGCGAAGACGGCTTCAACCGCCTGCGCGTGTACGGCACCCTGATGCCGCGCGGCGGCGATCTGGTCACCCACGGCTACGTCAACATCATGCCGGGCGGCAAGGTCCTGTTCGACGTCACCGAGAACGGCGGTGCCGCCACCGGTCGCCTGCGCGTGGGCACCTTCTTCGACGACGAGCAGATCGACGGCGCCCTGGTGATCTCGCCCGGCGCGCACCTGGAACTGAACGTCGCACGCGGCTACTACGACGGCAGCTACCGCCGCGACCTGGTCACCGGTCCGATCTACCAGGACGGATTCCAGGATGTGGTGCGCCTGGGCGACACCGGCTACACCGCCAGCATCGCCGAGGGCGAAGTGTTCCGCCCGCGCCACAACTCGCTGCTGAGCTTCAACGTCGTGCAGAGCGCCAACGGCCTGTCGCTGACCGCCAATCCCGGCTTCGACCAGCTCGGCCTGTTCGCCAACGCCACCTCCGGCGATGGCCTGGGTCGCGCGCTGGCCAGCGCCGCCACCGGCAACGCCGCTGGCCTCAAGCCGCTGCTGGCCTCGCTGCAGTTCTCCGACCGCGACGTGATCGCACAGCAGGCCGGTGGCCTGCGCGGCGACAGCCACGCCACCCTGCGCCTGGCCGACACCGCCCTGGTGGGCAGCATCGGCAACGTCGTGCAGCAGCACCAGTTCGACATGCGCAGCAGCGGCGGCGACGCCGATGGCCTGGCCGCCCAGGCCGCACAGGCCGCCTCGGCGCAGCCGGGCATGGGCAATGGCAGCCTGTTCAACCAGCTGGCCATGCACCTGGTGCAGCCGGCCGGCGACACCGGCAGTGCCGGCACCGCTGGCGAGCGTCGCAGCGTCGGCATGTGGGGCCGCGGGTTCGGCAGCCAGGGGCGCATCGACGCCGACGGCGGCGTGGCCGGCATGACCCACACCACCGGCGGCATCGTGCTCGGCGCCGATACGCGCCTGGCCGACGACAAGGTCACCCTGGGCGTCAGCGTCGCCGCAGCGGAGATGTCCACCAAGGGCCGCGACGGCACCGGCTTCAGCGGTGACGTACGCGCGCTGGACGTGGGCGGCTACCTGGATGCCGCGTACTCGCGTGGCTACCTGTCGGCCTCGCTGCGCTACACCGACCTGCGCCATGACACCCACCGCAGCATCGTGGGTATCGAAGGCCTGGAAGCGCCGCTGCGCGCCAAGTACGACAGCGACGCGCTGTCGGCCCGCCTGGAGCACGGCTTCTCCTTCACCACCGCCCGCGGTCTGGTGATCCAGCCGCTGCTGCCGGTGGTCGATTACGCCCGCCTGTCCAACGTCCGCTTCAACGAAGGGCAGGGCGCCGGCGCCCTGGCCGGCCGCAGCGACAGCCTGGAGAGCATCCGCGTGGGTGCCGGCCTGCAGCTGTTCAAGACCTTCGAAGGCCGCAAGGGCGAGCGCATCACCCCGCACGCCCGCGTCCTGTGGCAGAAGGAACTGGGCGACACCCAGGCCCAGTTCAGCACCGGCTTCGCGGCCGCGCCGGACCTGGTCTTCGGTTCGACCAGCCAGTCGGTGGGCGAGCAGGTCCTGAGCTGGAACGTCGGTGTCACCAGCCGCGCCAGCGAGCGCCTGTCGATCATGATCGACTACGTCGGCGAGCGCCGGGACGGTCAGGACCAGAACGGCGTGATGCTGGGCCTGGGCTACCGCTTCTGAGTCCCCCGGGGCGTCCGGGCAATTGACCGCCCGGCCCCCCGGCCTTAGAATTGCCTGCTCAGCCGGAATAGCTCAGTTGGTAGAGCGGCGCATTCGTAATGCGTAGGTCGTAGGTTCGATTCCTATTTCCGGCACCAGATACAGCAGAAAGCCCCGGCCTTGGTCGGGGCTTTTTGTTTGTGGCGATACGGCCGTTGGTAGCGCCGGCCGGTGGCCGGCAAGCCAAGGTCCGTTTGATGTGCCTTGGCTGACATCGCCGCCACGACCCGATCCGGCTTCGCTGGCGCTTAGCGCCAAGAGCGCTGCTCCCGTCAGGATGACGTGATTGGCCTCAATCGCACCGTTGGATTCCTGGCCGATCGTTCCTGTGCTATCAATACCAAGCCTTGCTTCAAGGCACTTTCAGGGATCGGAAGGATGCGCAGGTACGGAGGAGCTGCAGGCGGTGTGTCGACCCGCTTTAGGGGAGTTGAAGATCGAGTTCGGAAGCTGGGTGCGGTAGGCGCCTGGCTATGTTTTGTGCTGTTGTTGGGTCTGGCTGCTGTGCCGACCGCAAGCGCACAAACAGTTACCTACATCCATACCGATGCCTTGGGCTCGGTAGTAGCCAAGAGCGATGCGAGCGGCAAAGTGATCGAGCGCATCAGTTACGAGCCTTATGGCGCTGTCGTAGGTGCGCCGGTTGCTGATGGCCCGGGTATACGGGGCATGTGAGTGATGCTGCTACTGGACTAAGCCAGATGCAGCAGCGGTACATGGATCCGCAGCTGGGGATGTTCCTCTCGATCGACCCTGTGACGGCGTATGAGCAGCCCGTTGGGCAGTTCAATCGGTATCGGTATGCGAACGGGAATCCGTACAAATTCACAGATCCCGATGGGCGACAGAGTTGGAGTGACTTTCAGACCGGCTTTGAGAACGGAACACTTAACGCTTCCCGATACGAGCACGGATTTCCGCTGCATGCAAACTGGGCTGAGCAGGCTGGCTATGGCATTGGTGCCGGTATTGTCAAGGGCGGTCAGTCCCATGCTGGCGGTATTCGAGTGCCGCCCCTGCGTATGCAACCGCCGCGGACTGGGGTTGTTACGGTTGGTGCGGTCACCAAGCCAACGAAGTCGCCAGATATAAATCCAAAGGACATCGCGGGACGTACTGCGGGAGAGATCGACGGGATTGCAAAGCAGAGCGGTCTACAGCCCAAGGGCCCGGATCCCTCTGCTGGAAAAGGGGCCTACGTAGATCCAGTGAATGGTAATCAAAGGGTACTGGTACATCCCAACGCTGCCTGCGGCCCCCATTGTCATGTGAATGATGCTAGTGGCCAACGTTTGGATATCAATGGGAAGCATGTCGCTCCGGAGTCGCCGGCCGCGCATCTTCCCCTCAAAACAAAGTGAGATTCTGATGCACGATTGGACGCTTGTGGAAATACGAATCGACTGGGCTGCAAGCTCGGCGGTGCTCATTGCGCTGGACGAATGCTCTTTGAGCCGGTCGATATTCTTCAGAGGGCTGCGCGAATTTTCAGCTGATAGGCGAGAGCACTGGGGGCCAAGCAGTTCAATCAATGAGGCTTCCTGGGACGATTCGTCAACGGATGGCGGAGTTTCTTTGAAGGTTGAGATGCAGTCAGGAGGCATGATCAGTATCTCGGCCGCTGCAGCGGATATCGACGGCATGCCCTGTATGCCGACGATAGGTTCGCTTTAGATTAAATCGCATGCGGACGATCCTTATCCAAACACCGTCTCGCATCCTGTCCTAAGTTGGCTCTATCGCCACTTACGGACAACCAGCCGATGTCATCCGCCCTCACCAAGCGCATCGTTCTTACAGCAGAACCCCGTGATCGCCCCTATGAGCTTAGGGACGCTCAGGTTCGCGGCCTGATCTTGCGAGTGCAGCCATCTGGTCATAAAGCTTGGATCGTGACCTGGGCGCACGGTAAGCGTCGTACGTTGGGTTCGGTCGAGCACCTGACACTTGATCAGGCCCGTGACCAAGCCCGGCAAGCCGTTGCTGAGTACGTTCAGTCGGGATTGCCAGCGCTCGCGAAGACCAAGCCCACCAGTTGCACTCTCGAAGTGCTCCTCAACGATCACTTCGAACCCTGGGCGATAGCTGAGCTGAAGGGTGGTCGCCAGTACCCGGATCGCATTCGATCAGTGTTCCCGTGGCTGTTACGCCGTCAGATCATTGAGATTGACGTGCCCACGATGGAGCGATGGTGGCGCGGGCGTGTCACTGGCCCCGATGCCGTCACCAAGGCTACTGCAGCGCGCGACTTCGCTTGCCTGCGGTCTGCCTTGTCCCGTGCGGTCGAGTGGAAGTTGATCGAGACCAATCCTTTGATGGGCATGCGTCAACGATCAGCGGCTAGCCGCAAGGTGGTTCGGTTCCTGTCTCCTGATGAGGAGGCGATGCTCCGGGCCGTCCTGGCAGCGCGCGATCTGGCTGGCGTAGAAGGCAGGGCGAACGCGAATGCGGCGCGACGTAAGTACCGACAAGCGGTTCTGCCTGACTTGCCGACGCAGGCAAGCTATTTGATGCAATCACCGATGGCGGCACTAAGACCTCTGGCGGTCGGGTGAGAATGCCGGACGGAACAGTCATAGGAAGCCACACGTCAAAAACTACTGGCGTGGCGACTATTGACATCAACAAGTCTGGCCAAATTTACAAGATAAGAATCGATGCGCTTAAGTAGGTTCGGGGGTGGAGTGATGATCGACTTTCAGTCAAGCGGCATTGTGGGATACGGCGAGGGTTCTCTCGATGAGCTGGATATTTGTTACCTAGAGAAATACTGGTTGAATCTAGAAAGCTTGGTAAGTTATTGGGCAGGGTTGCTTAATCAGGCTTTCATTATCAATCGCAACGGTCCTGGAATCCGATGCCAATCAAATATGGAGTACCGGCCCGGGGGCGTACTATTTACTGAGGAGGAGTTCCTCGACTTCAAGCGGCTTTCTATTGATCTAGGTGCCAAGAGTTTCGCGGTGATTGAGTATATTGGGCAAAGCGAGTGGGTGGATTTTTCATCTCGATCGTTTTTCCGATTTGCGTATCCGCTGCATGTGTCCTGGAGCGAGATGACAAGTTCCTGTCCGATTGCCGATGATGTGTTCATGCGACCCATCAGGGCATTCTTTGTCATTTCCGATAACGGGCGTATCGGTAAGTACGTGGATAGCGACGCATTGCATCCGTATGAGTTGTTCTTTTCCAGTGATTCGTAATGCGTAGGTCGTAGGTTTGATTCCTATTTCCGGCACCAGATACATCAAAATGCCCCGGCCTTGGCCGGGGCTTTTTGTTTGTGGTTCGCTTGGTGGTAGTGCCAGCCAGCGGCCGGCAACCTCAGGTCCGTTCGACGCACCCCGGACTGACATCGGCACCTCGATCCGGTTCGGCTTCGCTGGCGCTTAGCGCCAAGGGCGTTGCTCACGTCAGGATGGTGTGGTTGGCCTCAATCGCCCCGTTGGTTTCCTGGCCGATCGTTGCTGTGCTATCAATACCTGGCCTTGCTTCAAGGCTCTTTCAGGGATTGGAAGGATGCGTAGATTCGGGGGAGCTACAGGCGGTGTGTCGACCCGCTTCAGGGCAGTTGAAGATCGAGTTCGGAAGCTGGGTGCCGTAGGCACATGGCTATGCTTTGTGCTGTTGCTGGGTCTGGCTGCTGTGCCGACCGCAAGCGCACAGACGGTCACCTACATCCACACGGACGCGCTGGGCTCTGTTGTGGCTGAGAGCGATGCCAACAGCAATGTGATCAAACGCTATGACTATGAGCCCTACGGGGCTGTGTTCGGTGGTCAGGTCACGGACGGGCCGGGGTATACCGGGCACGTAAGTGACTCGGCTACCGGGCTGAGCTACATGCAGCAGCGCTACATGGACCCGCAGTTGGGGGTGTTCCTGTCCGTGGATGGAGCGTCATACTTGAACGAGAGTTACTATAATGATCATTAGGCCTTGGCTTTGTTTCCTTGCACTCTCTCTCTTTTCATGTAGCGTAACAGCGGGCAATGCCGAAAAAGAAGGAGGCTGTTATGCCGTTTCCAAAGGTGTACGCGGCGATGGCCCCGTTCGCGTCTGTGTGTCGTTATTTCCAGAATTGTGGACGCGCCACGATGTTGGCTACATTGAGGTTACGGGCTATATCGCTTATGTCGACGGCTCGCCATACATGTTCGCATCAAAAGATCTTTATGTTTATTCTGGAGGAAAAGGCGGGGTTGCTCTTGGTGTTACCTTGTCAGAGGTCGATCGCTTTAAACGACTAATGGCAAATGATTCTGCAGCGACTGTAGCCGGATTGTACCTCCCCGAATACGGCGAGAAAAATAGTGCGTTGGGACGAATCGAGATTATTGGGCAGCATTATTGGCTGCAAGAGATGGCAGGAGAGCGGCCACAATTGCCGATCGATTGATTCGTTTGGACTCTTGATGTTGGCTCGCAGCGTTCGCAGCCGAAGCATCGAACCAAACAGGTCGCTGAATGGCGGGATCCGGTTTGCTTCCTAACCGTCGGTGCAATAGAAAGCCCGCCAATGGCGGGCTTTTTGTTTGCTTTGGCCAAACCAATCAACCGCTCTGCTGCAGCACCGTATCCAACATCTGCATGACAAACCGCTGCTGTGCTTTGGGCAGCGCCGCGATGCGCTCCAGTTGTAGCCGTTCAATCCCTCGCGAGGCATCGCCCTCGGCTTGGCTGGTGCCTGTAGCCAAGGGTCCTGCCCAACTCGGAATGGCCCCTTTGGCCTCAGCCCTGGAGTTGCATTCCGATAACCTTCTTCCTGTGTCATGAATGCCGAACCTTGCTTCAAGGCTCTTTCAGGGATTGGAAGGATGCGCAGGTTCGGGGGAACTGCAGGCGGTGTGGAGACCCGCACCCGCCCAGACAACGGTCACGTACATCCATACCGATGCACTGGGCTCGGTTGTGGCTGAGAGCAATGCCAGCGGCAAGGTGATCAAGCGAAATGACTACGAACGCTACGGCACCGTGGTAGGTGGTCAGGTCAAGGAAGGCTCTGGATACACCGGGCATGTGATCTACTCGGCCACTGGGCTGAGCTACATGCAGCAGCGGTACATGGATCCGCAGTTGGGTGTGTTCCTGTCGGTGGATCCGGTAACTGGGTACGACCAGCCGGTTGGGCAGTTCAATCGGTATCGGTATGCGAACGGCAATCCGTATCGCTTTACTGATCCGGATGGGCGACAAGCAGCAGAGCGTTTTGTCGAACAGCATCGTAAGGACATGGAGGCTGGCAATGGCGACGTGTACAAGCCGCTACAGCCCTTTGCGATTGCCGTAACAGGTGTAATGCTTGCCCCCGTGGCAGCTGAGGTGGGCATGGTAGCGCTAGCCAATCCTGCTGCTGTAGCTACCGCGACCAAAATCGGTGCTGGCGCTGCCGGAGTGACAGGGACCGGCGCAGTTGCTGGGAGGATAACGGGATACACCAAGCACGGTCTGAATCAGGCGATTTAACGTGATGGCGGCAGGGGGGTATCTCCGAAAGCAATTTTGTCGGCAGTTAGAGAGCCCTTAAAGGTAGCGGAGCAGGCCGGAGGCAAGATGGTATACCCGGGGAGGGATGCCAAGGTTGTTCTGAACGGTGATGGAAAAATGATAACTACAATTCCACGAAATAGTAATGGTGTGAGAGACCCAAAGGTGAAGTGAAATGAGTGGAAAGATGCCGTCGCATTTGCGCATGCTGCTTGTGGAGATTTGTGCCAAAAATGGCCGTGATCTCTCATTTGAGAAGCTGGAGGGCGACCAGTGTTTATTCGATGGCAATGATCGGGAGTGGTTGATTGATGTGCTTGTCCGAGAGCTCTCCGACACTGGCCTGAAATTGGACGATGAACCTAATGAGCGTGGGCTGGAAATCGAAGCGTTGATTGATTTTATTGGGCCGGACTCAGGCGCAGGTCTGATGAATCAGTGAGCTTAAACTCGTTGTTTGGAGTGGCAGAGCGCTGCGGACGATCCTCATCCAAGCACCGGCTCGTATCCCACCCTCCGTTGGCTCTATCGCCACTTGCGGATAGTCGGTCAATGTCATCCCCACTCACCAAGCTCATCGTTCTCACAGCTGAGCTCAAGGATCTCCCAGGCGAGCTCAGAGAGATGAAGGCAGTGGGTTATCACGCGTTTTCTGAAAGCGTAAAGTTTCAGTCTGCGTGTCAAGTGACTAGCCTTAAATGTGGCGATGGTCTCGCGCGCGAGATGTTGACGATGACCGGAGAATACAAGGGGAGTTAGGGCAGCTTGGAGTTCATCAAAAATGCAGATGATGCCATAAGACACCGGCTGTTCAAGCCCGAAAAGGAGTTGCGATCGTGGTTCAGTATGTATGGTCAGAACAAGTCGATTCGATATTGGGCGCAGGCGAATCTCTTGAAGTGCTGGGTGTGCGTAATTGGGCGCTTGATCAGGCTGGAGCGCTGGACGCACTGGAGAGGTTGCATCATGAGGGAATTGCGGTCGCCGGTGGTGACGTATACAGGCTTGAGAACGGTCGCCTTGAGCCGACGTACGACAATTGGTACTGCGACAGAAGCGATGACGAGTCGATAGATGAGTACATTGAGCGTAGCATCGATATTGCGAGGAGTTACATATCCGAATGCCCGAATTCGGACGGTGAAACTCTCTTCTCACTAGTACCTGTGGCTTGGTGACCAGAACCGTGGAGCTACAGGGTTAAAATTCTCGGAGTCAACGATCCGTATCCACACACCGCTACGCATCTCTAAAGCGCGGTCGGTAGGGGCTCGCAAAGCGATCTGCGTATAACGCGTGTTTGGCGATGTTTAATGCCGACCGGTGGGTTGGAGCCAGGCTTCTGCAAACAGCTGCTTGTCGCTTGGAACTCTCGCGCGAATCGGTCAGTCGGATTCGTAATGCGTAGGTCGTAGGTTCGATTCCTATTTCCGGCATCAGATACAGAAAAAGCCCCGGCCTTGGCCGGGCCTTTTTGTTTGTTGCGACACGGCCGTTGGTAGTGCCGGCCGCTGGCCGGCAACCTCAGCTCCGCTTGATGCTCCTTGGCTGATGTCGCCGCCACGACCCGATGCGGCTTCGCTGGCGCTTAGCGCCAAGAGCGCTGCTCCCGTCAGGATGGCGTGATTGGCCTCAATCGCACCGTTGGATTCCTGGCCGATCGTTCCTGTGCTATCAACACCACGCAAAGCGCCGGCCTTGGTCGGGGCTTTTTGTTTGGGCGGATGTTGGAGCTCGCACTCCTTCTCGAGGGCCAGCGCGACCGCTGAACGGAGGTGGATAGTCATTACTGTAAATGCGTAGGGCTTCCCAATCACGGGAGACAGGGTGGTTGAGTCCTTGACGAACTTCAGTACGAGTGACATGTGGCTGCTATCGGATTCGGATGTTCTGTCGGGAGCGAAGTCTCAGGCGATCCTGAGTATCCTTCGAGCGGATGGCGGACAGCCCGCTGGAGGTGTCCACAGCGGATCTGTGCGACGCCCTTGCTGACGCCCCGCAAGTTTGGGTGTTGGACATTCGGCTATCATCCGACCAGGAGGTTCAGCTCTACATTGAAGATGGTGAGGTTTTTGATGAGAATCTGGACAGGGCGGTCAGAATCAGAAGTATCGGTGAACAGAGAGATTCGGGAGTGAGCTGAAACGCAGAGGCCTGTCTCTTTCTGGCTGCATTCTCTGTTGTTCGAAATCGCAGCGAAGCGCAGCTTTCAGTTGCCTGAAGACGGCGTCGAACGCCTTGCTGAGCACGAGCGCGGGTTGCTGATCGATTTATTGTTGCAAGAGTTCTCGGCGACCGGCTTGGGATCTGACGATGAACCTAATCAACGAGGCGTCGGCATCGAAGAGATCATCGATGTCGTCGGCTCCATGGCCGATCAATCTCGTGCATCCAGCGACTGAGCAGTCGTTGATCTGGAGTCATAAGCGGCTGCTCGTAGGTTCGACTCCCGTTTCCGGCGCCAGTTGTACGAATAGCCCCGGCCTTGGTCGGTGTTTTTTGTTTGTGGGTCGCTTGGTGGTAGTGTCGACCGATGAAGCTCAGGTGCGATCGACACCCTCCGGACTGACATCGCCACCAATGCCCGAGCCGGCTTCGCTGGTGCTTAACGCCAAGGGCGTTGCTCACGTCAGGATGGAGTGGTTGGCCTTTATCGCCCCGCTGGATTCATGGAGGGTCATTCCTGTGCTACGAGTACGGAATCCTGTCCTTCGGCAAGAAGGCGACTTTGGATGAGGTCGCAGCTTTCGCGGATGCCAAGAAAATAGAAGTTCGTGTATGTGGCACAGATCGCGGTCTGAACGATGAGCAAGGGTGTTTGGATTGCCACAAAAAATTGAGTGGGAGAGATTGGCAATGAATGAGACATTCGTAGCTAAAGATGGCGAAAAAGAGGTTTCGGTGCCGCAAGCGTGGCGGCCCACGCTCACCGCTATCGTCGATGCCCTGATCCAAGGGGGTGAGCCATCGCTGCCGCGGGTAACCCTTCAGTCTCCGGATGTGTGGGTGAGCGCGCAAGACAACATTCGCGCGTATGGTGCACAACTGAGAAAGTTGCCAGAGGAATCTTGGAACTCCTCTGTCTGCATTTGGTACGGGGATTTTTGGGACGTTTTAGTCGATCTTTACACAGAGGAGGAGGGAAGAAGTGATCTGGTGCTTCAGGCTCACGTGTACGAAGTTGGCGATGGATATCGATACGAGGTGGTTTTGGTATACGTGCCTTAGAGCCTGTGGGTCTCGATCCTCATCCAAACACCGCCCCGCATCCTGTCCTAAGTCGGCTCTATCGCCACATATGGGTTGCCCGGCCAATGTCATCCGCCCTTACCAAACGCATCGTCCTTACGTCAGAGCCCCGACATCGCCCCTACGAGCTTAGGGATGCTCAGGTTCGCGGTTTGATTCTTCGCGTGCAGCCCTCAGGTCATAAAGCTTGGATCGTGACCTGGGCGCACGGTAAGCGTCGTACCTTGGGGTCGGTCGAGCATCTGTCACTTGATCAAGCCCGCGATCAAGCCCGGCAAGCAGTCGCGGGATACGTTCAATCCGGATTGCCGACTCTCGCAAAGTCCAAGCCCACGAGCTGCACGCTCGAGGCGCTCCTCAACGATCACTTCGAGCCATGGGCTATTGCTCAGCTCAAGGGTGGTCGTCAGTACCCGGACCGCATCCGATCAGTGTTCCCGTGGCTGCTGCGCCGCCAGATCATTGAGATTGACGTTCCGACGATGGAACGGTGGTGGCGTGGGCGTGTCGCTGGGCCGGATGCCGTAACCAAGGCTACGGCAGCGCGCGACTTCGCGTGGCTGCGGTCTGCATTGTCTCGCGCCGTTGAGTCGAAGCTGGTCGAAACCTATCCTTTGATGGGCATGCGCCAGCGATCAGCCGCGAGCCGCAAGGTCGTACGGTTCTTGTCTCCAGATGAGGAGGCAATGCTCTGAGCTGCACTCGCAGCGCGCGATCTGGCTGGCGTAGAGGGCAGGGCAAACGCCAATGCGGCCCGACGTAAGTACCGGCAAGTGGTTCTGCCCGATTTGCCGATGGATGGGTATGTCGATCACCTAACGCCCGTGGTTCTCACAGCCATGAATACCGGTATGAGACGGGGCGAGCTTCTGTCGATGACATGGGCCGACATCAACTGGGAAGCAAAGATGCTGACCATCCAGGCGGAGAACGCCAAGTCCAGCATGTGTAGCGTGCCGGGTCCAAGGAAGTGCTCGGGGCTGCCCTGTCGGCCATCTCGAGCAGCTATAGCGAGGAACTCTCTGGATTCAGCGTCTGTGTGTGGCCGCTGGATCGGTGATCTGTTGGGCAAGGAGATGGACGAGCTTTGCGCCTTGGGGAGAAGGTATTTGTTGGACGCGTGGTGTTGTGGCGTGTTGTTCTCACGCCCGTTCCCGTGTTCACTTCTTCAGGCAGCGCCCCCAAGAGAGAGAAGCCTGAATGTTCTGCAGCACGCTCCAACTTTTCACTACGTGCGAAGGTGCATCTCGTGTTGGCCGAGAGCGATGAAAACAAGACTTTTCTGACTTCTTTCGTCTAGACGCCGATGCTACTGTTGACGTAGGCGTCGTTGGGAAGGCGCAGGCGCCGAGATAAGTGCCGAAGCATCTAGAATGGTGGTGCGGAGATCGAGGTTGCGGGAGTATGTCGTGTATGAGAGGCTGCGTTGCAACTTGTCCAGCATGCCCGCCCGTTCGGTAATGGTGGGTGCGGCAAGCGAGCTGGCCCAGCGCGGATACTGAAGGGTGAGTCAGGGGAGAAGTATGGCGAAGGCTATTCTCGTAGTATTTCATCTACTTATTGCTGTTGTCTGCTTTGAAGTGCAGGCGAACGACGTAGTCAATAGGTGCCCTCCAGGAACATATCCTTATCTCGACCGTCCATGTGATCAGGGTCAGGCATATGTAGAGGTGCATCGAAATCACCGCGCATGGCTTAAGGCTCGCTCGGACTTTCATCCGCTTTATGTCGGTTTGCTTCCGGGCTACCCCGATTACTATGAATGGAAGTGCAGATCGGATCTCTTCCCTTGGATACCGGAGACCGGCTGTGGTGGGGCGTGGTTCAGGGAGCACAGTGCCTGCGCAGGGCGGCCTGGAATAGGCTTGCCTGGCATGACGATTGGACAGCACCATTGTGTACAAGGCTGCGAGTACAAGGTGACAGGAGCCTCAGAATCACAGCCGACGGGGGCCGTGTGTTTGCCGGACCCTTGCCCCGAAAGCGATACGTCCGGCTGCGGTAAGAGCGTTGCTCAACTCGAGCAGGCCGCCAAGCCATCATCCGATCCGCGCCATCTCTTTCACGCGCAGCAGACCTGCATTGCCAACAGATCCTGCAAGCTTCGCTGCGAGATGGATAACTGCCAATGGATGGATGAAGTAATTCCAGGATTCGTGGATCCATACCTGGGCGGCAGTGGACGTTGGCCCGCAGTCGAAGCGTCATGTAGCGATGTGAGCGCTCAGCTAGTGAGCATGCTGGGCGGAAAATGGATCTCAGATCGTGAGTGTTTCTCCACGATGGGTTGGTATCACGTGCAGGTAGATCTCCTGGGAGCGCTTCAAAGATCAGGCTGCGGTTCGCAGAAAGACTGGAAGCTGGTCGGTGACCAGATCGTTCCATGCCTGAAAGAAGGCCAGCCTGGTTATCCCCAAGCCTATTACACGATGGGCGGCATCTTCGTTCATGTGGCACGTGAAGCCGTGCGCGTGCAGTGCATGGCCAAGCGCTTCTTCCAAGGGTTGCCGATCGACATCAATACCGACATAGAGGGAAAAGTATGCAAAGCCGCCTATTGACTGCCGTGCTGCTTAGCGCATTGGCGTTCAGCGCAAGCGCACAGGATGACGGCCGCCCCACCTGGAGCCTTCAAGCCGCGATCGCTGGAGAGGATCTGATTGGGGAGTGGGAGCTCTCCCAGCTATCAAGCGGAGCAAGCCAGCAGGAGGTGCTCAGCGGTGCCTTGGTTTCCCAGGTCGGCGTTGCACAGGGGGCTGCGTTCCAGATCCAGGTCAAGTTGGTCGACCCATCTGGCGTCGTGACAGACGTCACAGGCTCGCCGAAGCTCATGTACCGCCCCAAAGCGTGTCTGACGGTTGCAGCAAACGGCAGCGCTACTGTCGCACAAGCGCCCGATTCTCTATGGCCCTGCGACAAGGGCGCTCCCATCCCATTGACAATCATTTATGCCGATCAGTCAGCAGGCGTGGCTGCAGTGAATATGTATCTGATGAAGGTGGATTGAGGCCGCAGGATGGTTCGCTCGGGGCGGAAGCGGCACGCCTTGTTCGTGACGGGATTGCCCGCTCCGCCCAGGACGGGCGGCGGGTGTTCCAAAGCGATGCGCGCAAGCGTGTCGGCCGCGAATTCGTGCACCGTGCAGCGAGCCTGATCGCGCAGCGTGAGTACAACGCTGCAGGCGCAACCATCACGTACCTGCATACCGATGCGCTGGGAAGCCCAGTAGCAATTACGAACCAGGCGGGGGGTGTCGTCGAGCGGACGCACTACGAGCCTTATGGCGCGCCGATCGGGAAGGTGGTGGACGGGCCGGGGTATACCGGGCACGTCATGGACGGGGCCACCGGGCTGAGCTACATGCAGCAGCGGTGTATGGACCCGCAGTTGGGTGTGTTCCTGTCGGTTGATCCGGTGACGGCATATAGCGATCCGGTGGCGCAGTTCAACCGGTACCGGTATGCGAATGGGAATCCGTACACATTCACGGATTCGGATGGGCGTCAGGCAATCCCGATGCCTGCCCCTTACATTTTTCCCATTCCGGTCCCCAGCCCTGGTGGAAACATCCAGCGCAATGAGGACACATCCGGTGGGAATCGCGAGAGCGGACCAAGTGGGAGGCCAGCATCGAGACCGACTGAACGTCCGGCAGGTAGGGATACGGTTCGTCGGGGCCGAGATGGGCAGCCTATTCCTGGAAGCAGGGGCGAATCGGGACGATCGCCATCGCCATTCATCCCGACTGATCCATACTCACCTGAAAGCACAAGTGGGCGGCAGTCTGAAACGAGAAGAAATGAAGGTGCTTCAAATAGTGATCCCGACTCGGTGATCCCTGACCGTGGGCCCGGAAGTGATCAAGGAGGGCATGCGAGCAGGGGAAGGACTCCACATGATTCCGGAGAAAGGTATGTCAACAGTAACGAAGAGCATTCTCGCCGACCCAAGGGAAACCCAACAGGGAGGTCTCGATGACTGATCGCAGATGGTCACTGCCCTCAAATCGAGGAATGGAGAGTCTCCAGTGTGAAGTTGTGGGCAGCACAGATCGCGAAATGGTCTGTCGCTTCACGCTGGTTGGCGAGTACTGGAATCGGGCGCCAGAGGCAGAGCGGGAGGCAACGGAGGATTTTCGCGTTGTGCTTCCGCAAGTCATCGTGGCGCGAGACGCATTGGGAGGGCTTAGGCAGTCTTTTGTGGACTGGCTTGAAGACAATGGATCATTCTCGTGCGCGCTGCAGCCTACTGATGGCGGGGGGCAGGTGCTTGAAGTCAGCTTGGGAGATGATCCGCGCTTTGTTCGGTCCACGCAAAAGGCAGTTTTTACCTTTAGCTATTTCTCTGGCCTGGTGATGACAACTAGTTTCAGCTTCATGGTCGACCAATCCTGTGTTCGTATGGCCATTGACGGACTAACTGACTGCCTCCGCAATAAGGTTAAGCATCTCCGTCCATGAGGCGGTCGACATGGTTGCGCGATGCAAGTGACTGGTTGGGAGAGGCAGATCGTAATGCGCAGGTCGTAGGTTCGATTCCTATTTCCGGCACCAAATACAGCAGAAAGCCCCGGCCTTGGTCGAGGCTGTTTGTTTGGGGGTCGCTCGAAGGTAGTGCCGGCCGCTGGCCGGCAAGCCCAGGTCCGTTCGACGCGCCCCGGACTGACATTGCCACCACGACCCGGTCTGGCTTCGTCGGCGCTTAGCGCCAAGAGCGTTGCTCATGTCAGGATGGCGTGGTTGGCCTCAATCGCCCCGTTGGATTCATGGCCGGCCATTCCTGTGCTATCAATACCCCGCCTCGCTTGAAGGGTCTTTCAGGGATCGGAAGGATGCGCAGGTTCGGGGGAGCTGCAGGCGGTGTGTCGACCCGCCTCAGGGGAGTTGAAGATCGAGTTTGGAAGCTGGGTGCGGTAGGCGCTTGGCTATGCTTCGTGCTGTTGCTGGGTCTGGCTGCTGTGCCGACCGCAAGCGCACAAACGGTCACCTACCTCCATACCGATGCCTTGGGCTCGGTAGTAGCCAAGAGCGATGCCAACGGCAACGTGGACGAGCGCATCACTTACGAGCCATATGGCGCTGTCGTAGGTGCGCCGGTTGCTGATGGCTCGGGGTATAAGGGGCATGTGAGTGACTCTGCCATTGGCCTGAGCTACATGCAGCAGCGGTACATGGATCCGCAATTGGGGATGTTCCTGTCCGTGGATCCGGTGACGGCGTATGAGCAGCCTGTGGGTCAGTTCAATCGGTATCGGTATGCGAACGGGTACCCGTACAAGTTCAAAGATCCTGATGGACGCATTGTCGAAACCGGATGGGACGTTGCGAACATTGCGATGGGCGCGACCAGTGCCTACTCGAACTTTAGCCAAGGTAATGTGGGGGCGGGTATTGTCGACTCAATCGGTGTGGCGATTGATGCTACGGCAGCTGCAGTGCCCTTTGTTCCCGGAGGCGCTGGCGCCGCGATCAAGGCGATCCGCACTACTGACAAGGCAGTAGATGCAGTGCGGTCTGGGCGAAATGCGAACAAGTTGCGACCGGACTCCAGCGCAGAGCGAGCGCATTCTGTTTTTAAGCGTGGTGAGGATGGCAATATTGGCAACACTGCAACTTAATGGCCGAATTCGAATAATCCATCCGGTTACCAAGAGGTGAAACGTGTTGATGTAACCGGTAAGGCCCACACCAATCCAGATGGAGCTACAATTGCAACGCCTCACGTAAAAGAGGCAGGGCAGGGTGTACGCCCGGCACTGCCAGAAGAACTGCCTAAGCTTAAATGAGATCATCTATGAACACCGCTATCTCGTTGTTGCAAAAATGGTATGCGCGGCACTGTGACGAAGATTGGGAGCATTCCTACGGTATCAAAATAGATACGCTGGATAATCCGGGGTGGATACTTGCCATCGACTTGGCTGATACGGAGTTCAGTGAAGTTTCACTGCCCCGGAATCGCATTGATCGTTCAGAAGTAGATTGGATCCAGTCTGAGATCTCGCAGCAGCGCTACATTGCTTGTGGAGGCGTCTTCAACTTAGAAGAGATGGTTGTTGAATTTCTCATTTTCGCTGGTGAGCGCGGAGTCGAGAATCTCTGCGCGTCTGCCTATGACGCTGAGTCGTAGATAGTCCTGCTCGATAGTTAGGATCGACTTTCACCCCTCTGCCGTGAGTACTAGATATGCTCATCACGGACGATCCGCATCCAAACACCGCCTCGCATCCTGTCCTAAGTTGGCTCTATCGCCACTTACGGACAACCCGCCCGATGTCAGCTGCCCTCACCAAGCGCATCGTTGTCTCAGCTGAGCCCCGAGATCGCCCCTATGAGCTCAGGGACGCTCAGGTTCGCGGCCTGATCTTGCGAGTGCAGCCCTCGGGTCATAAAGCATGGATCGTCACTTGGGCGCATGGTAAGCGTCGTACCTTGGGCTGTTGCCGAGCTCAAGGCTGGTCGTCAGTATCCGGATCGCATTCTGCAGCTCGCGCGAGCTGTGAAGTGGGCTGTCTAGACTGACGGGCCAGAGCAGGGCGCGCGATCTGGAAGGTTGCTAATCACGCGCAGGATTTGGTTATCGAAGGTCAGCACTCCTTTCACGCAGAGTCCGTCACCGGCTGCGCCATTCTGACCCGGTTCCGTCCGCCCGCTTTCGCCTCATACAGCGCCTCGTCGGCGCGCCCGATCAGTTCCTCAAGCAGTGTCTGATCGCACCCGGGCAGCGCGTCACCGATGGCACCGCCGACGCTGATGGATACCGCAATCCGCTCGCCACCGACGCTGATCGGTTCGGCGGCAATCGCACGGCGCAGGCGCTCGGCGGTGATGTGGACCTCGTCGTTGGTGGGGGCGGCGAGCAGGGCGATGAATTCCTCACCGCCGAAGCGGGCGAGCAGGTCGCGGTCGCGCAGCGCTTCCCGGCAGCGCTTTGCGACAACCTTGAGCACTTCGTCGCCGATCGGATGGCCGTAGGTGTCGTTGATCTTCTTGAACGCGAGTACGTCCATCTGGCCGGCAGCCTGATCGCTCGCCGGGACTACGCAGGTGCGGACGCCAAGATCACCTACCTGCACACCGATGCGCTGGGTAGCCCGGTTGCCAGTACTGATGCTTCCGGTAACGTGATCGAGCGTACTCATTACGAGCCGTATGGCGAGCCCATCGGCAAGGTGGTGGATGGCCCTGGCTACACCGGGCATGTGATGGATGGTGAGACCGGGCTGGTGCAGATGCAGCAGCGGTACATGGATCCGCAGTTGGGTGTGTTCCTGTCGGTGGACCCTCTGGTAGTCGATACGAAGTCTGGCGCGAAGTTCAATAGATACGCATATGCGTTGAACAATCCGTACAAATTCACCGATCCGGACGGTCGTGATGAAGAGTGGTTCTCAAACGTTGATCAGATGGGGAACCCAGGCTTCGGGAACGAGCTCGGTGACGACGCTTTCCACTACAATGGCAAGGCCCTCGTAGCTGTAGGCATAAGTGGCGCAACTCTACCGGGAATTCTACGATCGATTGCTGCCCCCTTTGCCAAGGCTGCGGTATCGGAGATGCGAGGTCGAACCGTTGCCGGGGTGAAGGTTGGAGATAGGCCTGCTGACACCAGGGCGGCGCTGGAGGATGCTGGGTACACGGGAACGCGGATATCGAACGACGCTGGCACGGAATCGGGAACGCTTCACAATGTGCCGTCTATGAAGATGGACGTTAGAGTCATGGACGGAGGACCAAAGCATCCACCCAGAGTATCGGTCACGCGAGAAGGTAACCCGCGTCAGCCCGTAAATCCTGAGAATGGTAAGAACTTTGGCAATATTCCCAAGGGCGAGCAGCGCACGGGAAGTCATATCTACTATCGAGATAGATCGAGATGACGCGAATCGAAAGGATGGAAGTTGATGTGGCGGCTGCGCTCTCGAGCTTGGAGGGGATGCTGCTTGGTTCATATCTTGATTCATTCAACGTAAGTAGCCTTCAGGTAACGTTGAGGCTAATCAATGCATCGGCGTGCCCTGATAAATCGTTGTACGTGGATCTGAGCTTCTCATGTGCGGCCACTCTCCGTGATGGCGTCACATCTCCCGGCAATGTCGGGAATGTTGATTTCTTTGTGGGTAGGGCGGTATTACTCCCCGAGGTCTATGGAAAGATTGGCGTTGAAGTCTCCCGTGTTGAGCTCGATTCCGAGGGGCGGCTTGCTCTATCTATGGGTGACTCAGTCATTGAACTGGTTGCTACGGACGAGGATGTGGGGATTGAGGATTCTGTCTGGCAAGTTGTGATGGAGCGTCCGACCGGCTCTGGACCATGTTTAGGCGGCTCTCTTTCCTGTGTTTCAATGGGAAATGCGGTCATATTCATGTTGGGCGCTGAGCGGTAGTCATCATTGTCTGTGACACGGCAACGAAGCATCAGCGGTGGACGTTGCTAGTTGCAGCAGAGTCGGACGGCTAGCCTTGCTTGCCTTGTGGAAGGTTATCTCCAGAAGGACCTGCTTGCGGACGATCCGCATCCAGACACCGTCTCGCATCCTGTCCTAAGTTGGCCTTATCGCCACTGATGGATAGGTTGCCTAATGTCATCCGCCCTCACCAAACGCATTGTTGTCACAGCTGAGCCCCGAGATCGCCCCTGCGAGCTCAGGGACGCCCAGGTTCGCGGCCTGATTCTTCGTATGCAGCCTTCAGGGCACAAAGCTTGGATCATCACCTGGGCGCACGGTATGCGTCGTACCTTAGGTTCGGTCGAACATCTGACACTTGATGGACCGGCCAGGATTTCGTAGACATCTCAGAGCCATAATCAATGGAAGCGAGAGAGGTGTCTATGGCGAGCAAGCAGTACACGGATGAGTTCAAGGCCGAAGCGGTCAAGCAGGTCACCGAAAGGGGCTTCGCTGTAGCCGAGGTTGCCAAGCGGCTGGGGGTCTCATCCCACAGCCTTTACCAATGGCTCCGCAAGGCCAAGAGCGAGGCCTTGGGGGGCACGCCTGAGGGGTCGATGTTGCCGACGCCCAAGGACTCAGCCGAGGTGCGGCGCCTGAAGGCCGAGGTGAAACGCCTGACTGAGGAGCGCGACATCCTAAAAAAAGCTGCGGCGTACTTCGCCAAGGGGTGACGGCGAAGGACGCTTTCATGCGTGAGCACTTGGGCGAGTTCAGGCTGACGTCCATGTGTCGAATGCTTGGGGTTAACCGCAGTGGCTACTACGCATGGGCGGGTAATTCGGGCAGGCCGCGTCGTCGTGAGGATGATCGTTTGCGCGGCCTTATCAAGCACGCCTGGCTGGCAAGCGGAACGGTATACGGCTACCGCAAGATCACCCGGGAACTTCGTGAGGCCGGTGAACGTTGCAGCCGCCATCGTGTTCGACGTCTGATGAAGGCAGAGGGCATAAGGGCAGAAATTGGCTACGGCACCAAGCCACGCCATCGAGGCGGCCCGCCTGGGATGGTTGAAAACGTCGTCAATCGCGACTTCTCGCCCGCTGCACCAAACAAGGTATGGGTCACCGACATCACGTACATCCGAACCTACGAAGGCTGGATTTTCCTGGCAGTGATCGTCGACCTTTACTCACGGCAAGTGGTTGGCTGGGCGATGCAGTCCCAGATGACCACCGACCTTGTGCTACAGGCACTGGTATCGGCGGTGTGGAAGCGTAAGCCTGCTGCTGGCTTGATCATCCACTCTGACCAAGGCAGCCAGTTCACGAGCAGCGACTGGCTATCGTTGCTGAAGCAGCATGGCATGGTTCCAAGCATGAGCCGACGCGGAAACTGCCATGACAACGCGGTGGCTGAGAGCTTTTTCAGTGCACTGAAGAAGGAGCGAATCAAGCGGCGGATCTACCCGACCCGGGACGAGGCACGCTCGGATGTATTCAATTACATCGAGATGTTCTACAACCCAATTCGCCGCCATGGTTTCGCTGGCAACCTGGCCCCTGTAGAGTTTGAACGGCGCTACGCGCAAAGCGGCTCATGAATGTCTACGGAAGTCTGGCCGGTCCAGAATGCGTTCCTGGCGGGCGAAATCACGAAAGAGGAAATAGCTGATTGGGCCGAGTTCCATGACGCGAACGACGGAGTGGAGTTTGAGGCCAATGAAGCGATCCCAGATGTGATCTTTGCCATATCAAGCCCTGAGATAAATGGTTGGCTTGACAATGCAATGGCTAGGCAGTTCTTATCCGATTTGAATGCTTTGCGTAGTCCATGAGCTGGCACGTCATCGAGTTGGCGGGCTCACCTGAGCGTTCCGGTGAACGGAAGTGTGAGACGGCACGGGCTGAAGCTGCCCGATGTGCGCGCCCATTTCGGCGAATCCTGACCGCGGCTCAGGAAATGATCAGGCCATTTTGATCGAATGCGTAGCGGCGATCACTACAACCAACGGAGCAGGGCGCCATCGACATCGTCATCGCCGTTCTCAGCAATGGGTTGCTTGGGGCTGGCACGGCTCCGGCTCCCGACCTCATCTGCCAATACTGGGCAGGCGAGCTTGATGTGCCAACGCCCATTGAGTCGGATATGGACGCGTATCTGGTTCATGGTGACAGGGACGCCCTGGTCAGGGCAGGCCGTTGGGTGGTTGACCACTACACGCTCGCCGGGTGTCAGCCCGACCTCCACCTGGCGCTTGTCCAGTGGTTTCTTGACCGTGGATACCTTGATCCAGTGGCTGCATTGCATCGGGTTGCAATCCATGCGGGGGCCGGTGGGACCCTGACGATGCAGGCAGTGGATATGGCCTTGATCGCCCGGGAGATGATTGACGAAGGTCTCTTGGCGGACGGTATCGCGATCGTGTTGCCGATGCTGCGGGACTACGTGCTGAGCACGCCCATCACCGGGCACGGCCGCAGGTCAAGCAGATAGCTCAGACACGTTCGGACAACTATTGGAAGCAACCGCATCTCGGAAGGGAAATGAAAGGCGGATACTACGAAGAAGCTCTTTCAATAAAGAACAATGAGGATGCCGCTGAAAAGGCCCACCCCTGTTGGTAGCGGCGATGGAGGCTGGGGACTACAGGGCGCACTATGCCCTGGGTACCTGTTGTCAGGGTACTTGTGTCGAGGGCTGGCGTAAGAAGGCGGCCAAGATCTTCAGCCCGATATAGAGAGCGTTATCTACAACTATCGTCAAGCTTCGTTGATGGCGCCAGATCCAATACCGTTCTGTTACCCGGCTCGCGCGAGCATAAAGAAGGGGGACGGGAGCGGGTACCAGGATGCGTTTGGGTACCTGCAGGAGGCGGCCCGAAGTGGTTTGACGCCAGAGGTTGTTCTTGGGTGGGCGCACTACCATCGCACCAGGCCGGATGTGGATCTGGATGCGGCAAAGAAGTTCTATCTGCGTGCAGCAGCTGGCGGAAGGTTCAGGGGGTTCTTTGGCTACTCGGAAGTAGCAAGGGAGCTTGGGCAGAATGGTCGCGCATTCGTCGCGGACTGCATTCGTATCACGCTTGGTCCGTTCATGGCCTTATTGCTTGGCAAGCGCGCACAAAACAGATTTTGAACGCGCGGCCGGCATTCGTGCGGGCGAGCATTGGAGTCGTCCTAGGGCTGGATGATTGGCGTGCGGTGATGCCGCGCTCACCAGCGTGTGCCTAGTCCGTCACCGGCTCCGCCATCCTGACCTGGTTCCGTCCGCCCGCTTTCGCCTCATACAGCGCCTCGTCGGCGCGCCCGATCAGTTCCTCAAGCAATGTCTGATCGCACCCGGGCAGCGCGTCACCGATGGCGCCGCCGACGCTGATGGATACCGCAATCCGTTCGCCACCGACGCTGATCGGTTCGGCGGCAATCGCACGGCGCAGGCGCTCGGCGGTGATGTGCACCTCGTCGTTGGCGGGCGCGGCCAGCAGGGCGATGAACTCCTCTCCGCCAAAGCGGGCGAGCAGGTCGCGGTCGCGCAGCGCGTCCCGGCAGCGCTTTGCGACGACCTTCAGCACTTCGTCGCCGACCGGATGGCCGTAGGTGTCGTTGATCTTCTTGAAATGGTCCACGTCGAGCATGAGCACGGCGACGGCACGCCCCTGGGCCTCGCGGGCCGCGATGATCTGTGCCGAGCGCTCCTCGAAATGACGACGATTGGGAATGCCGGTGAGTGGGTCGGACGCCGCGAGGCGGCGCAGCTCGGCCGCCATCAGCAGGTCGGCGGTGACGTCCTCGAACAGCCAGATGCGCCCGTGCTCGCCATTGCCGCGCACCGGGTGGGTATCCACTTCGTAGGTGCGCTCGCCGAGCGTCCAGTTGAGTTTCGCAGCGAAGTTCATGTCCCCGATCTGGGTAGCGTAGGCCTGCTCCAGTTCGGCATGGTTGTCGCAGCGCTGCCGCAGTGCCCGCATCGGGCCGGCGAGGTCGGCGGCGCGGTGGTTGCCGGGAGTGCTGCCCAGCAGGTCCGCCGCGCGCTCGTTGACCACGGCACTCTGGCCGTCGCCGTCGATCAGGACGATGCCTGCGGGCACGCTCTCCACGAGGTCGATGAACTGGTTGCGCACGATGGACTCACGCACCGCCTCGCGCCGTGCCGACAGAAGCCGGGCGACGCTGCCTGCCAGCAGCGGGATCTGCGCCGTGAGGGGCGGCGCATGGCGCCGCCACAGCAGGAGCAGGCCGCTGAGTGGCGCCCCGTGGGAGGCCGCAGGGACGAACAGGAGGTGTGCGGCGGGGCCGCCGAGGGCATGCATGAAGGCGCTGGGCAGCCGGAAGCCGCTCGCCTCCATCGCCTGGCCGTCCCATGCGTGGTCAAACACGCCGCTACGGGCCATGTTGAAGCCGGCCGCGGGCACGGTGGGGGACGCGGTGGCCCAGCTGGCGCGCCCGTCTGCCTGGATCTCGATCGCCATGACCAGGTCCGCCTGGGTCGTGAGGCGGACGAAGTCGCACAGTGCGGCCAGTGCCTGGCTGTCGGTCGTGGTCAACGCGCTGCCCCACCCAGACGATGCGCCAGGATGCGGACGACTTCCTGCGGCGCCGTCATGTGCGGCAGGTGGCCCGACGCGTCGATCACGTCCAGGGTCGCGCCGTCGATGGCCTTCTCCAGCCACTGTCCGACGGCCACGGGCACGGCCATGTCGTGGGCGGTCTGGATCAGGTGGACCGGCGTGGAGACCTGCGGTGCCAGCGACCGCAGGTCGGAGGTGAAGATTGTCCGCGAGGTGCTGAGTGCGATATCCGGGCGCATCTGGAACAGGGTGTTGGAGAAGTCGGCGATGACCGCGCTGTCGTCCACACCGACCACCATCGGCGCGAAACCTGCCACCCAGGCCTGGTAGTTGGCGCGCATGCTCTCGAACAGATGTTCCAGGTCATCCGGCTGGAAGCCGCCGGTGTAGCCGTCGTCGTCGAGATAGCGGGGCGAGGCGCCGATGATGACCATGCGCTCGAACAGATCCGGTCGCGCCACCGAGGCGGCTGCGCCGATCATGCCGCTCATCGAGTGCCCGATGTAGGTGCAGTTGGGCAGGTCGAGCTCGTCCATGATGTCGAGCAGGTCGTCGGCGTAGCCGAACAGCGAGCCATGTCGCTCGGGATCGTAGACGTCGGCGCCGCGTGGACCGCACCCGGCCAGGTCGAAGGACACCACGTCGTACCGCTCCTCCAGCCAGGGCCGCAGCGCGGTCCAGGCGGTCTGGTCGGTGCCGAATCCATGCGAGAGGATGACGACGTCTTTACCGTTGCCGCTGCGGCGGCCGTTGAAGCTGCTGAAGCTGTTCAAGCACATCTGCCCATCGCGTCGCACAAGTGCCCGATGGTAGGGGAGAGGTGGGGGCGGGGTCTATCGCATGGCGCTGACCGGCCTATAATCCCCTCACATATTCCGCAGATCCAAGAGCACGGAGGCTCGACGCCATGTCCATTGCCGCAATTCCCGACGTTTCGCTGGTCGACAACAGTGAGCAGCGCACCCCGCTGATCCTGGTACTGGACTGCTCCGGCAGCATGGGCGGCGGTCCGATCGAGCAGCTGAACGCGGGCTTGAAGCTGCTCGAGCAGGAGTTGAAGGCCGATGTGATCGCGGCCAAGCGCGTGCGCGTGCTGCTGGTGGAGTACGGCGGCATGGACAACGCCGCAGTCAGTGGCGACTGGTGCGACGCGATGGATTTCGCTGCGCCGCAGCTTGTGGCCAATGGCACCACGCCGACCGGCGCTGCCGTGGAGCTGGCGCTGCAGGAGATCGAGGACGAGAAGTCCCGCTTCCGCCAGGCGGGCGTGGCATACACGCGGCCGTGGCTGTTCCTGATGTCCGATGGCCAGCCCACCGACGCGTGGGAAGAGGTGGCCGCGCAGTGCCGCGATGCCGAGCAGCAGAACAAGGTGGCGGTGTTCCCCATTGCCGTGGGTGACGCCGATATGGGGGTGCTCGGCCAGTTCAGCCGCAATGGCGAGCGCGGCGTGAAGCGCCTGCAGGGGCTGCAGTTCAAGGAACTGTTCCTGTGGCTCAGCGCGAGCATGCGCGTGGTGTCCAACTCGACGCCCGGCGGCCAGGTGCAGCTGCCGGCGACGGACAGCTGGTCGCAAGTACCGGTCTGACCATGTCCTGGCGCGTGATGGCCGCATCGGCCACGGGGCGTTCCCATCTCGATCGCGGGCAACCCTGCCAGGATGCCTTCGCATCGGCATGCGTGCGCGGGATGGTGGTGGCGGTAGTCTGCGATGGCGCGGGCTCGGCGGCGCACAGCGACGTCGGCGCGCGGCATTTTTCCGCCCGCGTGGTCGAGGCGGTGTGCCGGGCGCCGACGCTGGGCGATGAACCGCTGGCGATGACGGTGGATGTGCTGCGGGCGATGCTGGAAGCCGCTGTGGACGACGCGCGCGAACAGTTGGCGGCAGTGGCGGCGGCGCAGCGGCTGACGCTCTCCGACCACGCCTGCACGCTGGTGGGGGCCATCGCCACTGCGCGCGGCGGCTGGTTCTTCCACGTCGGCGATGGCGTGGCGGCCTGCGCCTTCAATGGCGGCATGGCCGATGCGGTCTCGCTGCCGGCCAATGGCGAATACGCCAATGAGACCTGGTTCGTGACCGGTGCGAACTGGCGCGAGCAGTTGCGGCTGACCCGCTTCGAGGGCGATGTGCAGGCGCTGGTGCTGATGTCCGACGGCGTGCAGCCGTTTGCGATGACGCGCGCAGGGGACAGCCTGTTCCCGCCCTTCATTGCGCCGGTACTCCGCTATCTCGCCGGCGTGGACAGCGAACACGGCAGCGACGCGTTGCACGCGACGCTGGCGGACCCGCGGACCGACCAGATCACCGGCGACGACAAGACGTTGCTCGTGGCGCTGCCGGCCTGAGCCGATGCCGACGCGCAGCGGCGACACGATTTACGACCAGCGCGGCACACCGCTGACGCTGGGGCGGCTGCTCAAAAGCGGTGGCGCCGGCAGCGTGTTCCTGCTGAAGGAGCGGCCACAGGAAGTGGCCAAGCTGTACCACTCCAGCAAGGATGCGCCGGTGTACGAGCGCAAGCTGCGCGCGATGCTGGAGCTGCAGCCGGAATTGCCGGCGGTGGAAGAGAACGGTCAGCGGCTGGTGCAGATCGCCTGGCCGGTGAGCCTGCTGCGCGACCGCGCGCGGCAGTTCATCGGGTTCACCATGCCGATTCTGGATGTGTCGGCCACCAGCGACCTGGAGCATGTGCTGCAGGAACGCCAGGCGCGTGCGGAAGGCCTGCCGACCGGGCTCGGCGCGAAGATGACCCTGGCCGCCAATCTGGCGGCGATGCTGGCCACGCTGCACCGTCGCCAGCACTATGTCGTGGACCTCAAGCCACTCAACGTGCGGTTCTACCGCGATGCGCTGTACATCGCGATGCTCGATTGCGATGGCTTCAGCATCCAGGGCAAGGGTGAGCGCTTTCCGGCGGGGCAGGTCACGCCGGACTACCTGGCGGCCGAGTTCCAGCAGCGGGGCGTGAGCGCCGGTGCCGAAGAGGCGCAGGACCGCTTTGCGCTGGCGGTGATGGTGTTCCAGCTGCTCAACTCGGGGTTGCACCCCTATGCGGGGCGGCCGAAGGGGGCGGCGCTGCCCAGCGACCTGCCAGGGCGGATCGCCGCGAACCTGTACCCGTACGGGCGCAAGGCGCATGCGCAGATGCTGCCGTCGCCGGTAAGCGGCCATGAGGCGTTTCCGGCGGCGTTGCGCGAGATGTTCGACCGCGCGTTCTCGACCCAGGCGCGCCGCCGGCCGTCGGCACAGGAATGGGCCACGCTGCTGCTGGACTACGCGCGGCGCACTGCAGGGCACCTGGTGGAATGCAGCCAGGATGCCGCGCATCAGCACTTCGCCGGCATGCCCTGTGCGGCCTGCGCGCGCGCGGGGCTGCTGGCCGGCACTGCGCGCGCGGCCAAGGCGCAGTCGCGGCGCAAGGCCGGCAGCGGCGGCAAGCGGCGGCAACCGGCCCGGCGCCCGGCGGGCAACGCCCCTGCGGCCCACGGGGCCACGGCCGCCGCCCGGGTTCCGGCGGGACAGGCGGGCCAGGCTGCCACTGCCAGCACGCTGCCCGGCATCGGCACGCGGGCGACGATGGCGGTGATCGGCACCCTGCTGCTGGGCTGGGTGATGGGGTGGGGCATGCCGGCGTTCCGGCGCTACGCGGACCTGGCGGTGCCGTCGATGTCCGACGGCCTGCCGCTGGGGATGCATCTGGTGATGCTGGGCGTTGCGATTCTGGCCTTCGTTCTGTTCGTGCCGGTGCTGATCCTGAGCAGGCGGCCATGAAGGTCATCGCGATCCTGATCATCGCGGTGGTGGTGTTCATCGGGCTGTCGCCCTTCTGGGGCTGGTCTGGCGCGCTGGTGTACGGGGCCATCGCATGGCTTGGGCACCTGCTGGCCACCGGCCCGCTGGGCGACGGCCGCGCGGCGTTCCGCACGGCGGTGCTGCTGGGCGGCACGGTGTCGGTGCTGTCGTTCCTGCGCGTGGCGTGGCAGGACCGGTCGTTGAGCTATCTGCTTGCCGGCGGTGGCCTGGGCTTCGTGTTCTTCCTGATCTTCTTTGCCGCGGGCCTGTCGCCGGAACGGGCTGCCCGCAACGCGGCGGCGGTCGAACGGGCCGAGGACGCGCCGGAACAGCACGGCGACGTGCCGCGTTGGTACTCGCGCGCCCAGTTCGAACGCGAGATGGTGGCCAAGGTCCAGGAAACCGCACGCGCCGCGGCGCGCGGTGATCGCCACGGTGCCGATGCGCTGCTTGAGGAGCTGCACCTGTGGTCGCGCAACCCGCCCCGGGTGGCGGAGGATGCGGCCGCCTACGAGCGCCTGCGGGAGGCGTACAACGAAACCGTGGATGCGCTGCGCAAGGCGAACCCCGGCCCGCGGGAGGCGCGCGGGACACGCATGCCGGACCCGGCCACGGCCGAGCAGATCCGCACGCTGGAAGCACGGCAGGTGGTACTGCTGGAGCAGATGTGGGAACAGTCTGCGTCGAGCATCACTGTGGCGCTGCGGTTGATGACACTCGATCTCAGGACGCTGGCGGTAACGCAGTGGTTGGGCCGCGACGCCACGGCTGATGCCGAGTCCGATGCCGCGATGGAGCGACGGCTGTGGCGTGTCCAGGCGCTGCAGGAGGTGCTGTTTGCCTATGCGCCGATGGACCGGCGGCTGTGGGAGGCCTATGCGGCAACGGTGGTGGACAAGGACGAGGAGCTGTCGCTGGGCGCGTTGGTGATCGCGGGCAGGCTCGAAGGGCGCGACCGCAAAGTGGGCGCTGACACCGGCGCGTTCGATGTGAACGCGCTGGTGCTGGGCAGCGATGTGTTGACCCTGTCCACGATCGCCGGGAGCGGATCGGCGACGCGGCGTGACATTCTGGAGGCGCGCGCGGCGCTGCTCGTCGGAAAGCCTGTCGATGATCCAGCGTCGGCCGGGCAGGGGCGGGATGCGGCGCCGGGCGACGAGCGGGTGATGGAAGTCCCTGCGCAACGCACGCCGCGCCACGATGTGCAGGCCGAGCGCGCGATGCCGCCGGCCGGGTTGTTGATCGAGCGCGCGGGACTGGCGCTGCGGCCGCCGCCGGAACCGCCGGCGCCGGTGCCGCGCCGCGATCGCGGCGAGGTGCAGGTCGATCTGGCGGCGGCCGGGTTCAAGGTGACGCCACCGGGCATCCCGTTGCGCCCGCCGGGTATCGTCACGGACACGCGTGCGGTGCTGGTGCTCGATGTCTGGGAGAACGGGCAGGTGACGTCGGTACTGATTGAGACCGGCAGCGGCAACCCGGACCTCGACCAGGCGGCCCGATATGGCGCGCGCGGCTGGCGAAGCGCCACCAAGGTGCCCAAGGGCGGCGAGCGCAGGCGCGTCGAGGTGGTGTTCAAGGCGCCTGTCACCGTGCAGGCGCCGCCTCCTGCGGAGGATGTCGCGCCGTTCCCGGTCGGTACCACGCCGCCGCCGCCGCAGTTGAATCCGGCGCAGTCGCTCGGGGCGCAGTTGTCGGCGCAGGCGCGCCGCCATCCGCCGCGTTATCCCACGATGCAGGGCGGCGAAAGGCCCGATGGACGGGTCGTGGTGATGCTCAGGATGTCCGCCGGCGGGCGGGTGCTGGACGCGCGCGTGGCCGAGAGCAGCGGCCACCCCGAGCTCGACCGCGCTGCCTTGCAGGCCGCGCGCGGCTGGCATGTGACCCCGACGCGGGCGGTGACGGACGTGGACGAGATCACGCTGCGCATCCCGGTGACCTTCAGCGCAGGCATGTGAGCGGCCCGGGCACCGGCTTCCGCGCTATCGTGGCAGGGCACACCCTTGTCGAGCACCCGATGAAGATCGCCGTTTTCAGCGCCCGTCCCTACGACCGTCAGTCCCTGGATGCCGCCAATGCGCGTGACGGCGGGGACGCTGCCTTCGCGTTTCTGTATTTCGACGCTGCCCTGGATGTGCACACGGTGGCGCTGGCGCAGGACTGCGAGGCGGTCTGCGTGTTCGTCAACGATCGCCTGGATGCGCCGGTGCTGGAGGCCTTGCATGCCCAGGGCGTGCGCGCGGTGCTCCTGCGCTGCGCGGGATTCAACACGGTCGACCTGGCCGCCGTGCAGCGGCTGGGGTTGTTCGTGGCGCGCGTGCCGGCGTATTCCCCCGAGGCGGTGGCCGAGCACACGCTGGCGCTGGTCATGACCCTCAATCGCCAGACGCACCGCGCCTACAACCGTGTGCGCGACGGCAACTTCATGCTTGATGGCCTGCTTGGCCGCACGTTGCACGGCAAAACGGTCGGCATCGTCGGCACGGGGCAGATCGGGCTGGCCACCGCGAGAATTTTCCACGGCATGGGGTGCACGGTGCTGGGCCACGACCCGTGGCCATCGGCGGCGTTCGAGGCGCTCGGCGAATCCGTTGCGCTGGAGGCGCTGCTGGCGCGTTCGGACATCGTCTCGCTGCATTGTCCGCTGACGCCGCAGACCCACCACCTGATCGACGCTGCCGCGCTGGCGGTGATGAAGCCCGGCGCGATGCTGGTCAATACCTCGCGCGGCGGGCTGGTCGATACCCATGCGGTGATCGGTGCGCTGAAGTCGCGCCATCTCGCTCACCTGGCCATCGACGTGTACGAGCAGGAGAGTGCGCTGTTCTTCCAGGACCGCTCCGGCGAGATCATCGACGACGAGGTATTCCAGCGCCTGATGACCTTCCCGAATGTTCTGGTCACGGGCCATCAGGGCTTCTTCACCGCCGAGGCGCTGCAGGAGATCGCGGAGATCACCCTGCGCAATCTGGAACACTACGCGGCCGGCACGCCGTGCCCCAACCGGATCGCCGCCGCCGGTTGAGGGGGACCGGCGCGCCCCGTCTCAGCGACGCTTGCAGCCGGCCAGATGGATGATGCCCAGGCTGAGGTCGCCGGCCCGTACCGATTGGCATTCGAAGATCACGTGCTGGCCCGGCAGGAGCTTGGCGGCGGCAAGCGCCGCGCGTACGCGATGGTGCGTTGATAGCATGGACGGCCTTCTGCCGGATTCGATGGACACGGATGTTCGCCCATGATCACCCCTGATTCAGTGCGGCCGAAGCCACCTTCAACGCGCCCGCTGGTGGCCTGCGTCGACACGATCAAGCCGCGCGGCTTCGGTTTTGCCCAGGCGCTGGGCAGCAGCGAGAGCATCTTCCTCAACGAAGGGCGGGTGCGCGAGCTGGGCGGGCCGGATGCCGGGCTGCCGGGCATGCTGGTGACACTGACGGTTGCTGCCGATGCGCAGGGACGGCTGGCCGCAGCGAAGGCCGCACCGCTGCGGCTGGACGACGCCGATGCGGCGTCGCTGTTGTGGGCGGCGTGTGGTGGCGTGGCCGCTGATCTGGCGTGCGGAACCTTGCCGGCGGTGCCGCCGCTGCTGGTGATGGCGATGGCGCCGGCCGGGATCGCACGTCCCGCCGCACTTCGGGCGCTGGCGGCGCCCGGCGCGGATCTGCCGGCCCGCCTGGAGGCATTCTGGGCGGCGAGGCCGAACTGGCGGCCGGCGCTGCTGGCGCTGTTCGGGGAGTTGCAGGAGGGGCGCGCCTGGCCGGTGGGGTGGGCGGTGCGGGACGTCGAGCAGGCCACGGAGAACGCTGCGGCGTGGGCGCGGCTCTGCGCGGCGCTGGAGGCGCGGCCGCGCGATTGGCCGGCCGGATTCGACGCCTGGCCGCACTGGGACCATGCCGATGCGGCGAGCATCCAGCGGGTGGGGCTGCTGCGGATCAGCAACAGCCGTGTGGCCGGTCAGCAGTTTGCGGCCGCCGTTGTCGAACAGCGGCGTCGTACCGTGATGGACGCGGCGAGGCTCTTCGAGGCGTTGACGCCGGACGACCATGCGCTGGCTGGCCTGTGGTGCCGCCGTTCGGATGGCAACGACCCGTTCCCGGCGGAAGTGGCGCAGATGCTCACCGCGCGGGCGGCCGAGAAGGCGGCGGCGGCCTACCTGAACGGGCTGGGGTTGGCGGTGGCGGACGTGGCCATCGAGCAGTTGGCGGGCAGCACCGATGCCTGGCGGGTCATGGACCTGAACGTGGATGGCATGCATGGGGTGGACGTGAAGAACATCCGCCGCAGCAAATACGGTCGCCTGCAGAGCAGCCGCTGGAAGGTGAAGCGCTTCAAGCGCGACGCGAGCGGTGCGCCCGTGCTGTTGTGCGGCGTGAGCAGCCCCCATACGAAGCTGCAGTACGGGGCGCTTTCCTGTCAGGACTTCGGTGACTCCGTTCGAATTCTCGGGGTGACCAGTGCCGGCGAGTTCGCCGGCCTGCGCCGCGCCTTCAGTCACGCCGGCGGCATCACGGTGCGTACCGGAGAGCGCCTGCTGGAGCTGCCAGCCTGGGCGTGGGACTACCCCATAGCCCATTACCGCCAACGTGACGCGGCGCTGTTGCAGTTGCGCGAGGTGGTGGCGGGGCTGCCGTCCACACGCCTGGCCGAGCGCTGGCGTCGCGGCCTGCCGGCCGTGCTGCTCGCGCTGTGGGGTGCGGCGCCGCCGCGTCCCGACCACACGCCGGCGCAGCAGCGCCTTCTGCAGCGGTTGGCGATGGCCTGGGCGGGGCGCCAGCAGGTGCCGCGGTTGGCGTGGTGGGCCCTGTTCGTGCTGCAGACATGGGCCCAGGAGCGGGCGGCGGGCCATCGCTTCGACCAGGACGCGCTGCTGCCGTTGTTCGACAATCCGCTGCTGCGTTTCCACCTCGGCCCGAACCAGGCCGTCGGCACGTCGCCCGGCCCGGCGCTCGGCATCGACGACCCGGCGGAGATGCTGCCCATGCTGCTGCGCGCGCTTGGCCGCCTGGATGCCGCCCTGCCGCCGCCGCAGCAGCTGGCCTTGTCCAACCTGACGGTGCTGTTCAATGGCGTGCTGGTGGGCACGTTCCCCGACGGCCGGCGCCGGACGCTGCTGGCCCATTGCGGCGGGCGGCTTCCGGATCTCATGATCGACTGCGGCCACCGCCCCCTGGTGTACGGCGAGCAGGTATCGTGCGCCTGTGGCCGGTTGATCTGCCCGAAGTGTGGGACCTGCACCGATACGCGTTATGCCGTGTGCGAGGCCCAGCAGCAGCGTGATGAAGCGCGCCGGCCCCCGGCGGTGGAGCAGGGCGCGGCTGCCCCGACGCCGTTCTGGCAGGGACGGTAGTCGGCCCGTTCATGTCTATACATGGCGCCGGAACTGTGCCGATCCGGGCGCCCTGCGCGCGGTGCGACAACGTGTCGCAGCCCAAAACAGGGCTTTCCTGCGCTTGATCATTGTCAATGCCTTTCTTAAATGGTGCGTGACGGCCTAAAATTAGAGGGCTGACAAGAACGTCCCTGTGCCCGTCCCCCTGGACCGGCACAACCGGCTTTGGCCGGGGTGGGGCGGGCCTGACCTGCATTCCCTACGCAATTGGATCGACCGATGATTCCGTTGAAACCCCTTGGACGCTTTTTGCGTCCGGGCCTGCTGTTTGCGTTGTCCGTGTTCCTCACGGGCTGCAACTCGGCCATCCTCAACCCCAAGGGCCAGATCGGCCACGATGAAAAGACACTGCTGATCACGGCTACCGTGCTGATGCTGCTGGTCGTCGTGCCGGTCATCATCATGACCCTGACCTTCGCGTGGAAGTACCGTGCGTCCAACACCAAGGCCCGTTACGAGCCGAAGTGGTCGCACTCCACCGCGATCGAAGTGGTGGTGTGGTCGATTCCGTGCATGATCGTGCTGGTGCTGGCGGTGCTGACCTGGCGTTCCTCGCACGCGCTGGATCCGTACCGTCCTCTTGTTTCCGACAAGAAGCCGGTGGTGATCGAGGCCATTTCGCTGGACTGGAAGTGGCTGTTCATCTACCCGGAAGAGAAGATCGCCACGGTCAACGAGATCACGTTCCCGGTCGATACCCCGCTGAACTTCAAGATCACGTCCGATTCGGTGATGAATGCGTTCTTCATCCCGCATCTGGGCAGCATGATCTACTCGATGACGGCGATGGAGACCAAACTCCATCTGATCGCCAACGAGACCGGTGAATTCCCGGGCATGTCCTCGCACTACAGCGGCGCGGGCTTCAGCAAGATGCATTTCAGTGCCCACTCGGTGACCGACGCGCAGTACCAGGCGTGGCTGACCAAGGTGCGTGCCGAGAGTGGCAGCCTGGACAAGGCGGCCTTCAACGCGCTGGGCGCCGAGAAGAACCACGACTGGCACCCGGTGACCTACTACGGCACCGTCGAGGCTGGCCTGTTCGACTGGGTGATCGCCAAGCACATGGGCGACAACCAGCACTACGGCATGAAGCACGACCACAAGGCCATGAAGCATGACGGTGCCGAGGGCGAAAGCCACGAAGGCCACGCCATGCCGGGTATGGCCGACGGTCATGACGCTGCCGGCGCCGCCGACGCGCACGCCGGCCACGCGGCCGGTGCCGCCGACGCGCATGCCGAACACACTGCAGACGAGCACGCCGCCGCCGATCACACCGGCCACGGCGGCTCGGGAGAATGAGCATGAATCTGTTGGGTAAACTGACCTTTGCCGACATCCCGCACGATCCGATCATCATCACCACGCTGATCGGCGCGGGTATCGGTGGCCTGCTGGTGCTGGCCCTGATCACCAAGTTCAAGCTGTGGGGCTATCTCTGGAAAGAGTGGTTCACCTCGGTTGACCACAAGAAGATCGGCGTGATGTACCTCATCGTCGCCTTCGTCATGCTGCTGCGCGGCTTTGCCGACGCGATCATGATGCGTGTCCAGCAGGCGATGGCCGCCGGCGGGGCCGAGGGCGTGCTGCCTCCGCATCACTACGACCAGATCTTCACCGCCCACGGCGTGATCATGATCTTCTTCGTGGCGATGCCGCTGATCACCGGCCTGATGAACGTCGTCGTGCCGCTGCAGATCGGCGCGCGCGACGTCGCCTTCCCGTTCGTCAACTCGCTCAGCTTCTGGCTGTTCGTGGCGGGCGCGGGCCTGGTGATGATTTCGCTGGGCGTGGGTGAATTCGCGCAGACCGGCTGGCTGGCCTTCCCGCCGTTGTCGGGCAAGGAATACAGTCCAGGGGTAGGTGTCGATTACTACATCTGGGGCCTGCAGGTGGCTGGCCTGGGTACAACGCTGAGCGGTATCAACTTCTTCATTACCATCCTGAAGATGCGCACCCCGGGCATGAAGCTGATGCAGATGCCGGTGTTCACCTGGACCGCGCTGGTCACCAACGTGCTGATCATCGCCGCCTTCCCGGTGCTGACCATCACCCTGGTGCTGCTGACCCTGGACCGCTACCTGGGCACGCACTTCTTCACCAATGACGGTGGCGGCAACGCCATGCTGTACATCAACCTGATCTGGATCTGGGGTCACCCGGAAGTCTATATCCTGGTTCTGCCGGCATTCGGTGTGTTCTCCGAAGTCATCGCCACGTTCTCGCGCAAGGCGCTGTTCGGCTACAAGGGCATGGTCTACGCCACGGCCTGCATCGGCGTGCTGTCGTTCATCGTCTGGCTGCACCACTTCTTCACGATGGGTTCGGGTGCCAACGTCAATGCCTTCTTCGGCATCACGACGATGATCATCTCCATTCCCACCGGCGTGAAAATCTTCAACTGGCTGTTCACCATGTTCCGCGGTCGCGTGCAGTTCACGACCCCGGTGCTGTGGACCATCGGCTTCATGGTCACCTTCACCATCGGCGGCATGACCGGCGTGATGCTGGCGATCCCGGCCATCGACTTCGTGCTGCACAACAGCCTGTTCCTGATCGCCCACTTCCACAACGTCATCATCGGCGGCGTGGTGTTCGGCATGTTCGCCGGCATCACCTACTGGTGGCCGAAGATGTTCGGCTTCCGTCTCAACGAAACCTGGGGCAAGCGCGCGTTCTGGTGCTGGTTCATCGGCTTCTATGTGGCGTTCATGCCGCTGTACATCCTGGGCTTCATGGGCATGACCCGCCGCATGCAGAGCTACCCGAACATGGAGTACCAGCCGCTGCTGATCATCGCCATGTTCGGTGCCTTCATCATCGGTGCCGGCATCCTGTGCCAGGTCATCCAGATCGCCGTGTCGATCCGCGACCGCAAGAAGACCGCCGACCTGACCGGCGACCCGTGGGACGCCCGTACGCTGGAGTGGGAAACGTCTTCGCCGCCGTCGTTCTACAACTTCGGCTCGCTGCCGCGCGTCAACGAACTGGACGAGTTCTGGGAGCGCAAGCAGCGTGGTGAGGCGTGGGAACGCCCGGCCAAGTACACCGACATCCACATGCCGCGCAACACCGGCACCGGTGTGGTGATCGGCGCCTTCAGCCTGGTGTTCGGCTTTGCGATGATCTGGCACATCTGGTGGCTGGCCATCGTGGGCATGATCGGCATGATCGGCACCTTCATCTGGCGCACCTTCGACAAGGACGTGGACTACTACGTGCCGGCCGCCGAAGTGGAGCGGATCGAAAATGAGCACCGTCGCCACCTGGTGGCGCAGGGCCTGGTGAAATCGGAGCTGAAGGCATGAGCAGCACTATCCCCAACACCATGAACCACGGGCACGCCGCGCATGCGGCGGCCCACGGTCATGATGACCACGAGCACCACGACACCGGCGGCAACACCGTCTTCGGTTTCTGGGTGTACCTGATGAGCGACTGCCTCATCTTCGCCACGCTGTTTGCCACCTACATCGTGCTGTCCGGCGGTACCAACGGTGGCCCGGGTCCGAAGGACCTGTTCGAACTGTCGTTCGTCGCGTGGGAAACCACGCTGCTGCTGGTGTCCTCGCTGACCTTCGGCCTGGGCATGATCGCCATGCACAAGCACAAGATCGGCCAGATGTACCTGTGGCTGGCCATCACCTGGCTGCTGGGCTTCGGCTTCATGGTCATGGAAGTGTGGGAGTTCAACCACCTGATCCACCAGGGCTACGGTCCGGACCACAGTGCGTTCCTGTCGGCGTTCTTCGCGCTGGTCGGCACCCACGGTCTGCACGTGAGCGCGGGCCTGCTGTGGCTGCTGATCATGTTCATCCAGATCAAGCAGAACGGCCTGACCCCGACCAACAAGACCCGCATGGCGTGCCTGAGCCTGTTCTGGCACTTCCTGGATCTGATCTGGATCGGCGTGTTCTCCGTCGTCTATCTGAATGGAGCGCTGTAATGTCCGCACATGACAATCACGCACACGACCACGGCCACAGCGCCGCTGGCGAGAGCCACGGCAGCGTCAAGTCGTACCTGATCGGTTTCCTGCTGGCAGCAGTGCTGACCATCATCCCGTTCTGGGCGGTCATGCACGGCGACCTGCCGCGTCTGACCACGGGCATCATCATCGTGATCGCCGCGGTGCTGCAGATCCTGGTGCACCTGGTGTTCTTCCTGCACCTTGACCGCTCCTCCGAACAGCGCTGGAACGTCAGCGCGGCGGCCTTCACCGTCGTGGTGATCGGCATCATCGTCGCCGGTTCGCTGTGGGTCATGCACAACATGAACGTGCATATGATGCATTGAGGTCGTCGGACCTTGGCATGCAGAAAGGCCGCCTTCGGGCGGCCTTTTTGTTTGTGGGGTGTGGGGCGGTGCCGGTGCCGGGGCGAAGGGCAGCCGACCAACGGTCGGCTCTACCCGGGTGTCCCATGCGCCGAGGGAGACCGGTGCGTGCGGTCGCCACGATCCGGTAGGTGCGGACCGTTGGCCGGCACGGTGCGGCAGGTGCCGACCGCTTGTCGGCGCAATACGGTAGTGCCGACCGCTGGTCGGCACGATGCGCTAGGCGCCGACGGTTGGCCGCCACGGTGCGGTAGGCGCCGACCGTTGGTCGCCACGATGCGGTAGGTGCCGACCGTTGGTCGGCACGATGCGGTGGGCGCCGACGGTTGGTAGCCACGGTGCGGTGGGCGCCGACCGCTTGTCGGCGCAATACGGTAGTGCCGACCGCTGGTCGGCACGGCCTCTCACGCGGCGCGCGCCAACCGCAGGAACTCCTCGGCACCCACGGGTTTGCCGAGGTGGTAGCCCTGCAGCAGATCGCAGCCGAGGTCGCTCAGGTACTGGCGCTGGCCGTCGGTTTCCACGCCTTCGGCGACGATCTGCAACTGCAGCGAGCGGCCAAGCGCGATGATCGAGGAGACGATCGCGGCATCTTCGGCGTTGTCTTCCAGGTCGTGCACGAAGGCGCGGTCGATCTTCAGCTCGGTGGCCGGCATGCGCTTGAGGTAGAGCAGGCTGGAGTAGCCGGTGCCGAAGTCATCGATGGAAATGTTCACGCCCATCGCAGTCAGGCCGTGCAGGATCTGCAGGCTGGCTTCGACATCCTTCATGGCGGTGGTTTCGGTGACTTCCAGGGTCAGCCAGCGCGGCTCCAGTGCATGCCGCTGCAGGGTGCTGCGCACCGTGTCGAGCAGGGTGCTGGAGCCGAACTGCAGCGGTGACAGGTTGACCGCCATCGACCACTCCGCATGCCCGGCGTCGTGCCACTGGCGCAGCTGCGCACAGGCGCGATCGAGCACCCAGTCGCCGATCTGCAGGATCAGCCCGCTGCGCTCGGCGAGGGGAATGAAGGCATCCGGGGACAGCAGCCCCAGCTCGGGATGCTGCCACCGCACCAGGGCTTCGGCCCCGATCAGCGCCTCGCCGTTGGCCGGGAACTTGGGCTGGTAGTGCAGCACCAGTTCGTTGCGGATCACCGCCTTGCGCAGTTCCTGCAGCAGTTTGAGCTGGCGGTTGGCGCTGACATTGAGCGACTGGGTGAAGAACGTATAGCCGTTCCGCCCCGATTCCTTGGTGTGGTACATCGCCGCGTCGGCATGCGCCATCAGGTCGCGTTCGCTGGTGGCGTCGGCCGGGTACAGCGCGATGCCCAGGCTGGCGCTGACCTGCAGCTCCAGCGCGTCGATCAGGAACGGCTCGGCGACGGTGGCGATGATGCGCTCGGCCACCACGGCGGCATCTTCGGGGGCGTCGACCTGGAACACGATGACGAACTCGTCGCCCCCCAGCCGCGCAAAGGTGTCCTGCGCGCGGAGCAGGGCGGCCACGCGCTGGCTCATCTGGATCAGCAGCTTGTCGCCGAGTTGATGGCCGTACGCGTCGTTGATGGTCTTGAAGCCGTCCAGATCGCAGAACATCACCGCAAAGGTGAACTGCCGGCGGCGCGCCTTCTCGATGGCCTGTTCGATGCGGTCCTGCAGCAGCATGCGGTTGGGCAGTTGGGTGAGCGGATCGTGCAGCGCGGCCTGGATCAGCTTTTCATTGGCCTGGGCCAGCGAGTCGGCGAGCAGGCCGGTGCGGGTGCGCATCTGCCGATCGAACACCGAGGCGATCAGGGCGATACCCAGCGTGGCCAGCGTGGTGACGATCACCAGCACCGCCAGCCACTTGCTGTCGATGCCTTCGCCGTAGGCCGCGCCGCAGAGGCTGCCGGCCGGGAAGCTGGCCGCCGCCATGCCGGTGTAGTGCATGCCCACGATCGCCAGGCCCATCACCAGCGAGGCCAGGCCGCGCAGCAGGAACGGCCGGTGCTGCTCGCCACGCAGGCGGAAGGCGATCCACAGCGCCGCCCCGGAGGCGGCGATGGCGATCAGCAGCGAGGCGCTGAACCACAGCGGGTCGTACTCGATGCCAGGCTCCATCTGCATCGCAGCCATGCCCAGGTAGTGCATGGCCGCGATGCCAAGGCCCATCAGCACTGCGCCGGCGGCCAGCCGTATCCAGGGCAGGTGCGGGCGGGAGACCAGCCACAGGGCATAGGCCGAGGCGCCAACCGACACGGCCAGCGAGTACAGCGTGATCGCCAGGTCGTAGCCGACCGGGATCGGCAGGTCGAAGGCGAGCATGCCGATGAAGTGCATGGACCAGATGCCCAGCCCCATCGCGATGGCACCGCCGGTCAGCCACCAGCGTGCGACACGGCCCTGGGTGCTGGCCAGACGGCCGGCCATGTCCAGCGCCGTATACGAGGCGAGGATGGCGACCAGCAGCGAGAACACGACAAGACTCTGGCTGTAGGTGCCGGTCATGGAAGAAAACCTGGGGGAGCGGAGGGGGTGCAGGAGTGCGCCGGGGTATCGGCGCCGGCTCGGGATTCTTTAGGGTCCATTGCGCGGCGTCTCGGATGCTGCGACGCGGCTCGGCTATCCTGACCGTCTGACGATGAAGTGGAAGTGGACATGGCCAAGAGGCTTACCGCCTACGTCTGCAGCGAATGCGGCGCGGAATACAGCAAGTGGCAGGGCCAGTGCACCGAATGCGGGGTCTGGAACGTGCTTGGCGAGGTGGTGCTGGAAAGCGCCGCGGCTGCCAAGTCGCCGGCGTCGCGGCGCTCGGGCTGGGCCGGCAAGGTCGATGCACCGCAGATCATGGCGCTCAAGGATGTGCAGCAGACCGAGCATCTGCGGGTGAGCACCGGGATCGGCGAGTTCGACCGCGTGCTCGGCGGCGGGCTGGTGGAGGGGGCGGTGGTGCTGGTCGGCGGCGATCCGGGCATCGGCAAATCCACGCTGCTGCTGCAGGCCGTGGCAAAAATGGCGGCGACGCTGCCGGTGCTGTACATCACCGGTGAGGAGTCGCTGTCGCAGGTGGCCGGGCGCGCGGTGCGCCTGGATCTGCCGCTGGACGGGGTCAATGCGCTGGCCGAGACCGGGATCGAAGCCATTCTCAGGCATGCCAGCGTGGCCAAGCCGAAGCTGATGGTGGCCGACTCGGTGCAGACGCTGTGGACCGAATCGCTGACCGCCGCACCCGGCTCGGTCAGCCAGGTGCGCGAAAGCGCGGCGCGGCTGGTGCGCTTCGCCAAGGAAACCGGCACTGCCGTGTTCCTGGTCGGGCATGTGACCAAGGAGGGCGGCATCGCCGGCCCGCGCGTGCTCGAACACATGGTCGATGCGGTGCTGTATTTCGAAGGCGAGAGCGGCAGCCGCTTCCGCCTGCTGCGCGCGTTCAAGAACCGCTTCGGTGCGGTCAACGAACTGGGCGTGTTCGCGATGGGCGAGAAGGGGCTCAAGGAAGTCTCCAACCCCTCGGCGATCTTCCTGTCCGGTGGCAGCACGCGCCAGCCCGGCAGCTGCGTCATGGTCACCCGTGAGGGCACCCGGCCGTTGCTGGTGGAAGTGCAGGCGCTGGTGGACTCCTCGCCGCTGTCCAACCCGCGCCGGGTGGCGGTGGGCCTGGAGCAGAACCGGCTGGCCATGCTGCTGGCCGTGCTGCACCGCCACGGCGGCGTACTGGTCGGCGACCAGGACGTATTCGTCAATGTGGTGGGCGGCATCCGCGTGCAGGAAACGGCGGTGGACCTGCCGGTGCTGCTGGCGGTGTTGTCCTCGCTGCAGGACCGCCCGCTGGCCGAAAAGACCATCGCATTTGGCGAGGTGGGGCTGTCCGGTGAAATCCGGCCGGTGCCCAATGGCGAAGACCGTCTGCGCGAGGCCGCCACGCATGGCTTCAAGCGGGCCATCGTGCCCAAAGCCAATGCGCCCAAGGCCGGCAGCGTCAAGGGCATGGAAGTGATCGCCGTGGAACGGCTGTCCGAGGCCATCGACGCGATCTGAACGTGCTGTTTCCGGTGCACCCGCCGCGCAGGCAATGCGCGGCCGGGCTGTGCTAGTTTTCCTCTCCTGAAATCCTCGTTCCAGCTCGCATCCCCGCCGGGGTGCGCCCGCCAGAGAAAACGATTACATGCAAGAGACTCCCCTGGATGTACAGGGCGCCAGCGAGATCCGTCGCGCCGGTGTCGACCTCAACGGATTGATGACTGTCCTTGGCAAGCATCTGTATTCCACCCCGGTGGTGGCCCTGCGCGAACTGGTGCAGAACGCGCACGATTCCCTGGTGCGACGGCGCCTGGAACAGGCCGACTGGCAGGACCCGGGCCGGATCGAAGTGCATGGCGATGCCGTCAACGGCATCGTGCGCATCATCGATACCGGTGCCGGCCTGACCCAGCAGGAAATCCACGATTACCTGGCCACGGTCGGCGTGGGCTACACCCGCGGCCTGCGCCAGGCCGGCGACGATGACGAGGGGCTGATCGGCATGTTCGGGCTGGGCTTCCTGTCCGCGTTCGTGCTGGCGCGCCGGGTGACCGTGCGCACCACCTCCTACCAGCAACCGACGCTGGGCCACTGCTACGTGTCCAGCAATGCCGAGCAGTACACGGTGTCGCCGATGCCGGCACGTGCGGTCGGCACCGAGGTGGTTCTCGAACTGCACGGGAGCTACGTCCATCTGGCGCAGGAACAGAACCTGCGCGACATCCTCGGCCGCTACTGCGCGCTGCTGGGTGAGCCGATCCACATCGGCCAGGATGCGCGCGCGATCAATCCCGAACCGCCGCCGTGGCGCCCGCAGGCCGGTGTGGTCATGCACCCGCTGCAGGCGCAGCGCCGTGGCCTGGAGTTCGCGGCGCACTTCGAGCGCAGCTTCGAGCCGATCGCCTGCATGCCCTTGCGTGCCGATGGCGGCAGTGATGCCGTGGGCCTGCTCTGGGTACAGGACGGTGCCACCTACGGCACCAGCGACAACCGCAACCTGTCGGTGTTCGTGCGCGGCATGCTGCTCGACGACGACGCGCGCGATCTGCTGCCGCCGTGGGCCGGCTTCATCGGCGGCGTGATCGAATCGGGGCGGTTGACGCCCACCGCCAGCCGCGAAGACCTGCAGCGCGACGATACCTACAGCGCGGTCCAGCATGCGCTGGGCGAGGCGTTGATCGACGGGCTGGTGGAGATCGCGCGGCAGCAGCCCGAAGCCTGGCGACGCATCCTGGTGCGGCACAACGAGGCGCTGCTCGGCGCTTCGCTGTGCGATGACCGCCTGTTCCAGCTGCTGCTCGAACATGTGCGCGTGCCCAGTTCGCAGGGCGACATCAAGGCCAGCGAGCTGCCGTCGCGCGGCGCGGTCCACGTGATCCTGGACAGCGGCGGTGGCTTCGAAGAGATGCTGTTCCGTGCGATGGGCGTGCCGGTCGCGCATGGCAACCGCTACGCGGTGGTGCCGTTCCTGCGCCGCTGGACCCAGGCCAAGGGCATGCGCCTGGTGGAACTGGGCACCGAGCAGGGCAACCGCGCGCTGTTCCGCACCGACACGCTGCCGGAGGCCGAACTGGACTGGCTGCAGACCCACCTGGGCGATGGCGAACAGCTGCTGCCCGCGCACTTCAGCCCGGCCGAGCTGCCGGTGGTGGTGGTGCCCGACCGCGAGGCCGAGCTGAAACGCCGGCTGGAGGACGACGAGAACGACAAGCGCGTATCGATGGCCGCGCTGCGGCTGGCGCGTCAGTTCACTGCCCGCATCGTGGCGCGGGCGCCGTCGCGCCTGTACCTCAACCTGGACAACCCCGCCGTGCAGGCGTTGCTGGCGGCGATGCGCGCCGGCAACCCGCAGGCCGAGGCCGCCGCACGCCTGCTGCGTTCGCTGAAGGTGATCGTCAGCGCGCAGGGCCGCGCGCAGGACGGTGGCGCGGCCAGCAGTGACCTCAACCGCGCGTTCGGCGACATCGCCGATGCCCTGCAGCAGATGCTGCAGGCGCGCTGACACTCCCTTTCTTCAACGTTACGCAACACAGGACAGCACGACCGCATGGATATCTGGAACTGGGTGGAAAAACTGCAGGACGACCTTGGCGAAGCCGGGCAGGCGCAGAGCGCGCAGCTGCTGACGCGCTTGACCGATGAGGTCTGCGAACTGCGCATGGACCGCGTGGACGCCTTGTTGCCCGAAGCGCGTGCGCTGGGCAAGACGCTGGGCAATCCGTGGCTGGAGGTGTTCGTTGGCCATTGGGACATGCGCAACCGCGTTGGCAACCGCCTGGAAGGCGAGTCGGCGCTGGGCGATGCGGTGGCGCTGTTCGAGCGCGCACACCGGGCCGACACGGTGGAGTGCCCGCAGTCGATCTGCGTGACCCAGGACCTGGCGGCCTGCTACGGCAACATCGACGGCCCCGGCTGGGTGCCCGAGCGCATCGAGGTCTGCGAGGAAACGCTGGCGCGGATCAATCCGAGCTGGGCGTGCTTCCAGTGCCTGAGCTGCGAGAAGGCCGATGCGCTGCTCGACGACGGCAACAGCCAGGGCGCGCTGGATTACCTGGATGTGCAGGCTGGCACCGTGCTGGCGCACGGCGGCAAGGTGTACGACAGCTTCCCGGAAATGCGCATCAAGATCCTGCTCGCCAGCGGCCGCGCGGCCGAGGCGCTGGCGCTGATCGATGTGCGCCAGGCCGAGGTGGACGCCGAAGGTGACTACGAGCCGGCCAACTGCACCATTCCGCGCAAGCTGTCGCGCGCGTGGGCGCTGGCGCAGCTGGGCCGCGACGAGGAGGCGCTGGCATCGCTGGTGCCGTTCAACCAGCTGTCGCCCAACTACCGTCGCATGTGGGCGCATACCGTGGCGCTGCTGGTGCGCAACGCGCCCGAGCGCAACAGCTGGGATCTGGGCCGCCGCCTCAGCGCGACCCTGGCGCATTACGCCGAGGTCGGTGCGCATCGCTTCGTGATCGAGATCGCCGGGCTGTGCGTGGACATGGCGCTGCAGCGTGGCGCGGTGTGGACCGCACGTCGCCACCTGGCGCTGGCGAACCAGCACCTGGGCAGCCTGCGCCAGGACCGCGGCGCCAGCGACGCGGTGGCCGCGATGGCCGCTCGCATCGATGCCGCCCCCAGCGCGGCTGCGTTGCCGGTACCCGCCGAAGGACTGCTCGACTGGCTGGTCGAACAGGGCGAGCAGAGCGATGGGCGCGATCCGGAGCGCGAGGCGCAGTGGCTGCTGCAGGGCGTGGCGCAGCGTCCCGACGACGCGGCCATGCTGGACGTCGCGGCTTCGGCGCTGAGTGCCTGTGGCGCCGAAGACGAAGCGGTGGCGCTGTTGTGGGCGTTCGTCGAGCGCCATCCGCATGAGGATGCCGCCCCGGCGTACTCGCTGATGCGCCTGCTGGTGCAGCGCGGCGACCCGGCCGGGCTGGATCGCCTGGTGCAGCACTACCAGGCGCAGGTGCCGGTGTTCGCGTTGTGGTGCCAGGCGCAGATGGCGCACAAGCTTTCCGATTGGGCTGCGCTGGAGCAGGCGTGTACCGCGCTGCTGGCGCTGTCGCCGCAGTCGCACGGCGCACGCAACCTGCTGGCGATGGCCCTGATGGCGATGCAGCGCTTCCAGGACGCCGCAGGGCAGTACCGTCACCTCACCGAGGTGCTGGACGAGCCGCGCAGCGCGCATTGGGATCACATGACCGCCGCCAGCGCAGCCCGCGACTGGGCGGCCGTGCGTGGCTCCGCAGCGGCGCTGGGCATGGCGCTGGAGAGCACCGACGGCCCGATCGAGGAATCCCTCGGCTGGGTGATCATCCGCTGCACGGACGGTAGCGAGCCGATCGAGTACTACGCGCGCCGCACCGGCCCGGTGACCGCGCGGATCGTCGAGAACGCGCCGGCCAACCGTCGCCAGCGCGTGGATGACTGGGTGGTGTTCGATGCCGAACTGGTGCATCCCGCACCGGAGGACGAGGAAGAGCGCGAGCGCTTCATGCCCACCTATGCCGAGGTCCATCTGCTCGAAAGTGGTGGCCATGCGGGCAGCTGGCTGGTCGATGGCGTGCACCCCGGTGACGACGCATGGAGCGCCTTCTCCGAGGCGGTGGAGGCCCACGGCTGGAAGCTGTGGACGCACAGCCCGGACGACTACGAGCTCACCGACGCCGAAGGCGACGGCGCGCCGCTGCCGGGGGTGCTGTTCACCGTCGCGCAGCCGCAGGACCAGCCGCCACTGGCGTTGCACCGGTTCCTGCTCGACGCGACCGCGCACTGGCCGCATCGGCTGTGCTGGCTGCGCCTGGCCGAAGCCTGCGACCAGGATGAGCAGCGCCATCTGGACGTGATCGAGCGCTACGGTCTGTAATGACCGGGCCGGGCGTGCCAATGGGGCGCCCGGCCCCCATCGACAGGGAAGGAGATAGAGAATGCGGATGCCGCAATGGAAGCGGGTGTGTGGAAGCCTGGCGTTGGCGCTGCTGTGCGCGCCGGCGGCGCAGGCCGGGCAGGCGTGCGATGACCCGGTGGCGGTGGCGCGCCGGTTCCAGCAGGCCAGTGTCGAGGGGCTGCTGGAAACGCCGGCGGCGTTGCTGTCGCCCGGGCTCGGCGCGCTGTTCGCCGGCGAGCGCGATTGCCAGGAGCGCGAGCAGGGCATCTGCCATCTCGACAGCGATCCGTGGCTGGATGGCCAGGATGGCGAGATCGACGCGCCGTTCACCTTCGCACGCGTGGCCGGCAGCGCGGCCGATGTGGCCACGGTGGAGGTGCGTTATGCGGTGTGGGGCGAGCCGTACCGGGTACTGTTGTCGCTACGGCAGCGCAAGGATGGATGCTGGGGCGTGGACGATATGACCACCCAGCGTGGCAGCCGCCTGCGCGATCGGCTGACCGGACCGCTGTAGCCGGTCAGCGCGCGTGGCCGAACACCAGTTCGATCACGAACTGGCTGCCGAAGAACGCCAGCAGCAGCAGGCCCATCGCGGTCAGCGTCCAGTGCACTGCCTTGGCGCCGCGCCAGCCGTAGCGGCGGCGGCCGATCAGCAGCGTGCCGAACACGATCCACGACAGGATGCTGAGCACGGTCTTGTGCACCAGCTTCTGCGCCAGCAGGTCGTCGACGAACAGCACGCCGGTGACCAGGGTCAGGGTGAGCAGGGCGAAACCGACGGCAATCACCCGGAACAGCAGGGCTTCCAGGTCGGCCAGTGGCGGCAGCGCACGCAGCCACGGCCGGAAGTCGCGTCGGCGCAGGGCGCGCTCCTGCAGCCACAGCATGATCGCCAGCAGTGCGGCCACGCTCAGCGTGGCGTAGGCCAGCAGCGCCATCCAGGCGTGGGTGGCCAGTTGCCAGCCCAGCGGGCGGCTCGGCTCATGGCCGTAGGCGTGGTAGATGCACAGCACCACCGCCGCCATCGGGAACACCAGTACCCCCAGCGCCGCCATGCGGCCGCGCGCGGCCACCAGCGAGGTCAGCCAGGCCATGCCCAGCCCGACCAGCGACAGGGCCGCGAAGAAGTGCATGTCCGGGCCGCCGCTGGTGCGCATGGCCACCATCACGTGGTAGCTGCCGTGCAGCAGCATCGCCGGCAGCGCCGGCCACAGCCAGGCCGGCGAGCGGGGGCCGTCATCGCGGCTCACCGCACGCACCAGCAGGCCGGTGGCGGTCAGGTAGAGCAGGGTCGCGATGAGAACGATTGTCATCGTGTCAGTTTCGCATACCCCCGGGATGCTGGCGATGGCTGCGGCGACAGGCCGCAGCGGCGATCCGGTGGCTTCGACGGACCCGCTATACTGTGCGTCTCTTTGTCTTTCGTTCTGAACAGGTTGCCTCCATGTTCGAGTCCCTGACCCAGCGCCTCTCCGGCACCATCGAGCGGCTGCGCGGCCGCGGTCGCCTCACCGAGGAAAACATCCGCGAGGCCACCCGCGAAGTCCGCATCGCCCTGCTCGAGGCCGACGTCGCCCTGCCGGTCGTTCAGGCCCTGATCGAGCGGATCAAGGTGCGTGCGGTCGGCCAGGAAGTGCTCAAGTCGCTGACGCCGGGCCAGGCCCTGATCAAGGTGGTGCGCGACGAGCTCACCACGGTGATGGGTTCGGCCGCCTCCGACCTCAACCTCAATGTGCCGGCCCCGGCGATCATCCTGATGGCCGGCCTGCAGGGCGCGGGCAAGACCACCACGGTGGGCAAGCTTGCCAAGCACCTGAAGGAAAAGCGCAAGAAGAAGGTGATGGTGGTGTCGGCCGACGTCTACCGTCCGGCCGCGATCGAGCAGCTCAAGACCCTGGCCGACCAGGTGGGTGTGCTGTTCTTCCCGTCCACCGCCGACCAGAAGCCGGAGGCCATCGTCCGCGCCGCCATCGACGATGCGCGCAAGTCCTTCGTGGACGTGCTGCTGGTCGATACCGCCGGCCGCCTGGCCATCGACGACGCGATGATGGCCGAGATCAAGGCCCTGCACGCAGCGGTCAACCCGGCTGAAACGCTGTTCGTGGTCGATGCCATGACCGGCCAGGATGCGGCCAACACCGCCAAGGCCTTCGGCGAAGCGCTGCCGCTGACCGGCGTGGTGCTGACCAAGACCGACGGCGACGCCCGCGGCGGTGCCGCGCTGAGCGTGCGTTACATCACCGGCAAGCCGATCAAGTTCGTCGGCGTCAGCGAAAAGCCGGACGGCCTGGATGTGTTCCACCCCGATCGACTGGCCAGCCGCATCCTGGACATGGGCGACGTGCTGTCGCTGGTGGAACAGGTCGAACAGCAGGTCGACAAGGACAAGGCGGCCAAGCTGGCCGAGAAGGTCGCCAAGGGCAAGAAGTTCGACCTCAACGACATGCGCGACCAGCTCGAGCAGATGCAGAACATGGGCGGCATCGGCGGCCTGATGGACAAGCTGCCGGGCCTGGGCCAGATCCCCGAGCACCTCAAGCAGCAGGTCAGCCAGGGCAAGGAAGTGCCGCGCATGATCGCCATCATCAACTCGATGACCAAGAAGGAACGGCGCAATCCGGGCCTGCTCAACGGCTCGCGCCGCGCCCGCATCGCCCGCGGTTCCGGCCTGACCCCGGCCGACGTCAACAAGCTCATGAAGCAGTTCCAGCAGATGGAAAAGATGATGAGCAAGATGGCCGGTGGCGGCATGAAGGGCATGATGCGCAGCATGAAGGGGATGATGGGCGCGATGGGCGGCCGCGGCGGCCTGCCGTTCCGCTGAGTGCCCTGTGCGCGGCCGGCCTCCGGGCCCCGCGCAGCCTCTGTTTCAACGAAATGTCCGCACGCGTCACCCGCGTGCGCGTTTGCCCCTTGTCAGCGTCTGTGCCGGGTGCTTGACTAGCCTGCGGTTGAACCTCTCAAAGGAATGCTCGTGAACAAGTCGATCGTGGTGGTGGCGCTGGTCCTGGCGCTGACCGCCTGCAAGGACGACACGTCGATGTCGCAGAAGGCAGGCAGTGCGATCAGCGGCACCGCCGCCGATTTCGTCGCCGGCCTGGGCGAGGGCGTGGACAAGCGCATGAGCGTGACGCTGCAGACCGACCCCGGTCTGGCCGCACGCGGCCTGACCGTGACCCAGGGCAAGAGCCGTGGCATGGGCTCCAAGGACGCGGCGGTGTACGTGGTGGCCGACAAGCCGTTCAAGGGCAAGCTGGTGGCGCGCGCGCTGGATGCCGATGGCACCGAGATCGGCCGGGCCGTTGTCGAAGAAGAATTCGCCGCCGACGACGCGCGCTATGTGACCTTCACTTTCAACGAAGAAATGGACAGCCAGCTGGTCCGCACCTACGCGGTGTCGGCGCGCTGAATCCTGCCGGCGTGCATGCCGGGCAGGGCGGTGCGGCGTATGCTGGCCGGGTCTGACCTTACAGGTGCGCCCCGCGTGAGTCTTTCGCCGATCCTCGAACGCGCCGACGGTTTCTGTCGGCGTTTTTCATTGCAGGCCCCGATCCTGCTCGCCCCGATGGCCGGGGCCTGCCCGGTGCCGTTGTCGGCGGCGCTGGCCAGCGCAGGCAGCATGGGCGCGATGGGCGCGGTGCTGTCCCAGCCGCAGGACATCGTGGCGTGGATGGACGACTTCCGCGCGCAGTCCAGCGGGCCGGCGCAGGTCAATGTCTGGCTTCCCGATCCGCTGCCGGCGCGCGATGCGGACGGCGAAGCCGCTACGCGCGCCTTCCTGGCGCAGTGGGGCCCGGCGGTGCCGGCCAGTGCCGGTGACGCCGGCCCGGCCGATTTCGATGCCCAGTTCGACGCGCTGATCCAGGCGCGGCCGGCGGTCGCCTCGACCATCATGGGGGTGTTCTCTGCCGCCCAGGTGCAGCGGCTGAAGGACGTGGGCATTGCCTGGTTCGCCTGTGCCACGACCCTAGCCGAAGCGCAGGCGGCGCAGGCCGCCGGTGCCGATGCGGTGGTCGCGCAGGGATTTGAAGCCGGTGGCCATCGCGGCGCGTTCGATCCCGCAGCCGCCGAGCGCCAGCTGGTGGGGCTGTTCGCGCTGCTGCCCCGGTTGGCCGACCACCTGCAGGTGCCGGTGATCGCGGCCGGCGGCATCGCCGATGGCCGGGGCGTTGCCGCTGCGCTGATGCTGGGCGCCAGCGCGGTGCAGGTGGGCACCGCCTTCCTGCGCACGCCCGAATGCGCGCTCGATCCGGCCTGGTCGCAGGCGCTGGCCGCAGCCGAACCGGAAGACACCTGGCCGACGCGCGCCTTCAGCGGCCGCCTCGGCCGCGGCCTGGCCACCGCCTATGTTCGCGCGGCGGCCGCCCCCGACGCACCCGCGCCGCGGCCGTATCCGGTGCAGCGCGGCCTCACCGCGCCGATGCGCGCGCAGGCCAACCGCGAGCACCGCCTTGACGCGATGCAGGCCTGGGCCGGGCAGTCGGCGTGGATGGCACCGGCGCGCCCGGCGGCCGAGGTGCTCGCGCAGATGTGGGCGCAGGCCCGGGCGCTGCTGGCATGAAGCTGTACTGCAACGGCCTGCCCGCCAGTGCCGGCGACCTCGCCGGTGCGCTGACCAACTATGGGCATTTCACCTCGCTGCAGGTGCGCGACGGTGCCGTGCAGGGGTTGGATCTGCACCTGCAGCGTCTGCAGCAAGGCACTCACGAACTGTTCGGCACCGCGCTCGATACCGCCCAGGTGCAGGCGTGGATGTGGCATGCGCTGCAGGCCGAGGGCGTGCGTGATGCATCCCTGCGGGTGACGGTGTATTCGCACGCCTTCGATTTCCGCCGGCCGCTGCAGCCCGTGCCGGTGGACGTGCTGGTGGCGGTGGCCGCGCCGGTGACGTTGCCGGCGGTCTCGCGCTGCCTGCGCACGGTGCGCTACCAGCGCGACCTGCCGCACCTGAAGCACGTGGGCACGTTCCCGCTGTTCGAGCACCGGCGCGCGGCATTGCAGGCCGGTGCCGACGATGCGCTGTTCGTCGGCGAGGATGGCGCCATCAGCGAGGGCACCACCTGGAACATCGCGCTGGTCGCCGGCGAGACGCTGGTGTGGCCGCAGGCGCCGGCGCTGCGCGGCACCCAGGAGCGGCTGCTGCAGGCGGGGTGGGGCGCGGGCCAGCAGGTCCGGCCGGTTGCGCTGGCGGCGCTGGCCGGCTTTACCGGGGCGTTCGCCTGCAACGCGGTCGGGGTCTGGCCGATCGCGCGGATCGATGCGCTGGCGCTGCCGGACTCCGAGGCGCTGTGCGCCCGTGCGCGGGCCGTATTGGCGTCGGTTCCGTGGCAGCCGCTGGCTGGGTGACGTCCGGGTAAAGGGGCTGTTCAGCTTTTCCGGCCGGCGCAGGCTTGGAATGGCCCGGGCGCGCCGCTATAATCGCCGGCTTACCGCGCCATCCTGGCGACTGGGCAATTGAGGAAACAACACATGGTCAAGATTCGACTGACCCGCGGCGGCGCCAAGAAGCGTCCGTTCTACCACATCATCGTGACCGACTCGCGCAGCGCCCGTGACGGCCGCAACATCGAGCGCGTCGGTTACTACAACCCGGTGGCCCAGGGTGCGGAATCCCGCATCGTGCTGGACCTGCCGCTGGTCGACAAGTGGGTTGCCAACGGCGCCCAGATGACCGACAAGGTCCGCAACCTGTACAAGGAAGCGACCAAGGCCCAGGCCTCCGCGGCCTGATCCTGAAGGGCCGCGCCTGCCGCGGCCCATCGGTCTATTCAGATGAAAGATACCGAGCGCCGCATCCTGCTGGGCAGGATTGTCGGCGCTTTTGGTGTGCGAGGCGAGATCAAGCTCGAGTCCTGGACCGAGCCGCGTACCGCCATCTTCAACTATCAACCCTGGATCCTGCGGTCGCCCGCCGGCCAGGAACGCACCCTGACCGGGGCACGCGGACGTCAGTCCGGCAAGCATCTGGTCGCGGTGTTCCCCGATGTCACCGACCGCGATGTGGTCGAGTCGATGTACGGGACCGAAGTCTATGTGCCGCGCAGCGCGCTGCCGCCCCCGAAGGCCGACGAGTATTACTGGGTCGATCTGGAAGGGCTGCAGGTGCGTACCGTCGATGGCGTCGAACTGGGCCGGGTTTCGCACCTGTTCTCGACCGGCTCCAACGATGTGGTGGTGGTGCAGGGCGACCGTGAGCGGATGATTCCGTTCGTGCAGCCGGACTTCGTGGTGTCGGTGGATTTCGAGGCCAACCTGGTCATCGTCGATTGGGATCCGGAGTTCTAGTCCGGATGCGCATCGACGTCATCACGTTGTTCCCCGAGTTCATGGCGCAGTCGGCCGCGCTGGGCGTGGTCGGCCGTGCCGCCGAACGCGGCCTGCTCGACCTGCATGGCTGGAATCCGCGCGATTACGCCGAAGGCAATTACCGCCGGGTGGACGACCGTCCGTTCGGCGGCGGCCCCGGCATGGTCATGCTGATCGAGCCGCTGCGCGCCTGCCTGGCCGCGGCCAAGGCGGCCGATCCGGCGCCGGCGCCGGTGATCTACCTGAGCCCGCAGGGCAAGCCGCTGACCCAGGCCAAGGTCCGGGAACTGGCGGCGCTGCCGCGCATGATCCTGCTGTGCGGACGGTATGAAGGCGTGGACGAACGTTTCCTGGCGGCCGAGGTCACCGAGGAAATCTCGATCGGCGACTACGTGCTGTCCGGCGGCGAGCTTGGCGCGGCGGTCATCGTTGATGCCGTGACCCGGCTGCAGGAAGGCGCGCTCGGCGATGCCGAATCGGCTGCCCAGGACAGTTTCGAAGGCCCGCAGGGGCTGCTGGACTGCCCGCACTACAGTCATCCGGCACAGCATGAATGGGGTCCCGTCCCCGATGTGCTGCGCTCGGGCAACCATGCCGCCATCGCCCGCTGGCGCCGCCAGCAGTCGCTGCTGCGGACCTGGTTGCGTCGCCCGGACCTGCTGGACGAAAGCCAGTTGTCCAAGGCCGACCGGCTCCTGCTGGAGCAGGCCCGGCAGGCCCACACCGGAGACCCCGCCCCCTAGCGTGGCGGCGGTTCCTGGATTAGAATGCGGGATTGCCATCGGCCCTTTTCGGGCTGGCTGGCGGAATCCCTACAAAAAAACGTGCAGCACAGTCCGGTGACTGCATGAGCCCACGTTGTCGAACGACACGACCACCCGAACACTATCGGTGCACCCATGAGCAAGCTGAACAAGACCATTCTTTCGGATTTCGAATCCGCCCAGATTACCCGTGAGCTGCCGAAGTTCAGCCAGGGTGACACCGTCGTCGTCAACGTGAAGGTGAAGGAAGGCAACCGTGAGCGCGTGCAGGCTTACGAAGGCGTCGTGATCGGCACCAAGAATGCCGGCCTGAACTCGGCCTTCACCGTCCGCAAGATCTCGCACGGCTACGGCGTCGAGCGCGTCTTCCAGACCCACAGCGCCATCATCGACTCGGTCGAAGTGAAGCGTCGTGGTAAGGTCCGCGCCGGCAAGCTGTACTACCTGCGTGGCCTGGAAGGCAAGGCTGCCCGCATCAAGGAAGATCTGGCTGCCGCTGCGCAGGCCAAGGCTGCCCGCCTGGCTGCGAAGGCCGCCCAGTAATTCCGGCGCGGTGTACCGGCCTACGGCCGGTACCTGCCCAACAAACGGCCACCTTCGGGTGGCCGTTTGCGTTTGGCGATCCGTTTACGGGCGTGCCGGTGCCGCAGGGTCCGGATCGGCCACCGGCGAGGGCGGCATCGACGGGACTTCGGCCGGTGCGGCCAGTTCCTCGCGATGGGTGGGCAGCATGCGCGCCTTGCGCCACCCGCCCCAGCGGTAATAGCCCAGCGACAGCAGCATCGCGAAGAACGAACTGACCGGGAAGCTCCACCACACCGCGTCGGCGCCCAGGTACGGCTGCATGCCCTCGGCGAACGGCACGCGGATGCCCCACAGCGACACCGCCAGGATCAGCAGCGGCGGAATCACCGCACCGGTGGAGCGCACCACCCCGGAAATCACGAAGTTCACGCCGAAGAACAGGAACGACCACACCGCGATGTGGTTCAGGTGCCGCGCCACGTCGAGCGCCTGGCTGCCGTCGGGCAGGAACAGCGCCAGCGTGTAGCGGTCGAGCAGGATCAGCGGCAGGATCAGCGCGCCGGTGAGCAGGAAGTTGTAGAGCACGCCGCTGCGTGCGGTGCCGCGCACGCGGTCCCAGTTGCCGGCGCCCACGTTCTGCGCAGCCATCGAGGAGCAGGCCGCGCCGATCGCCATCGCCGGCATCTGCACGTAGGTCCACAACTGCAGCGAGGCGCCGTACGCGGCGGCGGTGTCGGTGCCGTAGCCGTTGACGATGCTCACCGTGACGATCATCGACAGCGAGATGAGCACCATCTGCAGGCCCATCGGGATGCCCTTGACCACCAGTGCGCGCAGGATTTCGGTATCGATCTTGAACAGCGCCATGTCCTTGCGGCCTAGCCACAGCACGTGCCGCTTGTTGCGCATGTACAGCAGCAGGCCAAGCAGCGCGGCGGTCTGGGCGATCAGGGTGGCCCACGCGGCACCGGCGATGCCCAGTTCCGGGAACGGGCCGATGCCGAAGATCAGCAGCGGGTTGAAGCCGATGTCCAGCACCACCGACAGCAGCAGGAAGCGGAACGGCGTGCGCGAGTCGCCGACGCCGCGCAGCGCCGAACTCAGGAAGGCGAACGCGTACAGCGTGGGCATCGCCAGGAAGATGATGCGCAGGTAGGCCTCGGCCAGCGGCAGCGACGCGGCGGGCGTACCCATCGCGGCCAGCAGGGGGTGGGACAGCCACCAGCCGGCGATGGCGATCACCACCGAGAGCCCGATGAAGAAGGTGGCGCTGGTGCCCATCACGCGACGTGCCTGCGGCAGGTCGCGCGCGCCCATCGCCTGGCCGATCAGGATGGTGGCGGCCATGCCGATGCCGAACACCGAGCCGATCAGGAAGAACATGATGCTGTTGGCGTTCGCGGTGGCGGTCAACGCCGCCTCCCCAAGGAAACGCCCGACCCAGATCGCATTCACCGAGCCGTTCAGCGACTGGGCGATGTTGCCGGCCAGGATCGGCAGCGCGAACAGGAACAGGTTGCGCCCGATCGGGCCGGTGGTCAGGTCAAGCGGCGCTTTGGCCATGTGCTCTGGAGATCAGGCTCTGGGAGCGGCACACTAGCACCAAGCCCGTCAGCGGGATATCGCCATGCCACACCTGTTCCCCCTGCGCCTTCGGGCCACTGCACACGTGCCTGTATGGGCGCGCACCTGCGCCGCGCTCTTGATTGCCGGCGCGCTGGCCGCATGTTCGAGTACGGACCGCCTGGGCGATGCCCAGGTACGGCCGATGGACCGACCGGAATGCCAGGTCGGCAGCCAGCGCCGCGATCTGGATGCCGGAGTACCGGTACTGATCGGTGGCACCGGTTGCCGCGGCAACCCGGACGCACCGCAACCGATGAATCGACGACCGGCCAACGCCGTGGAGCTGGGCAAGCAGAATGACTGACGCAACACCCGTGGCCGCCGTGCGGCTGGATGTCTGGTTGTGGGCGGCGCGCTTTTTCAAGACCCGCAGCCTGGCCAAGCAGGCGGTGGAGACCGGCAAGGTTGACGTGGCCGGGCAGCGCCCGAAGTCCTCGCGCGCGGTGCGCGTGGGCGAGCAGCTGCAGATCAACCGCGGCGATGAAACCTATGACGTGCAGGTGCGCGGCCTGAGCGATCTGCGCGGGCCGGCGCCGGTGGCGCAGCAGCTGTATGAGGAAAGCGAAGCGTCGCGCGCACGACGTGCCGAGCTGCATGCGCAGCGCGCCGCGGCGAAGAATGGCTACCAGCCGCCGGAGCACAAGCCGGACAAACGTGCGCGACGGTTGATCCGGGCGTTGGGGGATATCGACGCGATCTGAGTGCCGGCCCGCAGCCGGCACCCACAGCATCGGTAGTGCCGACCGTTGGTCGGCACCCACCGCAATCCATCACCGGTGCAGGTCGTAGCGGTCCAGTTCCATCACGCGGACCCAGGCGGCCACGAAGTCCTGCACGAACTTCTTCTCGCCATCGGCACTGGCATAGACCTCGGCAAGGGCGCGCAGCACCGAGTTGGACCCGAACACCAGGTCGGCGCGGCTGCCGGTCCAGCGCGTGGCGCCGCTGCTTTCATAGCCATTGCCGCTGGCCTTCCACTGCGTACGCATGTCCAGCAGGTTGACGAAGAAGTCGTTGCTCAACGTGCCGGGGCGGTCGGTGAGCACGCCCTGCGTATTGCCGTCGGTGTTGGCGCCCAGCACGCGCAGGCCGCCGACCAGCACGGTCAGCTCCGGGGCGGTCAGGGTGAGCAGCTGCGCCTTGTCGATCAGCAGTACCTCGGCCGGCACGCTGTAGCGGCCCTTGAGGTAATTGCGGAAGCCGTCGGCATACGGTTCGAGCACCGCGAACGATTCAACGTCGGTCTGTTCCTGGCTGGCATCGGTACGCCCGGCATGGAAGGGCACGCTGACGTCATGACCGCCGGCCTTGGCCGCCTGTTCAATGCCCACACCGCCGGCCAGCACGATCAGGTCGGCCAACGATACCTGCCTGCCCCCGCTGCTCCCATTGAAGCCGGTCTGGATCTTCTCCAGCGCGGCCAGCACCTTGGCCAGCTGCTGCGGTTGGTTGACTGCCCAGTCCTTCTGCGGCGCCAGGCGGATGCGTGCACCGTTGGCACCGCCGCGCTTGTCCGAGCCGCGGAAGGTGGAGGCCGAGGCCCAGGCGGTGCCGACCAGCTCGGCCACGCTCAAGCCGCTGGCGGCGATCTGCTGCTTCAGCGTGGCGATGTCGGCGGCATCGATGCCCGGCTGCGTCGCTGCCGGCACCGGGTCCTGCCAGATGAATTCCTCGGCCGGCACTTCCGGGCCCAGGTAGCGCGAGCGCGGGCCCATGTCGCGATGGGTGAGCTTGAACCAGGCGCGGGCGAATGCATCGGCAAAGGCCTGCGGGTCGGCGAGGAAGCGGCGCGAGATCTTCTCGTAGGCCGGATCCACGCGCAGCGACAGGTCGGTGGTGAGCATGCTCGGGCGGTGCTTCTTCGACGGGTCGTGCGCATCGGGAATGACCGCCTCGCTGTCCTTGGCCACCCATTGGTGCGCGCCGGCCGGGCTCTTGGTCAGCTCCCACTCGTGCTTGAACAGCAGCTCGAAGAAGTCGTGGCTCCACTGCGCCGGGGTGCGCGTCCAGGTCACTTCCAGGCCACTGGTGATGGTGTCGCCGCCCTTGCCGCTGCGGAACGTGTTGTGCCAGCCCAGGCCCTGGTGTTCCAGGCCGGCGGCTTCCGGTTCCACGTCCACGTTGTCGGCCGGCCCGGCGCCGTGGGTCTTGCCGAAGCTGTGGCCACCGGCGATCAGCGCGACGGTTTCCTCGTCGTCCATCGCCATGCGGCCGAAGGTGTCGCGGATGTCGTAGGCGGCCTTGAGCGGGTCGGGGTTGCCGTCCGGGCCCTCCGGATTGACGTAGATCAGGCCCATCTGCACGGCGGCCAGCGGGTTCTCCAGCGTGCGCGAGTGGATGTCGCCATCGGCGTCGTCATCGGACACCAGCACGCCGTGGTCTTCCACCACGCCTTCGGAACCGTGCGCATACCGGACGTCGCCGCCGAGCCAGGTGGTCTCGCGGCCCCAGTACACATCCTGGTCCGGTTCCCAGGTATCCGGGCGGCCGCCGGCGAAGCCCAGCGTCTTGAAGCCCATCGATTCCAGCGCGACGTTGCCGGTGAGGATCAGCAGGTCGGCCCAGGAGATCGCCTGGCCGTACTTCTGCTTTATCGGCCAGAGCAGGCGCCGGGCCTTGTCCAGGCTGACGTTGTCCGGCCAGCTGTTGAGCGGGGCGAAGCGCTGTTGCCCGCGGCCGCCGCCGCCGCGCCCATCGCCGATGCGGTAGGTGCCGGCGCTGTGCCAGGCCATGCGGACGAACAGACCGCCGTAGTGACCGAAGTCGGCCGGCCACCAGTCCTGCGAATCGGTCATCAGCGCCGTAAGGTCGGCCTTGAGCGCGGCGTAGTCGAGCTGTGCGAACGCCTTGGCGTACTCGAAGCCGTCATCGAGCGGATGGGAGCGGTTGGAATGCTGGTTGAGCAGGTCCACGCGCAGCTGCTTGGGCCACCAGTCGCGGTTGGTGGTGGCGTCGCCGACGAGGGCGTGGTTGAAGGGGCACTTTGCTTCGCTTTTCATGGGCATCTACCTGTGTACCAGCGAATGGGAAGCCGCCGCGTCGGGGCGCGGAGGGCGATGTCGGTGGGCGCGCGTTCCCGCAGGAGCCGCGTCGCCGCCAGGCCCCGGCGGCTGCCGGGGCGTGCCGTGACGGCATGCAGACACGTTAAGCACGCGCGTTCATTCGGTAAATTCGAATGAATCAACCAAAGTGATAGCTACAGCCTATTTCTACGGCGCGGCACTCAGCGTTTGCCGCCTAGCAGCCCGCCACCGAGCTTGAGCAGGTCGCCGATGCCGAGCTGACCATCGCCATCCTGGTCCAGCACCGAGGTCAGCAGCCCGCCGCTGCTGGCGGCCTGGGCTTCCTGTCCGAGCGCCTGGCTGAGCTGGGCCGGGTTGCCGCCGTTGGCGAAGCGCTGGGCGAGGTAGGACATCACGATCGGCGCGAGAATGGCCAGCAGCTGGCTGGTCTTGCTGCTGTCCAGGCCGGTTGCCTGGCTCAGGCCCTGGGCGGCCCGGTCGCTGTTGCCACCGAACACATGGCCAAGGATGCCTGCGCCATCGGTGGCACTGCCGCCACCGCCGCCGCCGAGCACGCTGCCCAGCAGGCCACCCAGATCGAAACCGCCGCCCCCGCCGCCGGCGTGGTCGCGCTGCAGAGCCCCGAGCAGGGCTTCGGCGCCCTGCGGCTGCTGGGCGTTGCGGCCCATTGCGCCCATCAGCAGCGGCAGTGCCGCACCGATCGCGCCGCTGGCCTGGTTGGGGTCGATGCCCAGTTGCTGGGAGACCTGCTGCAGGCCTTGGCCCTGCTGCAGTTGCTGGAAGAGGGAAGCGGCGAGCGATTCGTTGTTCACGGCGGACTCCGGAGCAGGGATGGGAACCGGCCGAGCATAACGCCGCGTCCACGACGGGAATGCGAAGGCGTCACGCGGGGCAGCGCCGGCCAACGGCCGGCACTGCAGGAGGACCTCAGATCAACGTCTTCAGGCGGTACAGCGCTTCCAGTGCCTGCTTGGGGGTCAGCTCGTCCGGGTCGATGGCCGCCAGCGCATCCTGCGCGGCGGTGTTGGGCGCGGTGAACAGCCCGAACTGCTGCGGTGCATCCAGCGCCTGGGGCGCCACCGTGGCGGCCTGGCTCTCGCCGCCGCGCTGTTCCAGTTCGGCCAGGCGGCGCCGCGCCTGCGCGACGGTCGACTTCGGCAGGCCGGCCAGCGCCGCCACCTGCAGGCCGAAGCTGCGGTTTGCGGGGCCATCCTTCACAGCGTGCATGAACACCAGTGCATCGCCGTGCTCGACCGCGTCCAGGTGCACGTTGGCGATGCCACTGGCGCCGCCCTCATGCTGCTCGTCGGCCAGCGCGGTCAATTCGAAGTAGTGGGTGGCGAACAGCGTGTAGCAGCGGTTCTGGTAGGCCAGGTGGCGGGCCACGGCATCGGCCAGCGCCAGCCCGTCATAGGTCGAGGTGCCACGGCCGATCTCGTCCATCAGCACCAGCGAGTGCGCGCTGGCGTGGTGCAGGATGTAGCTGGTTTCGGCCATCTCGACCATGAAGGTCGACTGGCCACGGGCCAGGTCGTCGCCGGCGCCGATGCGGGTCAGGATGCGGTCGATCGGGCCGATCACCGCACGGCTGGCCGGCACGAAGCTGCCGATGTGGGCCAGCAGCACGATCAGCGCGTTCTGGCGCATGTAGGTGGATTTACCGCCCATGTTCGGGCCAGTGATCACCAGCATCCGGCGATCCGGGTGCAGGTCCAGGTCGTTGGGCTCGAACGGCTGCTCGCGCACCGCTTCCACCACCGGGTGGCGGCCGCGCTCGATGCGCAGGCACGGTGCGGTGTCCAGCTCGGGCCGCGACCAGTCCAGCGCCTGCGCGCGCTCGGCGAAGCCGGCCAGCACGTCCAGTTCGCTCAACGCGGCGGCACACTGCTTGAGCGGTTCCAGTTGGCCGCCCAGCGTATCGAGCAGCTGTTCGTAGAGCAGCTTCTCGCGCGACAGCGACCGCTCGCGCGCGGACAGCACCTTGTCCTCGAAGGACTTCAGTTCTTCGGTGATGTAGCGCTCGGCATTGGTCAGGGTCTGGCGGCGGGTGTAGTGCACCGGCGCCTTGTCGCTCTGGCCCTTGCTGATCTCGATGTAGTAGCCATGCACGCGGTTGTAGCCGACCTTGAGCGTGGCGATGCCGCTGCTGACGCGCTCGCGCTGCTCCAGGTCGATCAGGAACTGGTCGGCATGGGTGGACAGGCGGCGCAGTTCGTCCAGCTCGGCATCGAAGCCGTCGGCGATCACGCCGCCATCGCTGAGCTTGAGCGGCGGCGTCGGTGCGACCGCGGAGGCCAGCAGGTGCGCGCACTCGTCGTGCGAGCCCAGTGCGTCATGCAGCGCGACCAGGCGCGGCGAATCCAGTGGCGCCAGCACCGCGCGCACCTCGGGCAGCAGGCCCAGGCCATCGCGCAGCGTGGAGAAATCGCGTGGTCGCGCCGAGCGCAGCGCCACGCGCGTGAGGATGCGTTCAAGGTCGCCCAGCGCCCGGAACGCATCGCGGACATCGCCGTCGGCACCGCGATCAATCAGCGTGGCCACGGCATCGTGGCGCTGCACCAGCACCTCGCGCAGCCGCAGCGGGCGGTGCAGCCAGCGCCGCAGCAGGCGCCCGCCCATCGGCGTGACCGTCGTGTCGAGCACGCCCAGCAGCGTATGGCGGGTGTCGCCATCGACGCGCGTGTCCAGTTCCAGGTGGCGGCGCGTGGCCGCGTTCATCGCGATGGCCTCGCTCGCCGTTTCGGTGGCGATCGCGGTCAGGTGCGGCAGGCGTTGCTTCTGGGTTTCCTCGACGTAGCCCAGCAGTGCGCCGGCCGCGGCGGTGGCGCGCGGCTTGTCGTCGATGCCGAAGCCGCTCAGGTCGTGCAGCTTGAAGAAGGCCAGCAGCTGGCGGCGGCCGCTGTCGGCATCGAACAGCCACGGCGCGCGGCGGCGGATGCCGGTGCGGTGGCGCAGGAAGTCCGGCCAGTTTTCTTCGTCGGGCACCAGCAGCTCGGCCGGTTCCAGCCGGGCCAGCTCGGCTTCCAGGGCGTCGTCGGAATCGACCTCGTTGACCAGGAAGCGGCCACCGGCCAAGTCGGCCCAGGCCAGGCCGTAGCCATGCTTGCCGCGCGACAGCGCCATCAGCAGCGTGTCGCGGCGCTCGTCCAGCAGCGCCTCGTCGGTGACGGTGCCGGGGGTGACGATGCGCACCACCTTGCGCTCGACCAGACCCTTGGCCAGCGCCGGGTCGCCGATCTGCTCGCAGATCGCCACCGATTCGCCCAAGGCCACCAGCCGCGCCAGATACCCCTCGTACGCGTGCACCGGCACGCCGGCCATCGGGATCGGCGCGCCGCCGGAGCTGCCGCGCTGGGTCAGGGTGATGTCCAGCAGCCGCGCCGCCTTGCGCGCGTCGTCGTAGAACAGCTCGTAGAAGTCGCCCATGCGGAAGAACAGCAGCAGGTCCGGGTAGTCGGACTTGGCGGCGAAGAACTGCTTCATGAGCGGGGTGTGCTCGGCAGTCGCCTTGGATGACGGGGATTTCACTTTTGAATCAGTGGTTTGCAAGAGGGGTTCCTACGGGTTGTAGCGGTCGGTCCGGGTCACGAGAGGCAAGTGGCGGTGTTCATTGTTGCGCCGCGGTTGCGGCGGTCACTCAAACGGGATCAGACTGATGTTGCGACGGACATACAGCGGATCGACCATGTATACGGTTGTTGCGACGGAGGCAGATGCCCCGCGTCGCAGAGGCACTAAGTTTAAGCTGACCTACCGGCGAATCTGCGAATTGGGCGTGGCCAGAGGCCCGGTGAGGGTCCGCAAGGCCGGGCCATCATCGCCCGCGCGCGGCAGCGGAAGCAGGGGGGCCATATCCGGCGCATCCCTGTTACCGGGGCGGCACCTGCCGGTTCCACAAGCACTACTACCCCTTTGTGGGCGATCTTCAGTGGAGGACCGCCAGCGACAAGGTAGGCGAGGAGTTCTCGTGCGCCCAAGCCATCGATCAGCTGGACGAGGTGGAGTTCTGGGCCCGCAACCAGATAGGCAAGAGCCAGTTCTGGATGCCGACATCCAAGCAGCGCACCTCCCCGGATTTCGTCGCCCGACGCGAGGACGGCCCCATGTTGGTTGTTGAATGCAAAGGTGGTGACCGCTACTCCGCAGACACCCAAAAGGAGAAGCGCATGATCGGGAGCTGTGGGCCAAGAAGAGCAATGGCCGAGGCGTCTACCTCATGGCCCAGTTGAAGGATGAGAAGGGCAACAGCGTGACCGGGCAACGTCAGGCTGCCATCCAGACGAAGAGATAACCAGGCAGTCATGGAAAACAAAGATCTGAACCGTTACTTGGGCGCTGCCTACGTCCTTCTCGCGCAGGACGGGCAGGCGGAGGCGGCATCTGAGCCCCGGACCAGTACGGCTGAAAGGGTACCCTCGGCATCATGCAACTTGGAAGTGATGGTCTTTGCACTCCCATTCAGCTCAATCAGAATGGCTGCTCCGCTCGTTTCATCCAACCGATCGATCAGGTGGCGTCGTTGTTCGCTTGGGAACAAGATGTAGTCATGGCAAGGCGACCAGCGCATCACCTCAGCGTCTTCCTCAAGAGCGCCTTCCCGAAATAGCGGATGCACTACGCCCATCGAGGTTATCGAGTTGGCCTTATGTGGAGATAGCGATCAACTACATATACTGGGTGTCGGTGGCAAGCAGAGATACGACGATAATTGCGATGTGGCTTGTGGGCTTTGTTCGGTACGATGCCCCCCGCCAGATTGAAGGACCACTTTTTGGCGGTATGAGCGCCGCACTCTATGCGCCTCCACACCACGACGACGCAATTTCCTCACAACGCGGAGTGTCGACCCAAGCTTGGGGCGCCGGACCGGTCCTACTCGAGGCTAATAACTCCGGTTCCGGCTGCAGGAGGCGAAGCTGACGGGAGCCGTTGCCTCTGGTCAGGGGTAGGGAAATCCCCACCCATCAGTGGGGTAGGAAACTCAGCCCCAGCTCGCTATCTTGTGGGATATGCAAGCTCGAACCGTTTGCTCTCCGTGGAGGCAGTTATGGGACGATTGATCGTCGTAGAAGGGGACGCGACCAATAGCGGTGGGCGTGTCATCACCGGTTCTGCTTTCACTGACATCGATGGACGTGCGGTTGCACGCGTAGGAGACAAGGCCTCTTGCCCTGCGCATAAAGGCATATTCCCGATCATCAGCGGGGACATCTCACTGATCATTGATGGTCAGCCGGCGGCCCGGGATAAGGATAGGCTGGCATGTGGGTGTAGCCTCATTGCTGGGGCCCAACAGATGGTCCACATCGATGCAGGCGGCGCGCCAAGGCTCTCCTCCCCTACACAAGGTCTGGCTCTGGGCCTGGCCCAGGCATCCCCTCTTGCTGCTTCTCTGAGCGGCAAAGCGGCCGTCTGTGAAGAGTGCCTAATAGCAGCTGCCAAAAACGGAGCGGTCTTTCTGGGACGTTAAGCATGGACTATGCAATCGTGGATACCGCCGGCCGCCCGGATGCCGCGCTGGCCTTGCGCCGATACGCAGACGGGCATATGGCGCGCTCTTTGTTCGCACGTCAACCGGAAGCGGGGCATATGGGTGTCGGGCCGTGGTTGATCCGGCTGGACGACAGCCCCGCGATGCGAAGCTGGCTTGACCCAATCGACCGTCAACTTGGTGCGGTGGGGCGATTATCCAGCGACAATGATTTTGATGTGGTGTTTAGGCACTTGGAGGCGCGTTTGGATATGCGCTTGATGGACGGAAGGCTGGCGCTGTTCCGCTTCTGGGATGGACGTGCCCTGTACCGTGTTTGGAGGGTTATGACGCCGGAGCAGAGAAGAGCATTCTTGGGGCCCTTTACACGCTGGTCCGTGCGCCTGCCGAACAATACTTGGGAGCTGGATCGCTCAATACTGGAGACTGCCTGATGTTGGAGTTGGACGCCCGCCAAGAGGCGTTGCTGCGCCTTCCCGATCCCTTCGAATTTCTTCCAAAACTTGCAGCCGAGATTCGCCGGGACATGCCAGAGCGCGTGTTTGGTTTAAGCGATCATGCCCTTCTGGCTGAGACGGATCGCTGTTACTCCTACGCATCCCATGAGCTGGGTATCACCAAGGTGTCGTTGCTCGTGGCGTGGACGAAGACAGATGTGGGCAGCGGCGGGGAGCTTCATCGTAGCGCCGAGGTTGATATCGCCATGCGCCATGCCAAAGACCCAAACGTTAAGGCGGCTGACCTGCTGGGGGCCCTGGTCGCCCTGCATCGCTGGCCCAAAGGAGACGTGTAGTGGTTGCTATCCCGATTCGATGGGGCTTGGGCAAGCTGGCAGAACGCGCGGCGGCAGCTGCCGCCGCAGCGGCCGCCGCAAATGCTGCTAGGGAGGCTGTCAAAGACAAGCCGGGAACCAGAGCCCGAGAGGTAGATTGTTCAGAGACGCCGGACGCGGCGGATTGCAATAAGTGTCTCTTGGTCGAGGGCAGGGTTGGTCAACCATCCACTCCGCGTTACGTCACTAGGGGCACGCGGATCAACTACGACTACCAACTTCAAATCGCCAACATGCATGCAGCTCCGGAGAGGTTTGGCTACGTGAGGCGAGGTGACAATGCCGATGAAATCTTAAACATCGACATGGAAGAAATTAAAAGCATATTTGGCCGGGGCGGTAGATACACCACGCTTGAGTGGATATTCGCTACAAAATCCTTTGATGGCTTCTGGCGAAGTCGATGCACCGTAGTAGAAGCCAAGGCCAATTTCGGGCACTTTTTCGACGAGGACGGCGACTATGCCAAGCCCTTCACGGGGGCAGTCGTCAATAGTTGGGGTGCCACATTCGCCAATCAGGAAATCACCATTGCACCGACGAAACCTCAAGGAAAGCTGGAATGGCATTTCATGAGTCCTGCGGCGCACGCTGCTGCCTTGGTTGATGCAGGGCTGCCCGCGACGAATGTGTTCTTTACTCCCTTCGTACTGGGCAGCTTTCCATGAATGTGAACTTGGCAATACGTGTTGATCCGTTGGTCCTGATGCCTCATGCATTTCTCGACACATCAAAAGCATGGCTCAGTCAATTGGGTGAAGCTCACCATGATTTCGCAGAATGGTGGGCGGTGCCCCGTGGTCCGAGAGACGCCTTCGTCCCGTTCAGTGCTCGCGAACAGATGCTTGCTCGACTTCAGGCCGATCACAATCAGTTGAGCGGAGAACTTCCCGGAGGCCTCAGAGACGGTGCAGTAGACAGCGTCGTGCTGACGAACGCCGGGAACGAAAAGGACTGGGCTCGAAGGGGAAAAGTCGCGCTGTTTCTCAATTTTGCCAAGGGGCAGATTCGACTGCGGATAGGCAAGGTTGAGAAGGTCTACGACCATCCGGGGCAGGTGCTCTGGAGTCTGTTGGCTACTGTGACAAAAGGCAGCCGTGTACGCTTTGCGCAAACCAACGTGCAACAGAAGGTCGGGGACGAGCTGCTTCTTTACAGCATTCATCGTGCCCCGTTCCTTCACCGGGAATACCTGGGCTGGATGGGCTACGTGGATCAATCAGTTACCGCTGCACAGGTTCCCGAGGCCGCGAGGTTGGAACGCCAGGGCAACGGCACACTCATTCTCGCGACAGACTTCCTCGATCTAGGCAACCCCGCCGCTATCAAGCAGGCCAACAAGGTGGAAATGAGCCTGGTAGATTTGGACCTGCTGCCTGTGATTGACCCTTCGTTGCGGTAGGTCAGGCGCAACCCGCGCCTATAGCGTACGGCGCGTCTGCGAGATGGCCGATACGGTCGCACGTTCACTGCAAATTCGGATCAATCAGATGTTGACGATGCAGGCAGTGATCGCCGGTAAGAACAAGGTTTCTCTGCCGGCCATCAACGACGCTTGGCGTTCCGGGCGTCGATAACCGGAACGCCGGGCGCACGTCAAAGCCATCTGCCGCCAATTGGGCCACAGCGGCTTCACTGCTTTCTGCAACGATGACGAGACCGTTTTCCAGGGCCGTTGCTGCTTGGGTTGAAAGAAGAGATAAGCCGAGCCGTGAGGTTTTGGTTGTGCCCAGCCCATAGAAGCTGGCGCTGAGTGAGCGGGGGCGTTTGAAGGTTGAGAAGCATCCCGGCAATGCCGGCAGACGTGGCGTCGTTCTGTCCGCTGATCTTGTTCAGCTTCCTGCAAACGAAGCCCGCAGTCGTGGCCGTTCAGGAGGGTGCCAGGGGGCGTCTTTAACGGCGCGCGGAGGTGCCCGAAATTCTGCTTGACAGCTATCGGGCCAGGCTCCATCTTGCGCCGTCCGTTCAAGCGATTCCGGGTGTTTCGCGCGCCGTGGGGCCGGTTGGAGCGGGGGGAGATTCAGGGACGAAATCCGGGGAAGCGCATGGCTGAATCAAGGCCGACTCTTGCTGTAGTCGATGCGCCGCCCGAAGCGGCCGCAGCCGATGTTTCCAATGACCTTGGTTTGTCCGGCCTGGTGCTGCTCGCGCAGTTCCACGGCGTGGCGGCCGACGCGCGTCAGTTGGCCCACCAGTTCGGCCGCGTGGGCGAGCCGTTCGATGAGACCACGCTGCTGCTGGCGGCCAAACAGCTGGGCCTGAAGGCCAAGATGGCGTCCATCGCTGCCGATCGCATCGAGAAGGTGGCGCTGCCGGCCCTGGCCTGGCAACCGGACGGCGAGCACTTCATCGTTGCCCGGGTGAATGGCACCCAGCTGCTGGTGCACGACCTGCGGCAGAAGCGGCAACAGGTGATGAGTGCCGAACAGTTCGCCGAACGCTATGCCGGCCGCCTGCTGCTGGTCGCGTCGCGCGCGTCGGTGCTGGGCGATCTGGCCAAGTTCGACTTCCGCTGGTTCGTGCCGGCGGTGGTCAAGTACCGGCGGATCCTCGGCGAGGTGTTCATCGTCTCCCTGTTCATCCAGCTGTTCGCGCTGATCACGCCGCTGTTCTTCCAGGTGGTGATGGACAAAGTGCTGGTCCACCACGGCATGACCACGCTGGAAGTGGTGGCGGTGGGCCTGGTGGCGATCGCCGCGTTCGACGTGCTGCTCAACGGGTTGCGCACCTACGTGTTCGCGCATACCACCAGCAAGATCGACGTGGAACTGGGGGCACGGCTGTTCCGCCACATCCTCAATCTGCCGCTGGCCTACTTTGAATCGCGCCGGGTCGGGCAGACCATCGCCCGCGTGCGCGAGCTGGAGAACATCCGCAACTTCCTGACCGGGCCGGCGCTGACCTCGGTGCTGGACCTGCTGTTCACCGTGGTGTTCCTGGCGGTGATGTTCTATTACAGCGTCTGGCTGACCCTGATCGTGGTGATCTCGCTGCCGATCTACGCGATCTGGTCGGCGGCGATCACCCCGGTGCTGCGCCGGCGCCTGGACGAGAAATTCGCACGCGGCGCGGAGAACCAGTCGTTCCTGATCGAAACCATCAACGGCATCGGTACGGTCAAGGCCACGGCGGTGGACCCGCGCATGGCCCGCACCTGGGACACGCAGCTGGCCGGCTACGTCGGTGCGGGGTTCCGGGTGACGCGCCTGGCCAACATCGGCCAGCAGGGCATCCAGCTGGTGCAGAAGCTGGTGGGCGTGGCGATCCTGTTCTTCGGCGCCAAGCTGGTCATCGACGGCAAGCTGTCGGTGGGCCAGTTGATCGCCTTCAACATGCTGTCCGGCCAGGTGTCCGCACCGATCCTGCGCCTGACCCAGCTCTGGCAGGACTTCCAGCAGGTGGGCATCTCGGTCGAGCGCCTCGGCGACATCCTCAACACGCGCACCGAGATCCCGGGCAGCCGCATGGCGCTGCCGCCGATCAAGGGCCAGGTGACCTTCGAGAACGTCGGCTTCCGCTATCGCCCGGATGCGGCCGAAGTGCTGGCCGGCATCGACCTGGACATCGCCCCGGGCGAAGTGATCGGCATTGTCGGTCGTTCCGGCTCGGGCAAAAGTACGCTGACCAAGCTGGTGCAGCGCCTGTACGTGCCCGAGCGCGGCCGCGTGCTGATCGACGGCAACGACCTCGGCGTGGCCGACCCGGCCTGGCTGCGCCGGCAGCTGGGCGTGGTGCTGCAGGAGAACTTCCTGTTCAACCGCAGCATCCGCGAGAACATCGCACTGGCCGACCCGGGCATGCCGCTGGATCGGGTGATCCGCGCTGCCACGCTGGCCGGTGCCCACGACTTCATCCTGCAGTTGCCCGAAGGCTACGACACGCTGGTGGGCGACAACGGCACCGGTCTGTCCGGCGGCCAGCGCCAGCGCATCGCCATCGCGCGGGCGCTGGTCACCAACCCGCGCATCCTGATCTTCGACGAGGCAACCAGTGCGCTGGACTACGAGTCCGAGCACGCGGTGATGCAGAACATGCGCGCCATCTGCCAGGGCCGCACCGTCCTCATCATCGCCCACCGCCTGTCCACCGTGCGCCACGCCAACCGCATCGTGGTGGTGGAGAAGGGACGGATCGTCGAGTCCGGCCGCCATGAGGATCTGGTCGACCGGCCCGGTGGCCAGTACGCGCACCTCTACAAGCTGCAGCAGGGGACGGCATGAAACACATTTTCGGCGCCGCCGGGGAGTTCCTCCGGCGCTATCGCCATGCCTTCGGCGCGGCCTGGAAGGTCCGCCGGCAGCTGGACCCGCCGCAGCGCAGCGAGGACGAACTGGCCTTCCTGCCCGCGCAGCTGGAACTGGTGGAGCGCCCCAGTTCGCCGGCCGCGCACTGGACCATGCGGATCATCATCGGCTTCTTCTGCGTCGCGTTGGTGTGGGCGACCGTGGGCAAGCTGGACATCGTGGCCGTGGCGCCCGGCAAGACCGTGGTCGGCAGCCGCACCAAGGTGATCCAGCCGGCGGAGACGGCGGTGGTCCGGCGCATCCTGGTGCGCGACGGGCAGGTGGTGAAGCAGGGCGACCTGCTGGTCGAACTGGACGCCACCGCCACCGGGGCCGACTACCGGCAGGCCGACGAGGCGCTGGTCAACGCGCGGCTGGCCGAGCTTCGTCATGAAGCGATGGCCGACGGCCTGGACAGCGGGCGCCTGCCGCCCGCGCCTGCAGCCGAGCAGGGGCTGCCCGACGACGAGCTGCAGGCGACCTGGCAACTGGTCGCCAGCGACTTCGCCTCGTTCCAGGCGCAGCAGCAGCGCCTGCAGACCACGGTGGCCCAGCAACGCGCGCAACTGCAGACGGTGCGCACCCAGATTGCGCCGCTGGAGCAGAGCCTGGCGATTGCCCGGGAGCGGGTGGCCGACCTGGAGCAGCTGCTGGAAGGCAACTTTGTGAGCCGCCACGAGTACCTGGCGCGCAAGCAGGAAATGGTGGAGATGCAACGCGCGCTGGTGGCGCAGCAGGCGCAGCTGATCGAGTCGCAGACGGCCATCGCCGGTGCGCAGGAAGAACTCCGGGTGATGCAGGCTGACATCCGCCAGAAGACGTACGACGGGCTGCGCCAGGCGCGCGAGCAGATCGGCCAGTACACGCCGCAGCGCGACAAGACCCGGCAGCGCGACCGGCAGATGCTGCTGCGCGCGCCGGTGGACGGCACCGTGCAGCAGCTGGTGGTGCACACCGTGGGCGGCGTGGTCACGCCCGCGCAGGCCCTGATGGCCATCGTGCCCAGCGAAGAACATCTTGAGGTCGAGGCGACGGTGCTGAACAAGGACATCGGCTTCGTGCGCCCGGGCCAACGCGCCACGGTGAAGATCGAGAGCTTCCCGTACACCCGCTATGGCTACCTGGAAGGCATCGTCGAGACGGTGTCCCATGATGCCGCGCAGGACGAGAAGATGGGCCTGGTGTTTCCGGCGCGGGTGAAGCTGCGCGACGCCAGCCTGATGATCGACGGGGTCAAGGTGGCGCTGACGCCCGGCATGAGCCTGAGCGTGGAGATCAAGACCGGCAAGCGCCGGGTGATCGACTACCTGCTCAGCCCCTTGCGACAGCACGGCAACGAAGCGCTGCGGGAACGATGAGGCCGATGCCCGATGCGCGCTCGACGCACTCTCACTGCCGTGCTGCTGTGGCTGCCGCTACTGGCCGCGTGTTCGCGCGCGCCGCAGGCGCCCGACCGCCAGGCATCCGCTGACCGCGCGCGTTTCGAGCAGGGCGTGCTCGTGTTCTGCGGCCAGGCGTTCCGCCTGGGCGACGGCGAGCGCTGGCCCGGCGACGCGCAGGTCTCGCCGATCTTCAGCATTGGCCAGACCACGCTGACCCTCGAGGCGGCCGGCGCCAACGCCGCGCTGCACACCGATCTAGGCCGGGCATTGCCGCGGACGCCGGGTGCCGCACCGCTGTCGGGCCAGGTCGCCATCGTGCTGAACTGCGATGCCCCCGCCAACCGCGCGCTGGCCGATCCGGCGCGGGAGCAGTGGGACGCGCGGATTCCCCATCCCGACCTGGACCTGCTGCAACTGCGGGGCGGCAGCCGTGCCGGCCCGACCGGGCAGCAGGTGTACGTGCCGTTGCGCACGCCGTGGCGGATGCCCGACGGCGCGCCGTACGTCCTGACCTGTTTCGCCGATGCGCAGGACCGGCCGGTCCGGTGCGGCGCACGGTTCAAGCGGGCACGCGTTTCCGTCTCCTACACCTATCCGGCGGCGTCCAACCTCGGCCGCTGGAAAGACATCGATCTGCTGGTCCGCGACATCCTCGACATCAAGGAGTGATTCATGGCTGTGTTTACCCTGGAACAGATTGACTACATCACCGAGCGCCTGGCCCAGGGGCCCGGCGCGGTGCAGTTCAGCGATGCCTATCTGACCATTGCCGGTTTCCTGGAGGGGCAGGCCGGCGCCGAAGCGGTGCGCCTGTGGTTCCTGGGCGCCGCGCAGGCGAACGGCAACACCGGTCCGTATGCGGAGGTGATCCGTGGCTATACCAAGCGCCAGGCCGAACTGCGTGGCGTGTCCGTGACCGATCAGCTGATGCAGGAGGCCTCCAACGAGGTGGCCCGGCGGGTGCTCACGCAGATCCGCGACCAGGGGCAGCTCTCGCTGCTGGATATCGCCAACAGCGATGCCCCGGGCGTGGGTGAGACCGTGTTCCCGGACAAGGTGGGTGACACCGTGTTCGATGTGAACTCGGCGTGGGCCGGTTCCCTGCTGTTCCTGCCGCTCGGTTCCAACCAGTCCTGGCGCCTGTTCTCCGCCGGCGCGGCCAATGCGGTGGACACTCTGGATGACTGGAAGAACATCCTGTTCGCCTACGATTCGTTCGTGCATGCGATCCGGTCCGTCAACGCGCCGGTGATCAACGGCAGCGAGATCGACCTGTTCATGCCCGGTCTGTCGTTGATGATCCAGAACGAGCATGTCATCGACGCGGGGTTGATCTTCAACGACCTTCCGGTCGGCACCTGGATGGACCTTGCGGGTGACGTGGCCAGCAACCTGACCCGTTCCAGCGACTATGAGTTCGGGCCCAAGCTGGCCACCATGTTCAAGGGCACGGTGCTGGAAGCGCCGTTTGCCACCATCGGTGCCTACGGCATGGCCGAGACGGTCAACATGCTGTTCAGTGCGTACCTCGGTCGCCCCGAGCGCAGCGTGACCGACGCCAACTACGCGGCCTCGCTGACCCAGTTCTTCGCCCAGCTCACCCCGGACCAGACCAAATCTCTGGAGATCCGTTTCCTCGGCGGTCTCAACGCAACCCAACTGCAGCAGCAGGCGCTGGGTGACATCCGCGTGCGCAATGCGCTGGCCAGCCTGTCGGTGTTCGCGCTGCAGCCGCTGGACAGCCGCGCCGACGCGCTGGCGCTGTACGACCAGACCACCGGCGAAGGCAGCATCACCCAGGAATGGATCCAGTCGCGCAGCGCGTTCATGAGCTTCCTGGACATGTACCGCAGCGACCGCGAGACCGATGGCGTGCTGAGCCTGACCGCCGTGCCGCTGGGCGATCTGCTGTTCAAGGCGCGTGCCGGCAGCACCGACATCGACCTGATGGTCGATGGCCTGGACCTTGGCCTGGTCAAGGCGCGCCGCATCCACTTCGGCGGCGACGCTGCCGACCTGCTGGTGGGCGGCGACGGCAACGACCGCCTGTTCGGCGGTGCCGACGATGACTCGATCACCGCCGGTGGCGGCGACGACTACCTGGAAGGCGGCACCGGTGGCGACCTGCTCAACGGCGGCAGTGGCGTGGACACGCTGATCGGCATGTCCGGCAACGACGTGCTGATTGGCGGCGACGGCAACGACCGCCTTGAAGGCGGCCTGGGCTTCGACCGCTACGAGTTCGGCACGAGCGGGGAGCAGGTGGCCAACCAGAAGGACGTCATCCGCGACCTCGACGGGCAGGGCGAGATCGTATTCGGCGGCGTCGTGGTGGGCGCGATGCAGCGGCTGGGCAAGGATGCCTGGGAATCGGCGGACAAGCGCTTCCGTGCCGTGGTCGCCACGGTCGGCAGTGCCTACCACCTGACGGTGATCGACACCCAGACCAACAACCGCGTCGAGATCGAGCGGTGGACGCAGGGCGGCCTGGGGCTGACCCTGCCGGGCATGGGCGAGGCGTTCCAGCCGCCCGGCGTCAATGCGCATTCCAAGTGGGACGGCGATGAGATCCCCGAGCTGGGCGTCATCAACGGCGTGTTCCAGGGCACCGATACGCCCACCGCGTACTACACCGGTTTCGGCAGCGACACCATCACCGCCGGCGACGGCATCGACATGATCAACGGTGGCTCGGGCAGCGACATCATCAATGCCGGCGGCGGCAACGACCTGATCGTGGAAGTGGCCAAGACCGCGCGCCGCCTGGAGTACTGGTCGGCAAACAACCTGCCCGGCGAGAACCTGGCCAGCGGCCTGGGTTTTGTGATCCGCAAGCAGAGTGGCGACGCGTCGGATGCGCGCACCTACTACTCGGATATCTACTTCGGCGTCGTCGGCTCGCACAATGCGAGCATGGGCGGCGGCCCCGAGTGGTTCCCCAACGCGGAGCTGTTCGCGGACGGTGGCGACATCATCGACGCCGGCGCGGGCTCGGACATCGTCATGAGCGGCGAGGGCGATGACATCGTCAATGGCGGCACCGGCAATGACGTGCTGTTCGGCGGTCACGACAACGACATGCTGTTCGGTGACGACGGCGACGACCTCATCCGCGGTGATCTCACCGAGGGAACGCTGGCGTACTCGCAGTTCGAGAACCTGTCCTCGCGCGCCAGGCACGATGGCAACGACTACATCGACGGTGGTGCAGGCAACGATGAGTTGTGGGGCGACGGCGGCCACGACCAGATCTGGGGCGGGCAGGGCGACGACATCCTTGTGGGCGACACCAAGGAACTGGATGCGGCCCGCCACGGCAACGACGTACTGCACGGCGGCGATGGACAGGACCAGATCTGGGGCGGCGGCGGCAATGATGTGATCGACGGCGACGCAGGCGACGACACCATCTACGGCGATTTCATCGCCAGCGAGCTGGCGCTGCAGCATCACGGCAACGACCGCATCAACGGCGGCGCCGGCATGGACTACATCGACGGCCAGGGGGGGGACGACCTGATTGACGGTGGCGACGGCGCCGACACCCTGGTGGGTGGGGCGGGCAACGATACGATCAGTGGCGGCGCCGGCTACGACATCATTGTCGGCGACGATCTGGACAGCGACGCGGCCGAGCATGGCAACGACGTGATCGATGCGGGGGATGGCGACGACGTCGTCGCCGGCATGGGCGGCAACGATGCCCTGCTGGGTGGCAACGGCGATGACGCGCTGTACGGCGATGACGAGTTCAATCTCCACACGGGCAACGACGCGCTGTACGGCGAGGCCGGCAACGACTACCTGCACGGCGGTCGTGGCGATGACCGGCTCGATGGCGGCACCGGCAACGACACGCTGATCGGCGGCCAGGGCAACGATACCTATGTGTTCGCCCGCGGCGATGGGTTCGACACCGTCCAGCAGCTGGCCGACGCCGACGCCGGCAACGACCAGGTGCGCTTCACCGGCGCAACGCTGAGCCAGGCAGTGCTCCGCCGCAATGGCGACGCGCTGGTGGTGGAGCTGGGCCCCGATCAGGCGGTGCGCCTGGAAGGCTTCCTGGCCAACACCGGCTCGGCCCACACCCTGGTCTTCGCCGATGGCCAGACCCTCGACCGGGCCGCGGTGATGGCGCTGGTGAACACGGCCACGCCCGGCGCGGACCACCTGCTCGGCGGCACCGGCAATGACGAGCTGCACGGCGAAGGCGGCAACGACCGTGTCGAGGGCGGCGCAGGCAACGATGCGCTGTACGGCGAGGACGGCAATGACATCCTGCTCGGCGGCGAGGGCAACGACCACCTGCGCGGTGGCGCCGGCGACGATGTCCTCGACGGCGGTGCGGGCACCGACACGCTGGACGGCGGCGCCGGCACCAACACCTACCGCTATGGTTCCGGCTACGGCAGCGATGTGATCAAAGCGAGTGACCCGACGGAAGTCCGGATCGTGAATCTGGTCGATTTCCTCGGGCCGGACGGGCTGCTGTTCGGCGTTGAAGCCGGCGCGCTGCGGATCACCACCGGCAATGGAGAATCGCTCACCATCGAGAAGTACACCGGCAACGACAGCGTGCCGGTGAAGATCTACTGGGCCGATGGTCGGGAGCTTGAGGCCGCGGAAATGTGGAGTGGCGGCAACCGCATCTTCCTGCACGGCTACGACGACCAGGCCATCCACGGCTACGGCGGCGATGACTGGATCTGGACCGGCTATGGTGCCGATACGCTGTATGGCGATGAAGGCGACGACACGCTGGTGGCCGACCTGAACGATGACGTGGTGTTCGGCGGCACGGGCAACGACCTCATCTACGGTGACGGCTACGACGTTGTCATGGAGCACCCGTCGGGCGGAGCGGACAGGCTCTACGGCGGCGAGGGCGACGACACGATCATGGCCAGCGCCGGCGACGATCTTCTGTACGGGGGGCAGGGCAACGATACCTTGAGGGCGGGGAGTGGCGACGACTACCTGGAAGGCGGTGTCGGCAACGACCAGATGTACGGCAGCGATGGCAGCGACACGTTCCGCTTCAGCGCCGGCGATGGACGTGACACGGTGCACGACTACGGCTGGAACACCAGCGATGTCGATCGCATCGTGTTCGATGACACGGTCTCGGCAGCGGACATTGTGGTTACCCGGAGCTACCGCGACGGAACCCACCTGACCCTGGTGAACCTGAAAACCGGCGACCGCCTGACCATCGAAGGCTTCTTCGACACCTACGGTCCCAACGGCTTCCAGCGCATCGAGGCGGTGATCTTCGCTGACGGCACCGTGTGGACGCCGCAGATCCTGCGCGAGATGTACATGCAGGGCTCGCAGTTTGACGACAACCTGTTCGGCCACTACGGGAACGGGGATGTCATCGACGGTGGCGTGGGGCACGACCGCATCACCGCGCTCGATCACGACGACACCCTGCGCGGGGGCTCCGGCAACGACCTGCTGACCGGCGGTGGCGGCAACGACATCCTCGACGGTGGCAGCGGCAATGACATGCTGATCGGCGATGCCGGCAACGACCGCTACCGCTTCGGCATCGGCTCGGGCCTGGATTTCATCCGCAACGGCAGCGGTCTGGCCGGCGACCTGGACGTGATCGAGCTGGGGGCCGGAATCGGCGTCGCCGATGTCCGCGTCGCGCGCTCGGGCGACGCGCTGGTGATCGACCTGCCAGGATCGGAGGATCGCCTGATGGTGCTCAATCACTTCGGTAAGGACGGCTACTACGGGGGCGCGGTGGATGCACTGCACTTTGCCGACGGGACGGTGTGGACGCGTGCCGACATCCTGCAGCACCTGGGCCCGGACCTGCCGCCCATTTCGGTGGAGTACGACGGGTGGAGCTACACCGAGCACCGCGGTGGGCAGGCCTACTACATCGGGGTCCAGGACGCGCAGGGCGCGTTCCAGGGTGACGCGTCGTCGTCCACCCTGTTCGACGTCGGCAAGATGACGCTCAACCGCCAGGCAGGGCTGAGCAACATCTACCTGTACGGCGGATCGGTGTCCGACACGTACGTGTTCGGCCTGGGGTATGGCAGCCACACCGTCGAGGATCAGGGCGGCATCGACGTGCTGCGTTTCAACCTCGAGATCGCACCGGGCGACCTGGCGGTGATGCGCTATGGCGATGAGCTGTTCTTCCAGTTGAACGAGGAGGACACCCTGCAGATTCCGGACTACTTTGCCGGCCGCAACGCGATCGAGTCGTTCCGCTTTGCCGATGGCACTGTCTGGGACGCTGCGGCGATCGCGCAGCGCGTGGTGCTCGGCGATATGACGTCCACGGGCACGCAGGGCAGTGACACTCTGTTGGGCGGTGCGGGCAACGATCGCCTGTACGGCCTGGGCGGCAACGACGTGCTCGAGGGCGGCGACCGCGCCGACCTGCTCGACGGCGGCGAAGGCGCCGACATCATGCGCGGCGGCGCCGGCAGCGATACCTACATCGTCGACAACGTCGGCGATGTGGTGATCGAGGAATTCGTCTGGGGCGCCAGCGAGGCCAGCATCAACACCGTGCGCGCCAGCGTCGACTTTGTGTTGGGGGAGCAGCTGCACTGGCTGGTGCTGGAAGGCAGCGGCAACCTGAGCGGCACCGGCAACGATGAGGCCAATGTGCTCATCGGCAATGCCGGCAACAACGTCCTGCGCGGCAATGCGGAAGGCTGGTCGTCGTCGATGGCCGACTGGATCGACGGCGGTGCGGGCAACGACGAGCTGATCGGCGGCAGCGGCGACGACACGCTGATCGGCGGTACTGGCGCCGATGTCATGCGCGGCGGCAATGGCCAGGACTTCTACGTGGTCGACAATGCGAACGACGTGGTGATCGATGATGGTGTCGATGACGAAGTGCCCCAGTCCTTCGCACGTGGCGCGGCGCAGGCGTCGTTGAGCGGCGTGACCGACGCGGCGGCCGACGACGCCTTCGCCATTCCGGTCCCGGGCGTTCACCCGGAGCGGGAGGGCGATACGGTGGCCGCCAGCGTCGACTACACGCTGGGCGACACCATTGAAGCGCTGTACCTGTTCGGGCAGGCCGTCCACGGCACCGGCAACGCGCTGGACAACGCCCTCGTGGGCAACGGGTTGGACAACGTGCTGTCAGGGCTGGCCGGCAACGACACGCTGTGGGGCGACGACGGAGCCGATACCCTGCACGGCGGCGATGGCCACGACGCGCTTTACGGTGAGCGGGGCAATGATCGGCTGGTTGGCGGCGACGGCGACGACTTCTACGGGTTCAACGCGGGCGGGGGCGACGACATCATCGACAACGTCGACGCCTACGGCATCGATGAGTTGGGCATCCGTGGGGCGACGTTCGACCAGATGACGTTCCGCCGCGACGGCGACAACCTGGTGGTGGCGCTGGACGACGACCAGGGCAGCGTCACGCTCACCGACTGGTACGTTGACGCGGCCAACCGCGTGGACTATCTCTCCGACGGCGACTGGAATGTGCTCACCGCCGACGAGGTGGAGGCGCGGGTCGCAGCGGGCCGTGCTTCCGCCGTGCCGGACAGCGGCGCACAGGCCGATGGCACATCGGAACTGAGCCGGCTGGTGATGGCCATGTCCGATGGCCGTTGGAGCCGCCCGGACGCCGGCGATGGGCTGCTGCCCACTGAACCGGCGTACCCGCGGACCCTGCTGGCCACGCCATGACCCACCGCCCCCACGGTGCCGCACGGCATCGTGGGGGCGCACCGCGCCGCTATGGGCGCGGTGCGCGCGGCGGACGCAGGCGCCAGATCGCCAGCCCGCCATACAGCACCACCAGCCCGGCCAGTGTCCACAGCTCGCGCGAGACATCGGCCAGCGAGGCCTCCATCTGGTTCATGCGCACCACCAGGTTGATGCCCGAGGTGGTGGGCAGCAACTGCGACACGGCGACCAGCGCGCGTGGCGATGCGATTGCCGGCCACGACAGGTTGGCCAGGAAGAACAGCGGGATGGAACACGCGATGACGTACTGGAACGCGCGTTCGCGGGTACGGAAGAAGCTGCCGATGAACAGCCCGAACGCCACGGTGGCGGCGATGAACAATGCGCCGCCCACCACCACACCGCCGGGATTGCCGCCGCGCGGGTAGTCCTGCACCCATGCGGTGAAGCCGACGTAGTAGAGGAGGCCGAGCATGCCGATCAGCCAGAAGCCCGCGGCCATCCCGGACAACGTGGGCAGATCGAAGTGCAGGCGCCGGCCCAGTGCCAGGCGGCGCGTACCCAGCAGCACGCCGATGCCCATCAGCAGGGTCTGGTGGACGATCAGCTCGGCCACGCCGGCGACGATGGCGCTGCCGTAGCCTTCGTGCGTGTTGAACAGCGGCCGCTGCACCAGGCGGATCGGCGGCGGTTGCGGTGGGCCCATGAAGGCGGCCTGCGCAACGGCGGCGTCGCGGCCGAACGCCCCCAGCGCCTCGGCCACACCGGCCAGCACCCAGCTGGCACGTCCCAGGTAGGCACCGTTGCCGATCAGCACCAGTTCGCCACTGCCGCCGCGCAGAATGTCGCGCTCCAGCCGATCCGGCACGAGCAGGATGCCTTCGGCATGGCCGGCCTCCAGCACGCGGCGCGCCTGGTCCAGGCTGGCCGGCTGGCCAACGATGCGCACCGCGTTGAGTGCATCCACGCGGCGCAGCAGTTCACGGCTGGTCGCGCTCTGGTCCAGGTCGACCACCACGATCGGCAGATTGCCGGCAACCTGGTGGCGGTAGGCGGCCGGGTAGAAGAACGAGTACAGCACCACCGCGCCGATCATCACCACCAGCGCATAGCGGTCGGTGAGCACCGCGCGCAGGGTCTGGCGCAGGCTGTGCCAGATCCGGTTCATGGCAGCGCTCCGTGCGCCGGTGCCACAGGCGGCCGGGCGCGTGCGGCAACAATCAGGCGCCAGCCGCCGATGCCCCCGGCAACCACGATCATCAGCACCAGCGTGGCCAGCGGCCACAGCGACACCCCGCCGGGGGCGCCGACGAACTGCTGCTGGGTCTGCAGCTTCACGTAGGCGGTGAGTGGCAGCAGCAGGTTCCAGACGCGCGTGAACAGCGGCGCGTCGATGACCGGGAAGGTCGCCCCGGAGAATGCCAGCGCGGTGCCAAGCGACAGGCCCACCACCGACAACGCGGTGCCCATGTCGCGGGTGAGGCCGACAAACAGCACCGCGTACGCCGCGCAGGCCAGATAGAACAGCGGCTGCGCCATCAGCAGGAGCAGCAGGCTGCCGGCCACGCCGTCGCCGCGCAGGTAGGCCAGGTACAGCACGCCGGCGGCGCCGTACAGCGCGAACAGGAGCACGTACGGCATCAGCTTGCCCGCGAGCGCCGCCCACGGTGCGTCGCCCAGCCATGCAGCGAGCGTGCCGTCACGGACCTCGCGGCCGACGCTGCTGGCCGCTGCCAGGGCGAGCACCAGCGACAGGATCGCCGGGAAGATCAGGGGCAGCAGGAACAGCTCGTAGCTGCGGGCCGGGTTGTAGAGGATCTCCGACTGCACGCGGATGGGGGCCGCGCGCAGCTTGGCAGGACCGACCTGCAGGCCGATCCGCTCTTTCAGCAGGCGTGCGTTCCAGGCACCTACGGCGTCGGTGATGTCACGTGCGGCGGACTGACCGGTGGTCAGGTAGCTGGCGTTGTAATACGCCAGTACCGTGCCTTCGCCGCCGCGCAGCGCCTGCCGGGTGGCATCGCGCGGCACCAGCACCACGGCGAACACCTCCAGCCGGCGCAGCTGCGTCTGCGCCTGCGCGAGCGTGGCGGGCTGGGTAGCCACCGCCACGCCGGGGCTGGCATCGAGCATGCGCGTGAGCAGGCGGCTTTCGGCGCTGTGGTCCAGATCGACCACCGCGATCGGCACCGCGCGCATCACCGAGGCGGAGAACAGCCAGGCCATCACCACCAGCATCAGCAGCGGCAGCACGGTGACCAGCGCAAGTTCGGCACGGTCGGCACGCAGGTGCCGCAGTTCGCGTTGCAGCGCGGCGGAGAATCCCGCCCGCGGCGGCTTCATCCCTGTGGCCACGCGAACAGCACGCTCATGCCGGGGCGGAAGCCCTCGATGCGGCCCACCGCGCGCACCCGGATCTCGAAGCTGCGCACGTCGTAGCCGGACGACTGGCGGGTGCTGCGCCAAGTGGCGTAGTCGCCTGCGGGGTTGATGAAGTAGACCTCGAACGCCGCATCGCGGCCGAGCGCGGGAATGCTGCCGCGCAGGCGGCTGCCGATCTTCAGTCCCTGCATCTGCGATTCGCGCAGGTTGACCGATACCCACATGCGGTCGATGTCCACCAGGGTGAACACCGGATACCCGGCCGGGACCAGCTCGCCGACATCGGCCATGCGCTTGTTGATTTCGCCGGCGACCGGTGCGCGCCCGTTGACCTCGTCGCGGGCGGCATCGACTTCGGCCACCGCACCCCGGGCCTGGCGCACCTGGCCCTGCGCGGCGCGTTTGTCCTGCTCGCGTGCGCCGGTCAGCGCCTGGTCGTACTGGGCGCGCGCGGCATTGGCCAGCTCGCGCGAACTGCGCGACTGGGCCAGCGCTTCGTCACGCTTCTGCCGGCTCATCACACCCTCGTTGAACAGGTTCTGCACGCGTCGATAGGTCGCATCGGCGAGGGTGGCGCCGGCCTCGGCGCGCTTCCAGTTGGCCTGCGCGGCGCGGATGTCCTCGCTGCGCGCCCCTTCGTCGGCCTTGTCGGCAACGGCCCGCGCGGCATCCAGCGCGCCGTGGGCCTGCTCTTCCTTGGCCGACACTTCGGGGCTGTCGAGGACGAACAACACCTGGCCCGCCGTGACCCGGTCGCCTTCGCGCACCTTCAGTTCGGCCAGCCGCGCAGTGATCTTGGCGGCCACGTTCACCGTATCGGCGTCGGCCATGCCCTGCAGCTGGTCGGCCGGCGTACGCCACGCCAGCCACAGGCCCACGACCACCACCAGCGCGAGCGCCACCAGGATCAGGGCGCCGGCACGGCGCTTGTTCGGCGGCGGGGCATCGGCGGGTGCCTGCAATGTGTCATTCATGGTCGATCACCTCGTCCGCACGGCGTCGGAATTCGTCATAGCGGTCCATCTGTCCACTGATCTCCAGCAGTTGCGCCAGCGCCACGTCGTACTGATAGGCGGCCTGCGCGCGTTCCACGCGGGCGCCACCCAGCCCGAGCCGGGCGTCGATGACATCCAGCGAGGTGGCCTGGCCTTCGCGGTAGGCCAGCTCCTGCAGGCGCAGGTTCTCGCGGGATTGTTCGATGCTGCTGTCCAGCAGCGCGTACTGGTGGCGCGCGGTCTCAAGCTCGTACCAGGCCTTGCGCACGCCCAGCGCCACCTGGTTTTCCGCCTCGCGCAGACCGGCTTCGGCCTGGTCCTGCTGCGCGCGCGCAGCGCTGATCTGTGCCGGGCGCGAGCTGGGCGACAGGAAGGTGTACTTCAGGCCGATGCCGAAGGCCCAGTCCGGGTCGGTGATCATTTCATCGCGGCGGCGGAAGTCGTACTGCCCGAACAGGTAGACGGTCGGCTTCAGCTTGGCCTGCTGCACGCGCACCCCCTGTTCGGCCTGCGCCACCACGGCGCGCAGGCGTGCGATCTGCGGCTGCCGCGCCTGCGCCACGCGTTCAAAGCTGGCCACGTCGCCGAGCGGCGCGCGATGCACGAACAACGGGGAGGTAGGGCGGACCTCCCCGCCGCTGCGCAGCAGCGTGGCCAACGCCGCCTTGAGCGTCTGCAGGTCGTTCAGTGCCTTCTGGTACTCGCGCTCGGCCTTGTCGCGGGCCACGTTGGCCTGCAGACGCTGGGCGCGGGTGGCGAACCCTTCGCGTTCCAGCGCGAGCGCATCGTCGAGGTGGCGCTGCATGCCATCGCGCACATCGCGCCGTACGCTCACCGCCTGCTCGGCCAGGCGCTGGCCGAAATAGGCCTGGGCCAGCTGCACGCTCAGCGACTGGCGCTGCGCATCGCGTTCGGCGTTGGCCTGTTCGGTGGCCCCTGCCGCTGCCTGCTGGGCGGCGGGAATCAGGCCGCCGGTGTACAGGGGCAGCACCGCGGTCACCACCGGGCGGGTGCGCCAGTCGCGCTCGGTGAACTGCAGCGGGGAGTCGATCCCGAACGCTTCGGCGACCGGGGTCAGCGATCCCAACGGCAGGGTCAGCGTCTTCTGGAACTGCATCCGACGCACCTCGCCGGTGATTTCCGGCAGGCGCAGCAGCCGGGTGGCGTCCTGCAGGTCTTCCTTGTTGCGCACCGAGGCATCGGCGGCGGCCAGCGCGTCGGACACCTGTTCCAGCCGCTGCTGCGACTGCTGCCAGTCCAGCGCGGGGGCGTCCTGGGCGGCGGCAGCGAGCGGCAGCAGGGCTGCGAGCAGTGCCGTACCGAGCCTCCCGGCGATCCTGCCCTGCGCGTTCGATAAGCGCGCCTGCGCTGTGTGCCGGCTCACGTCCTGGCGGCTCCCTGCGTAAAAAGTGTGGCAAAAGATAGTGCGTGCGGCGTGAAGCCCGGGTCTTTGATGTCGATCAAAGCGTGGCGGCCACCACTGCGTAACATGGTCGGGGCAGGGTATCCCCTGATCACAGGAGCAGTGCCATGAGCCAGCCCACCTCAACAGGATCCACCGCGGGCGCCGCGTCGCCCTTCGAGCACGAACCGGACAGCACCGGCGGTTACTGGTCCAACCGGCCGCAGAACACCCTGCCGCCACCGGACATGATGGGCGCCTACATGCGCAACCGGCCGCTCCCGCCGGACGGCGTCGCAGAGCGCAAGGCCTACATCATCGGTACCGGCATTGCCGGGCTGGCGGCTGCGTTCTACCTGATCCGCGACGGCGGCATGCCGGCGGCCAACATCACGCTGGTGGACAGCCTGGATATCGAAGGCGGTTCGCTGGATGGCGCGGGCGACCCCGAGCAGGGCTACCTGATCCGCGGCGGCCGCGAGATGAACTGGAACTACGACAACTTCTGGGACCTGTTCCAGGATGTGCCCGCGCTTGAACTGCCGGCCGGCTTCAGCGTGCTCGACGAGTACCGCGCGGTCAACGACAACGACCCGAACTGGTCCAAGGCGCGGTTGCTGCACCAGCAGGGCAAGGTCAAGGATTTCGCCACCTTCGGCTTGAGCAGGGGCCAGCAGTGGGAACTGGTCAAGCTGCTGCTCAAGCGCAAGGAGGATCTCGATGACGTGACCATCGAGGACTACTTCAGCGAGGGCTTCCTGCAGAGCAACTTCTGGTTCTTCTGGCGCTCGATGTTCGCCTTCGAGAACTGGCAGAGCCTGCTGGAGATGAAGCTCTACATGCATCGCTTCCTGGACGCCATCGACGGGCTGAACGACATGTCCGCGCTGGTGTTTCCCAAGTACAACCAGTACGAGAGTTTCGTGGTGCCGCTGTCGCGGATGCTGCGCGCGCAGGGCGTGAACGTGCAGTTCGACACCCGCGTGTACGACCTGCAGATGGCGGTGGACGGCGAGTCGCGCACCGTCACCGGCCTGCGCTGCCGGGTGGCCGGCAACGATACGACGCTGCCGGTGGCGGCCGGCGACCTGGTGTTCGCGCTCACCGGTTCGATGACCGAAGGCACCGCCTACGGCGACATGGACACGGTGCCGCCCTTGGCGCGCGAGCGTCGTGAGCCGGGCGAGGACAGCGACTGGGCGCTGTGGCGCAACCTGGCACGGCAGTCGCCGATCTTCGGCAGGCCGGAAAAGTTCTACGGCGATGTGGACCGGTCGATGTGGGAGTCGGCGACCCTGACCTGCCGTCCGTCACCGCTGGTGGACGCGATCCGCGCGCTGTCGGTCAACGACCCGTATTCCGGGCGCACCGTGACCGGTGGCGTCATCACCATCACCGATTCGAACTGGGTCCTCAGCTTCACCGTCAACCGTCAGCCGCATTTCGTGGACCAGCCCAAGGACGTGCTGGTGGTCTGGGTCTATGCGCTGTTGATGGACCAGGACGGCAACCACATCAAGAAGCCGATGCCGGCGTGTACCGGGCGCGAGGTGCTGGCCGAGCTGTGCCATCACCTCGGAATCGGCGACCAGATCGACGCCGTGGCCGCCGCCACCAGGGTGCGCCTGGCGCTGATGCCCTACATCACCGCGCAGTTCATGCCGCGTGCGGCTGGCGACCGTCCGCACGTGGTGCCGGCCGGGTGCACCAACCTGGGCCTGCTGGGGCAGTTCGTGGAAACGCGCAACGATGTGATCTTCACGATGGAGAGCTCGATCCGCACGGCGCGCGTGGCGGTGTACACCCTGCTGGGTCTGCGCAAGCAGGTGCCGGACCTGAGCCCGACCCAGTACGACATCCGCAATCTGATCAAGGCGGCACGCGCGTTGAACAACAACGCGCCGTTCCCGGGCGAGCGGCTGCTGCACCGGTTGCTGGGCAACAGCTACTACGCGCACATCCTGCCGCCGCTGCCCCAGGCGGAGAAGGACAGGGAGGGCTTCCTGGAGGAAGAGCTGTCGTGGTTGTCGGGCAAGGGCAGCGTGGCGCTCAGGGAACTGTCGGCGCGGTTGGACCGGCTGGGCGAAAAGCTGGGCCGGCGCGCGCGCTGAGGGGAGAACAGCATGCAGCGGCGAGGCGACGTTGGGGCGTCGCCGACCCGGCTGCATGCTGAACCGCGCGCTGCGCGTTGACGCCGTTTCCACACGATTTCACGGCCTGCAGCCGTCGACGCGCGGACACTGTCCGCACGAGCCGACACAAGGAGCCGACATGAAACCGACCCTCTCCCATCTGCTGTGCGTAGGCGCGCTGCTGGCGTCGTCCTTTGCCGCCACGGCACAGACCTACGGACCGAAGGACGAAGGGCGCCGTTTCAATGACGGCAGCAAGGTGGTGTGCAAGAACGTGGAGGTCCAGCGCAACGCCAAGGACCCCAACCGCATCACCGGTACCGCCACCGGCGCCATCGTCGGTGGCCTGCTGGGCAACCAGGTCGGCGGCGGCAACGGCAAGAAGGTGGCCACGGTGGCCGGCGCAGTGGCCGGCGGTGCGGTGGGCCGCAACGTGCAGGGCCGCCACCAGCAGGAGTCCGGCAACCGCGTGGTGGAACGCCGCTGCGAGCGTGTGTATCGCTGATCCGCACGGGCCGGTCCCCAGCCAACCGTGATACCCGACGCCGGCCGCAGGCCGGCGTCGTCATGTCCGGACCTTGCCGAATGTGGCGGCAGCCCCCGTATACTCCGCCAAACCGCATGGACGACCCGCCCGTGAGCGACACGCTCGAGCCTGGCAGTACCCCCGCCGCACCCGTCGCAGACACGGACACGAACGGACGTTTCGCCCGCCTGCGCGAGCGGACCGACGAACTGGAGATGTTCATTTCCGGCCTGCTCGCATTCGCGCTGCTGGCCGTGCCCGGTCGTGTCTTCGATGCCTGGGCGGTCAGCGAAGTGCACGCCGACGGCATCTACTGGCAGGCGTTGTGGTTCGGCTTCAGCACCTGCGTGGGCCTGTGCTACGTGCTGGCAATCGCCTTGATCGCGCACCTGGCGATCCGCGGGTACTGGGTGGGCCTGATCGGCCTGAAAAGCAATTTTCCGCAGGGCATCCGCTGGGACAACGTGCCCTTCATGGGACGGACGGCGCGCACCTTCTACCAGGCGCGGGTCGTCAGCCTGGACCAGGCGATCATCAGCGCCGACCGCGCCGCCTCGACGCTGTTCTCGACCACGCTGCTGTTCGCCCTGACCATCGCGGTGATCGGACTGATGTCGATACTGGCGATCACGGTCGCCGCCGGCATCGGCTCGCTGTTCCCCCATTCCGACGACGTGGCATTGGCCATCCTTCTCGCGCTGGTGGCGGTGCCGCTGGCGCTGGGCATCGGTGTCGGCGCGTTGGACAAGATGGTCGCCAAACGCCATGCGCGTGGCGGGACGAGCCCGCGTCTGGAGCGGATCACCCATCGCCTGCTGGCCATCAACCAGTGGTTCGTCCCGATGCGGATGCTGCTGCCGGTGCAGTTGATGTTGCAGAGCAATCAGCGCGCCCGCCACTTCATGTGGCTGTATTTCGGCGCGGTGATGGTCGCGATGATGATCGGTGGCGTGCAGGCGGTGGGGTCGATGCGGTTCTCGATGCTCGACCAGTACGAGGTGGTGACCGGGGAGGCCGTCGACCAGGGAATGCTCAGCGCCCACTACGAATCGCTGCGGACCGAGCATGATCGCCTGCTGCGGTATCCGATGATTCCGGCCGACGTGATCCAGGGCAGCCGGCTGCGGCTGTTCATTCCGCACCAGCCCAAGCGCGAGAACGCGCTGGCGAAACGCGTGTGCGCGCTGCCCGAGGGCGGCAACACTGCGGCAGGGCCGGAGGCGGCGACCCGCGCCGTGCAGTGCCTGGCGAAGGTCTGGCAGGTGACCCTGGACGGCAAGCCCGTGCCGCTGGACGGTTTCCTGCCGATCGAGCGGCGCGACCTGGAGATGCGCGGCCTGGTCGGCTACCTGCCGTTGGACGCGCTGTCGCCGGGGCGCCACGACCTGCTGCTGGTCTGGAATGCAGACGGCGGGAAGCGCGGCCGCGAGCGTCGCCGCGAGTACCGCATCCCGTTCTGGTACGCGCCCGAGGAAAGGCGCTAGCGGGTCAGGGCGCTCAACGCGTCGGCGGATTGCCGGCGATGGTACGGGCGCCGGTGATGATCATCCGCAGCATCTGCGCCAGTTGTTCGATCAGCTCGGGGTCCTTCTCCGGCGGCTGGTCCACCGCCGTGGCGCCCATCGCGAACACCAGCCGGGTAATCGCCTTGGACGCCAGCGCCGGCTCGTGCAGCACCGCGCCATCGGCAGCGGCCAGGCGGATCAGGTCGACCCGCAGTTCGTCTTCGAAATAGTTCAGCTCGCGGTCCACCGCCTGCTTGAACGCATCCGAGCCGGCGCTGCCCTCGCGCAGCAGCACATGCAGCAGCTTGTCGTCCGCGCGCAGCTGTTCGATGAAGGTCTCCACCGACAGCCGGATCACGCTGCGTTCGGACGAAGCCGCGCGCTGGCGTGCCTCGCCGATGATGGTGCGCAGCGAACGCCCGGCCAGATCGATCAGGGCGACGGTGAGTTCGTCCATGTCGCGGAACTGGCGGTAGAACGAATTCGGTGCGATCCCGGCCTCGCGCGCCACCTCACGCAGGCTCAGGGTGGAGACGCTGCGATGCGGGCCGATCAGGGCCAGGGCGGCGGCCAGCAGGTCGTCGCGGGTGATCGATGCTTTGCGCCCGTGGTGGGCATCATCGGCCACGGTCAGGGGCAGGTCTGGGGAGGTCATCGGGGGCAGGGTGGTCACGTCGCTGAATCATAGCCGGTCCCGTCGATATACAAGTGTATACACAGCCGTATGCTCGGCCGTATAGTGCCGGCATGAGCGCACGCCTTCGCCCCGATTCCCGCCGCCGCACCCCGTTGTCGCCCCGCCGCTGGGTGCCGGAGGCCCTGTTCGACTTCTGGGCGGGCGGACTGCATCCGCTGTGGACGCTGCGCCGGCCGCGGGCCCGGCTGGTCGCCCGTACGGCCGCCAGTGCCGATGCGGTCACCCTGATCCTGAAGCCGAACCGCCACTTCCGCGGGATGTCCCCCGGCCAGCACGTCACCTTGGGCGTGGAAGTGGACGGCCGCCGCCTGAGCCGCAGCTACAGCCCCACGCCGCTGGCCGATGGCACGCTGGCGATCACCGTGAAGGCCATCGCCGGCGGCCGGGTCAGCCAGCACCTGGTGAGCGGCGCGTGCCTGGGTGAGGTGTTCGAGCTGGGCCAGGCCTTCGGCGAGATGACCCTGCCCCCGCAGAGCGGGCAGCGCCTGCTGCTGCTGGCAGCCGGCAGTGGCATCACGCCGATGCGCGCGCTGCTGCGCCAGCTGGATGCGGCCGGCATGCCGGCGCAGGTGGACCTGCTGTACTGGGCCCGCCAGCGCGAGGCGTTGTGCTTCGTTGACGAACTGGACGCGATTGCCGCGCGCCATCCGCGCCTGCGCGTGCATTACGCGCTGACCCGCGACGCGGACGCCCCGTCGCCGCGCGTGGATTCCTACGCCTTCGATGCGCTGGGCGAGCTGGCCAACGCCCGCGTACTGGTGTGCGGGCCAGGCGGTTTCGTCGATACGGCGCGTGCGCGCCTGCAGGCGCAGGTCGCCGCGATGCAGGTGGAAGCCTTCAGTCCGCCGGTCCTGCCCGATGCCGAAACCGGCCTGGTGCAGGTCGAACTGCGACGCAGCGGACGCACCCTGGCGCTGCCGCGTGGCACCTCGCTGCTGCAGGCGCTGGAAGCGGAAGGGCTGCGCCCGGCCAGTGGCTGCCGCATGGGCATCTGCAATACCTGCGTATGCGGCAAGGCGTCCGGGGTTACCCGGCACACGCTGACCGGCGAGTACGCGGCCGAACCGGCCACGCAAGTGAAGCTGTGCGTGAACAGCGCCAGCACCGACCTGATCCTGGAGCTGTAAGCATGTCGTCCATCAACAACCGCGCCCTGTCCACGGCCGAGCTGCAGTCCTTCGGCGCCGAACTGGATGCGCTGCGCGCGCGGCAGCTCGCCACCCTGGGCGCCGCCGATGCGCGTTACATCCGCCGCGTGGTGGCCGGCGTGCGCTGGACCGGCGTGGCCGGCCGCGCGCTGCTGTTCCTGGGCGCGTTCGTGCACAGCGTGCTGATCCCGGCGTGGATCGCCGGCGTGGTGCTGCTGGCGCTGTCCAAGATCCTGGAGAACATGGAGCTGGCGCACAACGTCATCCACGGCCAGTACGACTGGATGGGCGATCCGCAGCTGCAGGGCAGCACCTACGAGTGGGACATCGTCGGCACCGCCGACAACTGGCGCAAAACCCACAACTTCCGCCACCACACCTACACCAATGTGCGCGGGCTGGACGACGATATCGGCTATGGCCTGCTGCGCATCTTCCCGGAGCAGCGCTGGCGCCCGTTCTTCCTGCTGCAGCCGGTGGTGGCGGTGGTGTTCGCGCTGCTGTTCGAATGGGGCATCGCCATCCAGGACCTGCGCCTGGGCCGCTGGCTCGCCGGCAAGATGACCTTCAAGCAGCTGCGCGCGCAGTTCCGCCCGGTCGGCCGCAAGATGGGCCGGCAGATGTTCAAGGACTACCTGCTGTTCCCGGCGCTGGCCGGCCCGTTCTTCCTGCCGGTGCTGCTTGGCAACGTGGTGGCCAACCTGATCCGCAACGTGTGGACGTACGTGATCATCTTCTGCGGACACTTCACCGCCGATGCCGAAACCTTCCCCAAGGAATGTGTTCGCGATGAAAGCCGCGGTCACTGGTACCTGCGGCAGCTGCGCGGCTCGTCCAACCTGACCGGCGGCAGGCTGATGAACCTGATGTCGGGCAACCTCAGCCACCAGATCGAGCACCACTTCTTCCCGGACATCCCGGCCAACCGCTACGCGGCCATCGCCGTGGAGGTGAAGCAGATCTGCGCGCGCTACGGCCAGCACTACAACACCGGCTCGCTGCCCCGGCAGTTCGGCCAGGTGATGTGGCGGATCCTGCGCCACGCGTTCCCGAGCCGTCCGGCGCGTACGCCGGTGCTGGCACCGGTGGGCGAGGGCAGCACCCAGCCGGGCTGAGGGCAACGCCCGGTCAGAGCTGTCGTTCCCACTGCAACCGCCACATCTCGTCCTGCCCGTAGAGCGCAAGCCGGCGCACGCGCGCATCGAAGGAGATGTCGCTGACGCTGCCGGGGCACCGCCTACCGGCAGCAACCGCGGCAGGCGGGTTTCGTCGCGACCGTCCATGCTGCCTTCGCAGCCCACTTCCAGGCGATGCCGGCCCTGCGCGGGCAGTGGGTACTTGCCGCTGCTGTTGACGTTGCGCACGCGCAGGCGGGCGTCGGTGTGGTCATCCAGGTTCTGTACGCCGGCGGCGTCGCAGCCCTGCTCGCGATAGCGATAGCGCTCGCGGTTGCCGCCGACGGCCAGAATGCCCGCCGCGACAGGCTGGTCAGCGAACGGCTGCGATCATGTCGCACGTCCCGCAAGGCCCGCTGCCGGCCCTCAGTCGTCCTCGGCAAACGTGCCTTCGGCCAGCGGCACCCGGCTGCCGTCGAGCAGGCCACGGCTGAGCACACCGTTCTCGATGAACAGCAGTTCGCCGTTCTCGCCGTCCTTGATGCTGCTGTCGATGGCGATGATGCGGTTGCCGTGGAAGCTGCTCACGTGGGGCATCGAGGTGTGGCCCACCACGATGCGCTGGAGGTTCAGCTGCGTGAGCAGTGCCTGGACCTGACCGGTATCCATGTGGCCATCGAAATAGCCGCGGTACCAGATCGGGCTGGTCTTGCCATCGAACAGACGCGCGCTGTCCGGCGCCGCTTTGACCTGGTCGCGCGGCAGGCCGAGCGACGCCTGGTAGGTGGTGTTGGTGGTTGCCATGTCGCGGACCAGGTCCAGGTTCTCCGGGGCAATGCCGCCGTGCAGGAACAGGGTGTCGCCGATCTGCAGCAGCGCCGGGCGGGTGCGCAGCCACTGGCCGAGCGTGCTGTCGGCACCGTACAGCGCAGGGTAGGAACGACCGAGCAGTTCGGCGCTGCGCAGGTATTTCGGGTTGATGTAGCGCAGGTCGTCGTAGAGCACCATCGTTTCGTGATTGCCAAGCACGAAGTGCACGGCGCCGCCGGCCTCGCGGGCCTGTTCCTGCAGGCTGTACAGCAGCCAGAACGCTTCGGTGACCTGCGGGCCGCGATCGAACACATCGCCGGCCACCACCAGCGTGGCATCGCCGAACGACCAGCGGTCTGCCGCGTCGATCACACGATGGGCGTGCAGCAGCCTGACCAGCAGGTCGTACTGGCCGTGGATATCCGACAGCGCGACGATGCGCGGTGTGGCCGGATACCGGGCTGTGGCGACCGCCTGTGCCGGCAGCACGGCAAGCGGGTGCGAGTAGCCGCATTCCGGTGCGACAACAGTGCCTGCGCCGCGCGCCGGCAGTGTGCGGCGCACCACGTGGTCGTTGCACACCCACTGCGCTTCCAGCCCCGTGGCGGTGGTGAACACGTATGGGCCATCGGCGTCCACGTGGTCGGCCGGCGCCGGCACCTCGCGCGCGGCCGCACCGAGCGGCGCCAGCAGCATCAGCAGGCGCATGCCGTGCAGGAGGCAGCGGGACAGAGCGGAACGGGTGGACATCGGGGAACTCCTGGCAGAAACGGGCAGACGCGCGGGGCACGGGGATGCTACGCCGCCGCGACGCTGCGGACCATGCAGCATGCGGCGGCATGCATTGCCGCACACGACCATCGGCGGGCTTGCCGCACGCATGCAGCGCAGGCTAAATATCCGGCTGCCGCTGCCGATAACTGGGCGGTAGCCTACGCCTGCATTGCGCAGTGGCGCAGGGCGTGATCGTAGCTGTGGCCGTTCGGCCACCGATCTTCAGGACGAAGCGGAGCGGGTGTTGAGAAAGGATTCGAAAGGAACGTTGGCCCGGCAGTGGGCCCTGCTGAACATGCTGCCGCCCGCGCCCCAGCGGATCACCGCCGGCGAGCTCGCCGACCGTCTCGCGTCGGACTACCCGATCACCAAGCGTTCGGTCGAACGCGACCTGCAGGCACTGTCGGCGGTGTTCCCGCTGGAATGCGACGAGCGCGAACGCCCGTTCGGCTGGAGCTGGCAGCGCGATGCCAAGGCATTCTCGCTGCCGGGCATGTCGGCCATCCAGGCGGTGGTGCTGCTGACCGCCCGTGGCCATCTGCGCGATCTGCTGCCGCTGCACCAGTGGCGCGAGCTGGAGCCGCTGTTCCAGCAGGCCGAGCGCACCCTCGCCAAGGGACTCGGGCGCAGCGCGACCGCGCGCTGGGATGCCCGGGTGGCGCGCGTGGATGCCACCCAGCCGTTGATTCCGCCGCGCATCGACGACCAGGTTCTGCTCGCCGTGCACCAGGCGCTGTACGCCGGCCAGCAGCTGCAGGTGGACTACCTCGCGCGCGGCCGCGCGCAGGCACGGGTGCACGTCCTGCACCCCCTGGGCATCGTGCTGCGCGGCCCGATCACCTACCTGGTCGCGCGCATCGACGGCAAACCCGCGCGCAGCATGCTGGCGCTGCACCGCATCGCCGCTGCGGTACGGCTGGATGCCGAGGCCGACAGTGGCGACGCCGCAGCCCTGGAGACCGCGCTGCCGCAGGTGGCGGCGGGCTTTGAACGGCACGGGCGGATCGCGCTGTCGCTGTGGGTCGACGCCGCACTGGGCCAGCACCTGGGCGAGGCGGCACTGGCGGTCGACCAGGTGCTGGCGCCCGATGCCGCCACCGGCGGCTTCCACCTGCATGCCGACGTTGAAGACACCTCGCAGCTGCGCTGGTGGCTGATGGGCCTGGGCCCCGCCGTGCAGGTGCTGGCCCCCGCCGCGCTCGCCGACGCGCTGCGCCTGCAGCACCTGCGCAGCGCCCTGCAGGGGCTGTCGCCCGACGCTGCGGCGCAGCTTGTCGCAGCCGCGTGTTCGGATGGCGTTCCTGGCTGATCCTGCGGGCGCCGCGTGGGTCGGCGCCTCCCCATTCCCTTTCCCGGTTCTTCTGCAACGCATGAAAAAGGACAGTCACGTGACCACCGACCTGCAATCGCCGACGGATATCTATCGGCACGTCGCACGCGACGTCGAAGGTATTCTCACCCGCTTCGACGTCCCGTCCACCCACCCGCAGCTCGAGGCGCATACCCGCGCTGCGGTGGCGCTGCTGGCCGATTTCCGCCAGCGCATCGACGAGCAGGTGCAGGCGCTGGACCGCAATGCGGAATGGGATGCCTTCACCATCGCCTTCTATGGCGAGACCAATGCCGGCAAGTCCACCCTCATCGAAGCGCTGCGGATCGCGCTCGGCGAAGCCAGCAAACGCGATGCACAGCAGGCGTTCGACCAGTTCCAGCGCGAGCACGGGCTGAGCGAAGCCGACATCGCCGCGCTGGAGGCGCGCATTGACGAGGCACGGCACGCGCTGGCCGCGCTGCAGGCCGGGCAGGAGACGGCCATGATCCAGTACGACTCGCGCCAGACCGCGCTGCTGGACGACATCGCCGCCTTGCAGGCCGAGGCCGCAGCGGCGCCCGCACCCTCCTGGTGGGCGCGCATGCTGGGCGTGTTTCGCCGTACGCCGAAGGACACCCGCCTGGACGATGCCCAGCAGCGGCTGGCCGAGGTGAACGGCGAGCGCGAGGCGGCGCGGCAGGCGCAGCAGACCCGCCTGGCGGAGGTGCAGCAGCGGCTGTCGGAGGACGAGCAGCGGCAGGCGGGCCTGGGCAAGTCACTGCAGCAGCTGGCCGCCTACGCCGATGGCGGCATCATCGGCGACGGGCGCTCGGATTTCACCGTCGCCACCGGACGCTTCGCCTTTGAAGCCAACGGGCAGTCGTTCGTGCTGCTGGACGTGCCGGGCATCGAAGGCGACGAGGCCAAGGTCCACGACCACATCGACAGCGCGGTACAGACCGCGCACGCCGTGTTCTACGTCACCGGCAAGCCGACCGCGCCGCAGAAGGGCGAGGCGGGGCGCCCCGGCACGCTGGAGAAGATCGAGCGCCATCTGGGGCCGCAGACCGAAGTCTGGACCCTGTACAACAAGCGCGTGACCAACCCGATGCAGCTGCAGGCGGCCCGGCTCACCAGCGACGACGAGGAGGCCAGCCTGGCCGACCTGGACGGGCGCGTGGCCAGCGTGCTGGTTGACCAGTACCGCGGCAGCCGCACGGTCAGCGCGCATCCCGCCTTCCTGGCCAATGCACGGCATCTGGTGCCCGGCTCGGACAATGCGCGCAACCAGCGCAAGTTCCTGGACCGGATGGATGCCGATGAACTGCGGCAGCGCAGCGGCTTTGCCGACTTCCAGTCGTTCCTGACCACCGAGCTGGTGGACGACTGCAAGGCCAAGATCCAGCGGTCCAATTTCAACAAGGCGCGCGAGGTGGTGGACACCGTCGCGGCGAGCATCGCCACGCTGCAGCAGGAGCGGTTCCAGCCGCTGTCCACCAGCCTGGCCCAGGACGCCGACGGCGCCGTGCGCCAGATGGGCCTTGCGGTGAAGTCGATGCGGGCGCGGCTGCGCGACAAGGGCCGGTCCAGTATTGCCCGTTACACGGTGCGCGTACGCGAGCACATGTACGCCTACATCGAGGGCGACCACGGCAATGACGTGGTCGCCAGTGTGCTGGAGGACTGCATGGAGCGGGAAGCCAACCAGCTCGTGGAGGATGTCGGCGTTGCGATGGCCGCACAGCGCGAGCGCCTCGAGCAGGAGATCGCCTCGATCATCGAGACGTTCCAGCATCAGGCCGAGGAACTGCTCGACGCGTGCCGCGGCATGTCCGTGGGCGGCCTGGGCAGCCGCATCGACCTGAAGTTCAACATCGATCACGGCATTCAGATCGGCAGCCTCATCGCCACGCTGATCGGTGGCGCTGCGCTGTTCTGGACCCCGGTGGGCTGGCTGCTGATGATCCCGTCCGCGCTGACGCTGGCGTTCTCGGCCTACAAGGCGATCCGTGGGTTCTTCAGCAGCGAATTCCGCCAGACGCAGCAGCGCAAGACCGTGGACGAGAACATCGCCAATGCAGCCGATCAGCTCAAGCGCCGCCTTGAGGACGGGCTGACCGAGGCCTTCGCCGAGCTGGATACGGTGGTTGCCGGTATCCAGGCGTCCCTGCGCGCGCCGGTCGAGCAGGTGGACCACCTCAACCAGGTGCTGATCGCATCGACCCGCAACCTGCAGCAGCTCTCCTCCCGGATCCACGCACAAGGAACCCTCTGATGGAAACCACGTTGAGCGCCTTCAAGGCGCAGCAGTCCCAGGCCAGCGATGTGCTGGGCAAGTTGATCCAGTTCCTTGAGCGCGGCAGCGCGCTGGGCATCGCGCTGGAGCCGTCGGTGATCGACAAGCTCGCGGCCGTCCGCGACGGCATCGCCGGCGAGAAGCTCAAGGTCGCCCTGATCGGCGGGTTCTCCGAAGGCAAGACCTCCATCGCGGCGGCGTGGCTGGAGCAGCTCGACGAGGCGAGCATGAAGATCAGCCACCAGGAGTCCTCCAACGAGGTGAAGGTCTATGACGTCGGCGACGACTTCACGTTGATCGACACGCCGGGGTTGTTCGGCTTCAAGGACCGTATCAGCGCCGACACCCATGAGGTCGAGAAGTACAAGGACATCACCCGCCGCTACGTCAGCCAGGCGCACCTGGTGCTGTACGTGATGAACTCGGTCAACCCGGTCAAGGAAAGCCACCGCGACGAGCTGAACTGGCTGTTCCGCACGCTGGACCTGCTGCCGCGCACGGTGTTCGTGCTGAGCCGCTTCGATGACGTGGCCGACGTCGAGGACGAGCAGAGCTACCAGGCGGCGTTGGCGATCAAGCGCGACAACGTCGCCGGACGTCTGACCGACCTGCTCGCGCTGGACGCGGCCGAGCGCACCGACCTGTCGATCGTGGCGGTGGCGGCCAATCCCTTCGACATGGGGCTGCCGCACTGGCTGTCGCAGCTGGACACCTACCATCGGCTGTCGCGCATTGCCATGCTGCAGCAGGAAACCCGCCAGCGCATCGCGCGCAGCGGCGGGGCGGTAGCGTTGGTGGAAGACGCCCGCCGCAGTGTGATCCGCGACGTGCTGGACAAGCAGCTGCCGGTGGCCCGGCAGAACGATGCGCGCATCGCCGAGGAGCTGCAGCGCACCGAAGCGCTGTCTGTGCGCATGAACCAGCAGCTTGTCCAGGCCAAGGGCGATGTCTCCGAAACGCTGATCGAGCTGCGGCGCTTCGTTGCCGATTTCTTCGCCGGACTGATCCTGCAGGCCAAGGGCGTGGACCGCCAGACCTTCACCGACTTCTACGAGCGCGAGATCGGCGCTGACGGCATCATGCTGTCCACGCATCTGCAGAACGAGTTCGAGCAGCGCGTGAAGGGTGTCAACCTGCAGATGGCCAAGGTCCAGCTCGACCTGGATACCGAGGTCAACCACATCAATGCGGTGATGCGCGATATGGGCAAGCAGGGCCTGCAGTACGTGCTGAAGGGCAACCTGATCAACAACGGTTCGGTACTGGCCGCGCGCGATGGCATCGTGGGGGCGGCCAAGGCGCTGGGCATGGACGGCGTGGGCAAGGCGCTCAAGTTCAAGCCGTGGGGCGCGGTCAAGTTCGCCAAGGCCGCCAATGGCGCGCTGGTGTTCGTGGGCGCCGCGATGGAGATCTGGGACAGCTGGAACGAAGCCCAGCGCGAGAAGGCCTTCCAGACGCTCATCGCAACGATGGTGACCTCGTTCGAGGACCAGCGCGCAGACCTGCTGACGATGCTGCAGGGCGAGCAGGCCGTGCCCAACCTGTTCCCGGACTACCAGGAACTGGAGGCCAGCGTACAGGTCGTGCAGGCCGAGACGGCGGTGGTCAAGGAGCGTCGTCAGCAGTTCCAGGCCTGGAACGAGGAAGCGCTCGCGCTCGAAGCCGAGTTCAAACGCCTGCCCAACTGAGGCGGCGTGCGGGCCGGTGGCGCTGCGACGCAGATCGTCGCGCCACCGGGCCACGATACAGGCTCCTCCAACGCAGTAAAGGAAGCGCCATGTTGAAGAATGCCCTTGCCCTGGTCGGTTTGTGGGTCGTGATCGCCAAGACCCAGGCGTTGATCGAACGGGTCCGCGATGAAGCGGCGTCCGACTGACCGCGAGGCCTCGGGACCCACATGATCCGTCCGCCCGCCCGCATGTACTTCTGCCCCGCCTGCCGCTGGTTCCGCTGGGTACGCCCGCGCAGCGATTGCCTGCTGGAGGGTGTGGACGTTGTCCGCCGCTGTCCCCGCTGCGCGTCGAGCGTCATGGCCCTCGGCGGTGACTGGCGCAGCCTGCTGTCGCGCTGGCTGCGCCGTCGAGCACGTTGACGGCCCGGCTCAACCTCGCTGCAGGCCGCGGCGGCCGGGCGGTTCGGGCAGGTCGTCACTGGCCAGCACAACCCGGTTGCGGCCGCGCTTTTTTGCCTCGTACATGGCCGCATCGGCGCGGGCCATCAACCGCTCGTAATCCGGATGGCCATCGTGCGCGGCCACGCCGATGCTGGCGGTAAGCGCCAGCGCCTGGCCATCGGCGAGCTGCGCCGGGGTCTGCGCGATGTGCTTGCGCAGGTTCTCGGCGATCACCTCGGCCTGTGCGGCCGTGGCCGCGACCAGCACCACCACGAACTCCTCGCCGCCGTAGCGGAACAGGTAGTCGCTCCCACGGGTGAGCTGTCCGAGCAGGGCGGCCACATGCTGCAGGGCGCGGTCGCCGCCGTCATGGCCGTGCGCATCGTTGATCGCCTTGAAGTGGTCCAGGTCCAGCAGCAGCACCGAGAACGGAGTGTGGGTGCTGTTGGCCAGTTCGATTTCCCGGCGCAGCACCGTCGGCAGGAAGCGCCGGTTGAGCAGATTGGTCAGCGCGTCGCTGCCCGCATCCAGCTCACCGATGCGTTCGAACAGCATGCTCATCAGCGTGCGGATGCGTGCCAGCTGCTCGCGGATGCCCTGCAGGGCGGTGAAACGAGCGCCCACGTCGGCGTGTGCCTGCGCGGCGCGCAACTGCGCATCCACGGTGGCGATCAGGGCACCCACCTGCGCGGTTTCGCTGCTTTCGCCGAAGCTGGGAATGCCCTTGTGGGTGAACCACAGGCCGAATTCGGAGTGCGCCAGATCGACGGTGTCGGTCTCGCTGGCCTGGCTGGCGATGGCGTAGAGCAGCGCGTTTTCCCAGTCGAGCAGCAACGCACGCTGGCGCTCGCGCTCGGTGCTGACGTTCTGCACCAGCGAGAACAGGCGGTAGGCCGCATCGGTACGCGAGGAGCGCTCGCGCGCATGCGTGTACGCCAGGGTCATGCCTTCCAGCGCGATGTCGACCGACGCGCTCAGGCAGGCGATCGCCTGGAACGCGACTTCGCTGTTGGGCGCCTGTGCCACGATGCGTTCGAACAGACGCTGCTTGAGCACCCGTGCGCCGCGTGTGACCAGATCCACCGGAATGCCCACGCGCGCATGCACGTCGCCAATCACCCGCTGCGCCGCCACCAGGGCCGGGATGCTGGCCGGGGTCGCGGTGAGCAACTGGGACAACCAGCGCTGCATGGCCGGCTTCAGGCGCAGGCGGACCTGGTCGTGCGACAGGAACCGGCTGGCGCGCGGATCTTCCAGCAGCACGTCGTAGAAGTGGTGGGCCAGCTCCGGCGGCGAATCGGCGGCCAGTGCGCACAGCAGCGACGCGGCCTCCGTGCCGGTGGACTGGAGGGTATGTTGCCAGGCATCGGCCAGCGGTCGGCTGGCCTCGTCCAGGTTTGGAACGTTATCCACGATGATTGCTCTTCCCGCCACACAGGCCGTCGAACCTTAGCGGCCGTGCGCAGCTGTAATGAAGTTACAGAATGAACGCAGGCACAAGTGTAATAGTCTCCGCCGCACGCCCTGCTTAACCTGCGCCCATTGTTCCGGAGGTACTGTCATGGCCCACGATCACGATCACCTGCCCAGCGAGATCCGCCACGAGAAGCCGTTGTGGTGGGCGCTCGGGTTGACCACCACCTTCCTGCTGGTCGAGGTGGCCGGCGCCTTCTGGACCAACAGCCTGGCGCTGTTGTCCGATGCGGCACACATGGCCACCGATACGCTGGCGCTGATGATCGCGCTGGTGGCGGTGCGGCTCAGCCGCCGCCCCCCCGATGCCAAGCGCACCTACGGCTACGCGCGGCTGGAAGCGCTGGGCGCGATGATCAATGGCGGCATGCTGTTCGTGGTGGCCGGCTACATCCTGTACGAGGCGATCGAACGGTTCCGCACGCCGCAGGAGATCGCCTCCACCGGCATGCTGGTGATCGCCGCGTTCGGCCTGGTCATCAACCTGATCTCGATGCGCCTGCTGCGTGCTGGCAGCGGCGAGAGCCTCAATGTGAAGGGCGCCTACCTGGAGGTCTGGGCGGACATGCTCGGCTCGGTGGCGGTGATCCTGGGCGCGCTGCTGATCCAGTGGACCGGCTGGAAGCCGATCGACCCGATCCTGGCGGTGCTGATCGGGCTGTGGGTGCTGCCGCGCACCTGGGTGCTGATGCGCGAGGCGATCAACGTGCTGCTGGAAGGCGTGCCCAAGGGCATGGACGTGGCCGCGGTGCGCACCGCGCTGTGCAGCCACGATGGCGTGGTGGATGTGCACGACCTGCATGTGTGGGCGCTGGCATCGAGCACGCCGGCGCTGACCGCGCACGTGGTGATGGGCACCGGCGTGGACCCGGACCGCCTGCGCCGTGAGCTGGGTGAGACGCTGCACGAACGCTTCGGCATCGACCATGTGACCCTGCAGATCGAAGCCGACCACTGCGGGGATGCCTGCAGCGTGGGTACGCCGCGACCTGCCCATGCCGACGATCATGAGGGCCACGACCACGACCACGGCACGCATGCCCACGGCGCCGCAGGCGAGCGCCGCCGCAGCGGCCCGGACGCGCAGGGCCACCACGGCCACCCGCACCCCTGACCGCCGCGCGCGCAGGCGGGCCGGGCGGGGTTGCCGCTACAATGCCCGCCTGCCTTGCCATCTGTCGGAGATACTGCAGTGACCCGTAAACTCGTACTGTTGCGCCACGGCCAGAGCCAGTGGAACCTGGACAACCGCTTCACCGGTTGGGTGGACGTGGAACTGACCGAGCAGGGGCGCCGCGAGGCTGCCGCCGCCGGCCGTCTGATGCGCGAGGAAGGCCTGCAGTTCGATGTGGCGCACACCTCGGTGCTCAAGCGCGCCATCCACACGCTGCAGGGCGCGCTGGCCGAGCTGGACCAGGACTGGCTGCCGGTCAGCAAGAGCTGGCGCCTGAACGAGCGTCATTACGGCGGCCTGCAGGGCCTGGACAAGGCCGAGACGGCTGCCAGGCATGGCGAGGACCAGGTCAAGATCTGGCGCCGCTCCTACGACATCCCGCCGCCGGCGATGGACATCGAGGACCCGGGCCACCCGATCCACGACCGCCGCTACGCCGGTCTGGACCGCAACGCGCTGCCGGGCACCGAATCGCTGGCGACCACGCTGGACCGCGTGCTGCCGTACTGGTTCGACGCGATCGCCCCGCAGCTCAAGGACGGCAAGACCGTGCTGGTCACCGCGCATGGCAACTCGCTGCGCGCGCTGTACAAGTACCTCAACAACGTCTCGCAGGAAGCCATCTTGGAGCTCAACATCCCGACCGGCATCCCGCTGCTGTTCGAGTTGAACGATGACCTGAGCGTGCAGTCGTTCCGTTACCTCGGCGACCCGGAAGCGGCACGCAAGGCTGCCGAGGCCGTGGCCAACCAGGGCAAGGCGAAGTAACCCGCCCGGCTGCACGTCCCGTAGAGCCGGGCTCTGCCCGGCTGCACTGCACGCACCGTAGAGCCGGGCTCTGCCCGGCCGCCCTTGGCGCCAGAAACGAACAGACCAGTGCGGACCAACGGTCCGCACCCACCCGGTCTGCCCCGCACCCACCACGTGTGCCCGCACCCACCACCACGTCTGCCCCACACCCACCCGTGGGCAGGGTGTGACCTTTGGCCGGTCCCGAGCTTCCGCTCCCGCGCTACGCTCCGTGATTGCCCGCCATGCGGGCGTTGCATCCATCCGTAGCCGGAGAGTCGAATGAAGTTGTCCAAACTGGTCCCGTTGGGCCTGACCCTCGCCATCGCCGCGTCGCTGGCGTCGTGCGGCAAGACCGAAACCACCCCCGCCGCCACGGCCGATGCCGCTGCCAAGCCGGCCTTCGATCAGTCGCAGATCAAGACGGCGCTGATTTCCCTCAACAGCGCCGACCTGGACCCGACCATCGCGGCCTGCACGGACCTCAACGGGTTCGTCAACAGCAAGTGGCTCAAGGCCAACCCGGTGCCGAACGACCAGACCACCTGGGGCAGCTTCGAGATCCTGCGCGAGCGCTCGCTGGAAGTGCAGCACGCGCTGGTCCAGCAGGCTGCCGCCAGCCAGGCCAAGGCCGGCTCGGTGGAAGCCAAGATCGGCGACATCTGGAAGACCGGCTCGGACGAAGCCAAGATCGAAGCCGCCGGGATCGCACCGCTGCAGCCGCAGCTGGACAAGATCGCCGCACTGAAGGACACCGCCACCATCGCCCAGTACCTGCGCGACAGCCAGGCACAGGGCCAGGGCGTGCTGTTCTCGCTGTTCGGCAATGCGGACTACAAGGATTCGGCCAACGTCATCGCGTACGTCGGCCAGGGTGGCCTCGGCCTGCCGGAAAAGGGCTATTACTTCGACGATTCGCAGGCCAAGATCCGCGACGCCTACGTGGCCTACATCGCCCAGGTGCTGACGCTGTCCGGCGTCGACGCCGAGCAGGCCAAGACCCAGGCCAAGGCCGTGCTGGACTTCGAAACCCGCCTGGCGAAGGCCTCGCTGTCGCGCATCGAACTGCGCGATCCGTCCAAGCGCTACAACCCGATGAGCGCGGCCGACGCCGACAAGCTGACCCCGAACTTCAGCTGGACCGCGCTGTTCGACACCCTGAAGGTGCCGGCCGCGCAGAAGTTCTCGCTGGCCCAGCCGGGCTTCTTCGGCGAAGTGGACAAGATGCTGGCCGACGTGCCGGCCGCCACCTGGCAGGCCTACCTGCGCTTCCACACCGTCGATGACGCCGCGCCGTACCTGAGCAGCGCCTTCGAGAAGGCCAACTTCGACTTCTACGGCACCACCCTGCGTGGCCAGAAGGAAATGCAGCCGCGCTGGAAGCGCGTGCTGGAATCGGTCAATGGCGCCATCGGCGAAGGCCTTGGCCAGCTGTATGTCGATGCCGTGTTCCCGGCTGACTCCAAGGTGGCCATGCAGCACCTGGTGGAGAACCTCTCGGTGGCGCTGAAGGCGCGCCTGGAGAAGCTGGAGTGGATGAGCGAAGACACCCGCAAGAAGGCGCTGGAGAAGTGGGCCAGCTTCACTCCGAAGATCGGCTACCCGGACAAGTGGCGCGACTGGTCGGGCCTGGAGACCAACGGCGACAGCTACCTGGCCAACATGCAGGCCGCGCGCGCGTTCAACTACCGCTTCATGCTGGCCAAGATCGGCAAGCCGGTGGACAAGACCGAGTGGGGCATGACCCCGCAGACCGTCAACGCCTACTACAACCCGACCAAGAACGAGATCGTGTTCCCGGCGGCAATCCTGCAGGCGCCGTTCTTCGACGCCAAGGCCGACCCGGCGCTGAACTACGGCGGCATCGGTGCGGTGATCGGCCACGAGATGATGCACGGCTACGACGATTCGGGCAGCCAGTTCGCCGCCAACGGCAACTTCGACAACTGGTGGAGCGACACCGACCGCAGCGCCTTCACCCAGCGTACCGACCAGCTGGTCGCGCAGTTCGACGGCTATGAATCGCTGCCGGGCGTGAACGTGAAGGGCAAGCTGACCCTGGGCGAGAACATCGGCGATCTGGGCGGCCTGACCGTGGCCTATGACGCGCTGCAGATGGCGTTGAAGGAAGACCCGAAGGTCAACGTGCCGGTCGATGGCCACACCCAGGACCAGCGCTTCTTCATGAACTGGGCCACCGTATGGCGCCGCAACTTCACCGAAGGCGAGCTGCGCGTGCGCCTGAACACCGATCCGCACGCCCCGGCGAACTTCCGTGCCAACGGCGCGCCGTCGAACATGCCGGCCTACGCGCAGGCATTCGCGTGCAAGGCCGGCGACGGCATGGTGCGTGCCGACGACAAGCGTGTCGTGATCTGGTGATCGCGCGCGGTTGAGTGATACAGAAAACCCGGCAATCGCCGGGTTTTTTGTGGGCGGACCGCAGGGAACTCAGCCCAGGGTCGGTTCGCGGCGCAGCAGATGCTGGAACGCGCCCAGTACCTCCGGGTCGATCATGCCGCCGGAGGCATCCTCCAGCAGGAACATGACGCGGCTGCGCTCCATCGCATCGCGGTAGGGCCGCTCGCTGGTCATCGCATCCCAGGCGTCGACGACGGTCAGCACGCGCGCACCCAACGGGATGGCGCTGCCCCTGAGGCCGTCGGGGTAGCCGCTGCCGTCGTAGGCTTCATGGTGCCCGCGGATCAGGCGTGCCACGGCGTGGGCGTCGGCGCGGCCGGTGGCGGCGAAAATGCGTTCGCCGCGCTCGGGATGGGTGCGCATGATCGCCCGCTGCTCGTCATCCAGGCGTGCCGGATGCAGCAGGACGTTGTCGGGAATGCCGATCTTGCCGATGTCGTGGAAGCGCGCGGCAAGGGCCAGGTGCGCGCGATCGGTGGCATCCAGGTCGCAGTAGCGGCCCAGCTGCTCGCACATCGTGCCGACGCGGTCGCAGTGGAAACGGGTGTAGGGGTCGCGCATCTGCAGCGACATCGACAGCGCGTCGATGGAGCAGGCGAGGGGGTGATCGGTGGGGCGGGGGAGGGGATCGGTCACGGTCACAACTTCAAGGATCCCGGCCACCTGCGTGACCGGGACCGGGTGGATCAATGCTTCTGCAGGTTGATGCGGTGCTGCTTGGCGTAGGCGTCCTGGGCGTCGCTCAGGGCCTGCATCTCAACGTCCATGCGCTCACCGATCACGGTCAGCTTCTCCGCCAACGGCGCGATCTGCTCCTGGCTGTAGCCGTCCGGCAGTTCGGCAATCTGCAGCAGCACACCGAACAGTTCCTCGGCGGTCTGCACATAGGTGCGCAGCTTCTGGTGCAGGTCCTTGGCGTCGTCGGACGGCGGCATCTGGTCGATGCTGACCAGGCGGTCCTGCTGTTCCTTCTGCGCGTTGCCCAGCGCGAACTTGAAGGTGCCCAGGCCCTTGCCTTCCTGCAGTGCGCGCTGCAGCTGCTCGCTCTGCGGCCCGACAGTCCACTGCTGCACGGTGCTGGTGGTGCCGTTCCAGTACGCGACGTTCTCGGTGAGGTAGTCGCGGGCGCTCATGCCGCCGCCGCACGCGGTCAGCAGGGCCAGGACGGCGGCCAGCACCAGGTAATGGAATCGTTTCAAAGCAACTCTCCTTGTCGCGGGCAAAAGAACAGGGTGATCCCCTCCGGCCCGCTGAGCGGAGGGGGTCGGGGGATCGGTCAGCCCGGCGTGAGGGTCAGCAGCAGGGCCTTTGCGGCGCTGAAGCGGTCTTCGGGCAGGGGCAGGGGGTGGCGGATGCGCAGCTTGTCCGGGCCGTCCATGCTGTACAGCTTGGGCTGCTTCTGGATCAGCTGGATGACGGCCATCGGGTCGATGTCCGGCTTGGCATCGAACACGATGCGGCCGCCGTTCTCGCCCAGTTCCAGCTTGCGGATGCCGCGCGCGTTGGCCTGCAGCTTCAGCTCGGCCACGGCGAACAGGTGCTTGGCCGGATCGGGCAGCAACCCGAAGCGGTCGATCATCTCCACCTGCAGTTCGCGCAGGTCGGCCGGATCGCGCGCGCTGCTGATGCGCTTGTACAGAGTCAGGCGGGTGTGCACGTCCGGCAGGTAGTCGTCCGGAATCAACGCCGGCACGTGCAGTTCCACTTCGGCGCCGCGCGCTTCCTCGCCGGCATCCAGGTCGGGCAGCTTGCCCAGCCGGATGCTGCGCACCGCGCGTTCGAGCAGCTCGGTGTACAGGCTGAAGCCGACCTCGGCCATCTGCCCGCTCTGGTCCTCGCCGAGCAGTTCGCCCGCACCGCGGATTTCCAGGTCGTGCGTGGCCAAGGTGAAACCGGCGCCCAGTTCGTCCATCGAGGCGATAGCCTCCAGGCGCTTCTCGGCGTCGGGGGTCATCGAGCGCTTGTCCGGCACCACCAGATAGGCGTAGGCACGGTGGTGCGAACGGCCGACGCGGCCGCGCAGCTGATGCAGCTGGGCCAGGCCGAAGCGGTCGGCACGGTTGATGATGATGGTGTTGGCGTTGGGGATGTCGATGCCCGATTCGATGATCGTGGTCGACAGCAGCACGTTGAAGCGCTGCTTCTGGAAATCGAGCATCACCCGTTCCAGCTCGCGCTCGGGCATCTGCCCGTGGGCGATGCCGATGCGCGCTTCGGGCACCAGCTCGGCCAGGTCGCGCTGCATGCGGCCGATGCTTTCCACATCGTTGTGCAGGAAATACAGCTGGCCGCCACGCGCCAGCTCACGCTGGAAGGCTTCGCGCAGCAGCGCGTTGTCCCAGGCCGTGATGAAGGTCTGCACTGCCAGCCGGTTCGGCGGCGGGGTGGCGATGATCGAGAGATCGCGCAGCCCGGCCATCGCCATGTTCAAGGTCCGCGGGATCGGCGTGGCCGTGAGCGTCAGCAGGTGCACGTTGGCGCGCATCGCCTTCAGCGCTTCCTTCTGGCGCACACCGAAGCGCTGCTCCTCATCGACCACCACCAGGCCCAGGTCCTTGAACTTCACGTCCGGTTGCAGCAGGCGATGGGTGCCGATGATCACATCGATGGTGCCGGCGGCGACCTTCTCCAGCTCGGCCTTGATTTCCTTGGTGGTCTTGAAGCGCGACAGCACTTCCACCCGCAGCGGCCAATCGGCGAAGCGGTCGCGGAAGTTGCGGTAGTGCTGCTCGGCCAGCAGCGTGGTCGGCACCAGCACGGCCACCTGCTTGCCGGCGCTGGCGGCGGCGAACGCAGCGCGCACGGCCACTTCGGTCTTGCCGAAGCCGACGTCGCCGCAGACCACGCGGTCCATCGGCTGGCTGCTGGCCAGGTCGCGCAGCGTGGCATCGATGGCGGCGAGCTGGTCCGGGGTTTCCTCGAACGGGAAGCCGGCCGCGAACGGTTCGTACATCGAGCGGTCCACGTGCAGCGCCAGGCCGGCGCGGGCACGCCGGCGGGCCTGGATTTCCAGCAGCTCGGCCGCCACATCGCGAACCTTCTCGGCCGCCTTGCGCTTGGCCTTGGTCCATTGCTCGCCGCCGAGCGAATGCAGCGGCGCGGTCTCCGGCGAGGCGCCGGAGTACCGGCTGATCAGGTGCAGCTGGGCGACCGGCACGTACAGGCGGTCGCCCTTGGCATATTCGATTTCGAGGAATTCGCCGGGCATGCCGCCCGCGTCCAGCACGATCAGGCCACGGTAACGGCCGACGCCGTGATCCTCATGGACGATCGGCGCGCCTTCGGTGAGCTCGCCCAGGTCGCGGATGATCGCTTCGGGCTCGCGCCCGGCGCGGCGGGTGCGGCGGGTCTGGCCGGCGCGCTCGGGGAACAGCTGGCGTTCGGTCAGGACCGCCAGCGCCGGTTCGTCCAGCGCGAAGCCGTCCTCCAGCGGTGCCACGGTGATCGCAAAGCGCAGCTCGGGCTGGGCCAGGAAGGTCGGCAGGTCGGCGACCACCGGCGGTTTCAGGTCGGCGGCCTGCAGCACTTCCAGCAGCGCCTCGCGGCGACCTGGCGAGTCGGCGGCGATCAGCACGCGCCCGGGGTAGTGGCCGATGAAGGACTTCAGCGCCTCGCCGGCCGGTGCATCGCGTGCGGCCACCGGCAACGGCGGCAGTGGCTGGTCGCCCAGTGCATGCGCGTCCGCGATGCGCGGGTGGTCGGCCGCCCACACGTCCACGCGCGGCAGTGCATTGAGGCGGCTGTTGAGTTCGTCGGGGCTGAGATACAGCTCCTGGGGCGCCAGCAGGGGCCGCTCCACATCGTGGCGGCGCTGCTCATAGCGGTTCTGGGTCTGCGCCCAGAATGCCGCAGCGGCATCGCCGACGCCCGGCGCCACCAGTGGCAGCATGTTGGGCTGCAGGTAGTCGAACAGCGTGGCGGTCTGGTCGAAGAACAGCGGCAGGTAGTACTCCACGCCGGCCGGTGCCAGGCCCGATTTCAGGTCCTGGTACAGCGCGCTGCGCCGGGTATCCACGTCGAAGCGGTCGCGCAGGGTGGCCAGCACCCGCGCCACGCTGGCATCGTCCAGCGGCACTTCGCGGCCGGGCAGCATGCGCACCGCATCGACCTTGTCCAGCGAGCGCTGCGACTCCGGGTCGAAGGCGCGGATCGAATCGATGTCCTCGTCCAGCAGTTCCACCCGCAGCGGCGCATCGGCGCCCATCGGATAGACGTCGAGCAGGCCGCCGCGCACGGCGAAATCGCCCGGGTCCATCACCTGCGGCACGTTGCGGTAGCCGGCCGATTCCAGGCGGCGTTTTTCCGCGTCCAGGTCCAGGCGCTGGCCGACCTTCAGGTCGAAGCTGCCACCCACGATGTACTTCAGCGGGGCCAGGTGCTGCAGCAGGGTCTGCACCGGCACCACCACGATGCCGCGCGTCAGCGTGGGCAGGTGGTGCAGTGCCGCCAGGCGCTGGGAGATGATGTCCGGGTGCGGGCTGAACGCGTCGTACGGCAGGGTTTCCCAGTCCGGGAAGGCCACCACCGGCAGGTCCGCGTTGCTGCCCAGCAGGGTGCGCAGGTCCGCTTCGATCTGGTTGGCGCCGTGGTTGTCGCGGGCGATGACCAGCAACGGCCCGTCATGGGCCTGCGCGGCACGCGCGACATACCACGCCAGCGCGGTGGCCGAAGCGGGAGCGCGCCACCAGGCGCGGAGCTGTCCGGAACGTGGCAGCGGCGGTGCGGGATGGGAGGTGCGTGACATGAACCGCCGATTTTAGCAGACCGCGCGGCCACGACCGTGGACGCCGTATTGCCGGCCAGCGGCCGGCACTACGCATTGCCGGCCAGCGGCCGGCACTACGTCAGCTGTCGAGCTCGAGCACCATGCGCACCAGACCGGGCGTGCCCTGCGGATGCGGTACGGGCTGGAAGCCCAGCGAGGCGGCCAGTTGCTTCATCGGCTCGTTCTCTTCGGCCACATCGCCGTAGAGACGGTCCAGGTACTTGCCGCGCGCCCACTTGACCAGCTTGCGCATCAACTGCCGGCCCAGACCCTGGCCGACCAGGAAGCGGCTGACCAGGATGGCGTACTCGGCTTCGCGGGTGCCCTGGATGATCGACGCGCGGGCCACGGCGCCGACCACGGCCTCACCGGCCGGCAGCGATTCCGCAGCGACCAGGGTGATTTCGCTCTTGGGATTGGGGTGGGTCAGGCGCTGCGTGGTTTCCGGCGACAGTTCGGTCACCGACTGCAGGAAACGGTCGCGGATCTCTTCCGGGCCGAACAGGCTGAAGGCGGCGTGCAGGGGCGCACCGTCTTCCGGGCGGATCGGGCGGATCAACAGCTCATGGCCGCTGGGGGCCTTGAAGGTCTCGTGCCAGGGCGGCATGCGGTTACGGGTAGCCATACCGGTGGTTCCTTGGTGGTCTTCGGATTCTCGCATCCCCGGGGCCGCCTTCCGTGAACGGAACGCTCACAGGCCGCCGCCCCGGCGGAGGGGCTCATTCGGCCTGCTTGAGCCACTGCAGGCGGGTCGAGGCGCCCGCCTCGCCCAGGTGCTGCTTCAGCGCCGGCATGGCCGGGGCCAGGATCTGGTCGAACTGCCACGGCGGGTTGAGCAGCAGCATGCCGCTGCCATTCAGGCGCAGCGGGGAGTCGTCGGGCCGGATCAGCAGCTCGGCGGTCAGCGCCGAGCGGACCGGCAGGGCCACCGCCTTGCGCAGGAAGTGCAGGATGCTGCGGCGCTGCTTGATCGGGAACCAGATCGCGAACGTGGCCTGCGGCCAGCGCCCCAGGATCTCGGTCACCGAGGCCAGGATGCGCTGGTACTCGGCGTCCTGCGCCTCGTAGGGCGGGTCGATCAGGACCAGGCCGCGGCCGATCTTGACCCCGTTGGCCTTGGGCGGCAGCAGGGCCTTGTTCTGGGCGTAGCCATCGGCGTGGTACACCCCGACCCGGGCGTCATGGGCGAACAGGGCCTTCAGCGAGGCCACTTCATCGTCCTGCACTTCGCAGACCGCCATGCGGTCCTGCTCGCGCAGCGTCTGGGCGGTGAGCAGCGGCGAGCCGGGGTAGCTGATCATGGCCCCGACCGGGTTGTCGGCCTGGACCGCTTTGAGGTAACGCTCGATCACGGCCGGCAGCTGCGGCTGGGCCATCAGGCGCATCACCCCGTCCTCGGCCTCCAGGGTCTTGCGGCTTTCCTCGCTGGCCAGCAGGTAGCGGCCGGCGCCGCCGTGGGTATCGAGCACGAAGAACGGACTGTCCTTGCGCTTGAAGGTGTCGAGCAGGGCAAGCTGGACGACGTGCTTGAGCACGTCGGCATGGTTGCCGGCATGGAAGGCGTGGCGGTAGTTCATCGGCGCAGTGTACGGGGCGGGGGCGCCAGCGGCTATGCTGGGCAGATGAGCCACCCCCTGCACAACGTCCTGGTGGTCGAGGACGAAACGGCCATCGCCGACACCGTTCTGTATGCGCTGCGCAGCGAAGGCTACGCCGCCCGCCATTGCCTGCTGGGCGGCGAGGCCCTGGCCCAGCTGCGCCAGCAGGCCTATGACCTGGTGGTGCTGGATGTCGGCCTGCCGGACATGAGCGGGTTCGAGGTCTGCCGCAGCCTGCGCACCTTCAGCGAGGTGCCGGTGATCTTCCTGACCGCGCGCAACGATGAATTCGACCGGGTACTGGGCCTGGAGCTGGGGGCGGACGATTACATGGCCAAGCCGTTCTCGCCGCGCGAACTGGTGGCGCGGGTACGGGCGCGGCTGCGGCGTGCCGGCGCCGGCGCCGCTGCGGAGTCGGCCGGCTGGCAGCAGCTCGGGCGCTTTGCGATTGACCGCGAGGGCCGCCGGATCCGTTTCGGCGAGCAACCGCTGGACCTCACCCGCTACGAGTACGCGCTGATGGCCGCGCTGCTGCAGCGCCCCGGCGCGATCCTCAGCCGTGCCCAGCTGATGGACCGCGGCTGGGACAGCGACGCCGACAGTGCCGACCGCACCGTGGATACGCACGTGAAGACCCTGCGCGCCAAACTGCGCGCCGCGGGCGCCGATCCCGACCCGATCCGCACCCATCGCGGGCTGGGCTACGCGCTGGAGGCGTAACCGTGCGTCTGGGTCTCAAGCTGTTCCTGGGGTTCTTCCTGATCGTGGGGATCGCCGCGTTCTTCGTGATGCGCATCTTCGTCAACGAAGTAAAGCCGGGGGTGCGCCAGGCGATGGAGTCGACCCTGGTCGATGCGGCCAACGTGCTGGCGGAGATGGCGGCCGCCGACCTCAAGGCCGGCACCCTGCGCAATGGCACCTTCGTGACCAACCTGGCGCGCGCGCAGCGGCGCGATCCGAAGGCGATGGTGTGGCGCTTTCCCAAGCGCACGCTCGACTACCAGGTGACCATCACCGATGCCAAGGGCATCGTGGTCTACGACTCCAGCGGCCGCGACGTCGGGCGCGACAATTCGCGCTGGAACGATGTCTACCGCACGCTGCGCGGCGAATACGGTGCACGCTCCAGCCCGGAGACGCCGGGCGATGAAACCCACTCGGTGATGCACGTGGCCGCGCCGATCCTGGACCCGGCCGATGGCCGCACCCTGATCGGCGTACTCAGCCTGGCCCAGCCCAACCGCAGCATCGACCCGTTCATCGCTGCCAGCCAACGCGCGATCATCAAACGCGGCGCGTGGCTGATCGGCCTGTCGGCGCTGATCGGTCTGCTGATGACGGGCTGGCTGATGCACGGCGTGAACCGCCTCAACCGCTACGCCAAGGCGGTCAGCGCGGGCGAGCCGGTGCCACCGCCGAAGCCTCGCCGCGATGAGATCGGCGACCTTGGCCAGGCGCTGGAAACCATGCGCCGCAAGCTGGAAGGCAAAGCGTATGTCGAGCAGTACGTGCAATCGCTGACCCACGAAATGAAGAGCCCGCTGGCGGCCATCCGCGGCGCGGCCGAGCTGCTGCAGGAGCCGCTGCCCGATGCCGACCGCGAACACTTCGCGCGCAGCATCCAGGGGCAGGCACAGCGCCTCACCGAGACCATCGACAAGCTGCTGGCGCTGGCCGAGGTTGAACAGCACGGCTGGCTGCAGAAGCAGGAGCGCATCGCCCTGGCACCGCTGCTGCAGGCCGCTGCCGACGCGGTGGCGGTACGCGCGCAGGCTGCCGGGGTGACGATCGCGGTGGATGCGCCGGCCGAACCGGACCTGCACGGGGACCGCTACCTGCTGCGCCAGGCGTTGAACAACCTGCTGGAGAATGCGGTGGCCTTTGCGCCAGCCGGCAGCGCCATCGCGCTGCACGCGCGCGCGGACGACGGCGGCGTCGCGCTGCAGGTGGACGATCATGGCAGCGGCGTGCCGGACTACGCCCTGGAGCGGGTGTTCGAACGCTTCTATTCGTTGGCGCGGCCGGCCACCGGCCAGCGCAGTTCCGGGCTCGGCCTGTCGTTCGTGCAGGAAGTGGCGCGCCTGCACGGCGGCCGTGCCAGCCTGCGCAACCGCGATGGCGGCGGTGCGCAGGCGGTGTTGTGGCTGCCGCTGCGGCCGCCGTCGGCACCGGCGCGCCGCTGAGCCTGCAGGCACTTCACACAGACTTCAACTTCAGCACAAACCCCGCACATCGGCGTGCGCGACGCTGGCGCCCTCCCAACCGAGGACGGGCGATGAAATCCCTGAAGATGCTGTTGCGGTTCGCCATTGTCGGCGGGCTGATCCTGTTGCTGCTGATTCCCCTGGCGCTGATCAAAGGCGTCATCAACGAGCGCGAGGCGTACCGGAACGAGGCCTACCAGCGCGTCGCGCAGAGCCGTGCCGGCGCGCAGACGCTGACCGGGCCGATCCGTGTGGTGCCGTGGACCGAAACCCGCGAGGTCGAGGTGGTGGATGCGGCGGGCACCAAGAAGAAGGAGAAGCAGGTCGAGCAGGGCGAGTGGCTGCAGATGCCGTCCACGCTGCAGGTGGATGGCCGGATGCAGCCGGACGAACGCCGTATCGGTCTGTTCCGCGTGCCGGTGTACAGCTGGAACGCCACCATCAGCGCCACGTTCGCCGATGACGACTATCCGGCCAAGGAAGGTCGTGTGTATGGCACGCCGTACCTCACTGTGGGGATCGCCGACGTGCGCGGCCTGGTCGGTTCGCCCACGCTGCGCGTGGATGGCAAGGCGCTGGACCTGCTGCCCGACCCGGGCCCGGTGCGCAACATCGCCACCGGCCTGCACGTGGATCTGCCGGCATTCGACGACAACCGCGGTGGCGTGCTGAAGGCCAGTACCGTGGAACTGGCCCTGGTCCTCGACGGCAGCCGCTCGCTGGCGGTGGTGCCGGTCGGCGACGACAGCCGCATCGCGCTGCGTTCGCCCTGGCCGCATCCGCTGTTCGGCGGCAGCTTCCTGCCCAACCAGCGCAAGGTGGATGCGCAGGGGTTCGATGCGCAGTGGGCGGTGTCCTCGCTGGCGTCGCGGGCGCAGCAGCAGCTGCGCAGCCGTGGCGATGTCGAGGTCGAATCGGTGAGCGTTGAACTGGTCAATCCGGTGGACGTGTACACGCAGGCCGACCGTGCCAGCAAGTACGGCATCCTGTTCATCGTGCTGACCTTCGTCGGCTTCATTCTGTTCGAGCTGATCAAGCACCTGCGCATCCACCCGCTGCAGTACCTGATGGTGGGTCTGGGCCTGGCGGTGTTCTTCCTGCTGCTGTTGAGCCTGTCCGAGCACATTCCGTTCTGGATGGCATACGCGGTGTCGGCGGTGGCCTGTATCGGTGTGCAGGCGGTCTATCTGTCTGGCGTGCTGCACAGCTGGAAGCGCGGGCTGGGCTTTGCCGCCATGCTCAGCGTGCTGTACGGCGCGCTGTACGGCCTGCTGATTTCGGAGAACAACGCGCTGCTGATGGGCTCGCTGCTGCTGTTTGGCGTGCTGGCATCGGCAATGTGGATCACCCGTCGGGTGGACTGGTACGAACTGGGCGCCAGCCTCAAGTAAGCACGGAGACGACGATGATCACTTCCCGCCGCCTGCAGGAGCGCGCGTGCCGGGCCCTGCCGGCCCGACTGGGGCAGTGCGCGGTGCTGGCCGGGGAGGGCGCCGGCGACGGCTGGCCCTCCCCGTTGCAGGCCTTGCCGGGTGCGCGCGTCGCGCCCGGTCTGGTCCGGTTTTCGATCACGGCCGAGACCCGTTCCGCGTTGCTTGCCCGCGGCTTGGCGTTTCTGGGCGACGCGTGCGAGGCCCGCGGTGTGTTGCGGCAACCGGCGTGGTGCAGCCTGTATCGGCCGTGGCGCGAGGGCGCCGCGGCGCTGGCCGAGGCCGGTATCGATGGCCTTCCCGGCGACTGGCCGCAGTACACGCCGGTGTACGCCAGCGCCGCCCTCGACCGCAGCCGCTGGCTGATGCTGCTGCCGGTGCAGGGCGTGCTCTGGTACGGCTGGCATGCCTGAGCGCAGCGACCTGCCCCCGCGTCGACCATGACTCATGGCCCGCGGGCGGCAGGCGTTCCGCCCGCTAGACTCGCCTGTCGCGGCGCGTGCCGTGCAACGAGGGGTGGTCGAGTTGAAGCGGAGCATGTTCAAGCGGAACGCGTTGAAGTGGGGCGTGCTGGCCCTGGCCCTGGCGCTGAGTGGCGGTGTCGGCGCGCAGGCAAAGGAACCGGTGGACCTGGACATGGTCAGCCGCATCCGGCAGGAAGCGTTCCACCGCTCGCAGGTGATGGCGACCTTCAGCCACCTGACCGAACAGATCGGCCCGCGCCTGACCAACTCCCCGGCGATGTCCGAAGCCAATGCCTGGACCCGCAGCCAGTTCACGGCCTGGGGCCTGCAGAACGTGCACGATGAAGCGTTCGATGCGTTCGGCCGTGGCTGGGAGTTCAGCAACGCCAACGTCGAGATGCTCAGCCCGCGCGTGACCCCGTTGTATGCGCTGCCCAAGGCGTGGACGCCCGGCACGCGTGGCCCGGTGGAAGGCGAGGTGATCAAGGTCGACATCAAGAAGCTCGCCGACCTCGACCAGTACAAGGGCAAGCTGGCCGGCAAAATCCTGCTGCTCAACGATGCACGCGATTACGCACGCGCCAGCAGCGCCGACTCGCACCGCCATGACGAGGCCGGCCTGGCCGAGCTGCAGGTGTTCGCGGTGCCCAAGGACGTGGCCGACGCCAAGGCCGACCGTGCCAAGAAGGCCAAGGAATACGTGGAGAGGCAGGCGCTGACCCGTGCCACCAATGCGTTCTTCGCAGAACAGGGCGTGCTGGCCACCATCAGCATCAGCGGCTGGGACAACGGCATCATCCGCGTCGGCGGCGGTGGATCGCGCAAGGCCGGCGAACCGGTCGGCGTCCCCGAACTGGCGATGATGGCCGAACACTACAACCAGCTGGTACGCGCACTGGACCACAAGCAGCCGGTGAAGCTGCGCGTGGACGTGCAGGCGCGTTTCACCGACGAGACCGACCAGCCCGGCTACAACACGCTGGCCGAGATCCGCGGCAGCAGCAAGGCCGACGAGATCGTGATGCTCGGCGCGCACATGGATTCGTGGCATACCGGGACCGGCGCGGCCGACAACGCGGCCGGCGTGGCCGTGATGATGGAAGCCATGCGCATCCTCAAGGCGGTGGGCGCCAAGCCCAAGCGCACCATCCGCGTCGCCCTGTGGAGCGGTGAGGAGCAGGGGCTGGTCGGGTCGCAGGACTACGTGTCGCGGCACCTGGCCCGCTACCCGGAGCCGACCGACCCGCAGCAGCTGGCGCTGCCGGCATCGATGCGCGAGCCCACCGGTGCGCTGCAGCGCCAGCGCGATTACGACCGGTTCTCGGCGTACTTCAACATGGACAACGGCTCGGGCCGCTTCCGTGGCATCTACGCGCAGGAGAACCTGGCCGCCGTCCCGATCTTCGAGGCATGGCTGGCGCCGTTCCACGATGTCGGCGCGACCACCGTGGCCACGCGCAACACCGGCAGCACCGATCACATCGCCTTCGACCGCGTGGGCCTGCCCGGCTTCCAGTTCATCCAGGATCGCCTGGACTACTTCAGCAACGTGCACCACAGCAACCTGGACACCTGGGACCACGCCGAGCCGGAAGACCTCAAGCAGGCTGCGGCCATCGTGGCGTCCTTCGTCTACCACGCCGCGATGCGCGACGAGAAGCTGCCGCGCAAGCCCCTGCTGGCCCCCTGATCCGGCGCCGCCGGCTCCTCATGGCGACGCGGCGGTGCCACCCGGCACCGCCGCGCGCGCCAGGGCCAGGCGGAACTGGCGCGAGCCGGTGTCGGAGGGGGTGGGCAGTTCATGTACATGCACGGCCTGCAACGGCGCGCGTCCTTCCTGCTCGATCGCCATCAACTGCCGTGCGAGCAGGTCCTGGGTCCGGTGCGGCCCGGACAGGCCGGCCAGGCACAAGGAGGTGTCGCAGGCCAGGCTGTGCAGCGACAGCGGCGGCAGCAGGGTGGCGAAGTAGCTGTCCAGCCCGTGGTGGAGCTGCATCACGGCACGGCGCTCGGCTCCCTCGGACAACCGTTGCCAATCGTCCACGACGGCATGGAACGCAGTGTCATCGGACAGAAGCCCGCCCAGCGCACGCAGAGGGGTATCGACCTGGCCGGGCGGCCCGCTTGTCACGCGGGACTGCAGCGGCGGTTCCAGCACACGGGCGATCCGCGGACCCAGACGGGCCGCTTCCACCCGCGGCATCACCGGGCCAGGCGGGGCAGGGACCTCCGGCCAGTTCACCACGGCCATCACCACCACGCCCAACGCCAGTACCAGCGCGCTGGCGGGTGCGGCCACATGCAGGGCGGATGCGCGGGTTGGGGCGGGGTGATGCATGGGAACCTCCGGCAGTGCGGGATGCAGGGCAGCAGCTGCCACCGCAGTTCCATGAAAACAGGGCAGGCGCCGGAAATCTTTAGGAATCGGCCGGTTTTCGCATGTGCGGCCGCAGGCAGGTAAAATTGCCGGGATCCCCGTTCCCCGAGCCCTCCATGATCTGCCGCACCCGCTTTGCCCCCAGTCCCACCGGTTACCTGCATATCGGTGGTGCCCGCACCGCGTTGTACTGCTGGCTGGAGGCCCGTCACCGCGGCGGCGAATTCGTGCTGCGCATCGAGGACACCGACCGCGAGCGCAGCACCCAGGGCGCGATCGACGCGATCCTGGAGGCGATGGAGTGGCTGGGCCTGGGCTACGACGAAGGCCCGATCTACCAGACCCAGCGCGTGGCCCGGTACCTGGAAGTGGCCGAGCAGCTGGTCGCCGACGGCAAGGCCTACTACGCCTACGAAACCCGCGAAGAGCTGGATGCGATGCGCGAAGCGGCGATGGCCCGCCAGGAGAAGCCGCGTTACAACGGCGCCGCGCGTGAGCTGGGCCTGCCGTACCGCGATGACCCCAACCGCGTGATCCGCTTCAAGAATCCGCTCGAGGGCACGGTGGTGTTCGATGACCTGATCAAGGGCCGCATCGAGATCGCCAACAGCGAGCTGGACGACATGGTGATCTTCCGTCCGGACGGTTTCCCCACCTACAACTTCGCGGTGGTGGTGGACGACTGGGACATGCGCATCAGCGAGGTCATCCGCGGCGACGACCACATCAACAACACCCCGCGCCAGATCAATCTGTACGAAGGCATCGGCGCGCCGGTACCGAAGTTCGGCCATATGCCGATGATCCTGGATGAGCAGGGCGCCAAGCTGTCCAAGCGCACCGGCGCGGCCGACGTCATGCAGTACAAGGATGCCGGCTACCTGCCCGACGCGCTGCTGAGCTATCTGGCCCGGTTGGGCTGGTCGCACGGTGACCAGGAGCTGTTCACCCGCCAGGAGCTGATCGACCTGTTCGATGTGACCCACTGCAACTCCAAGGCCGCGCGCCTGGACATGGCCAAGCTGGGCTGGGTCAACCAGCACTTCCTGAAGACCGTGGACCCGGCCGACATCGCACCGCACCTGGTCTACCAGCTGAACAGGCTGGGCCTGGATCTGGCCGCCGGCCCGGCCCCGGCCGACGTGGTGGTGGCCCTGCGCGACCGCGTGCAGACGCTGAAGGAAATGGCCGAAAAGGCCGTGGTCTGGTACCAGCCGTTGACCGATTACGACGACGCGGCGGTGGCCAAGCACTTCAAGCCGGGCGCGGAACTGCCGCTGGGCAAGGCCCGCGAGCTGCTCGCCGCTGCCGGCGAATGGACGGTCGACAGCGTGTCGGCTGCCCTGCACGAGGTGGCCACCGCGCTGGAGATCGGCATGGGCAAGGTCGCCCAGCCCCTCCGTGTGGCCATTACCGGCACCCAGGTCAGTCCCGACATTTCCCAGACCGTGTTCCTGGCCGGGCGTGAAGAAGCCTTGAAACGCATCGACGTCGCACTCACTAAAGTACCGACGGCCTGATAACCGGAGACCGCGCATGCCTGCCAAGACCGCTTGTACCGCCCCGCACCACCATGTTCACGATGCCTCGGATTTCGTGAAGGTGGTCGAACGCGTGTGCATCGAGCGCGGGCTGCGCCTGACGCCCATCCGCGCCAACGTGCTGCGCCTGATCGCCGAGGCCGGCAAGCCGGTCAAGGCCTACGAGCTGCTGGAGTGGGTGCGCAACGGCAAGGGCGTGGGCGCAGATGCCCCGCCCACCGTGTACCGCGCGCTGGATTTCCTGATGGCCAACGGGTTCGTGCACAAGCTCGAATCGGTCAACGCGTTCGTGGCCTGCCACCACCCGAGCAGCGCGCAGCACTCGGTGCCGTTCCTGATCTGCAACAGCTGCCACAGCGCGGTGGAGCTGGAAGACCGCGAGATCGTCAGCCAGCTCGAAAAGCGCGCCAAGGAACTGGGTTTCCAGCCGCAGGCACAGACCCTGGAAGTACACGGCCTCTGCGCGCGCTGCGCGGGGTAACCCCACCCCCGCTGTGACGGGGCATCAGTCCAGCAGGCGCGTATCCTGCGTCGCCGCCCCGGCATCGGCCGTCTCCACCCGCACCACCACCGACATGCCCGGGCGCAGCCGCTTGGCCAGCGGCTGGTCGGGGTCGATGGCGATCCGGATCGGCAGGCGCTGCACCACCTTGGTGAAGTTGCCGCTGGCGTTGTCCGGCCGCAGCACGCTGAATTCCGAGCCGGTGGCCGGGGCGATCTGTTCGATATGGCCGTGCAGGCGCTGGCCATCGAAGGCATCCACCGAGAACGTGGCCGCTTGGCCGATGCGCATCTTCCAGGTCTGGCCTTCCTTGAAGTTGGCCACCACCCACAGCGTATCGGGCACCAGGAACAGCAGCTGCGAACCGGCGGTAACGTACTGGCCGAGGCGGACGGAGGCTTCGCTGATCTGCCCGTCACGCGGCGCATGGATGACGGTGTTGGCCAGGTCGATGCGGGCCAGTTCGAGCTGTGCCTGCGCGGTTTCCACCCGTGCCTCCAGCCCCTTGCGGGCGACCTGGGTGGAGGTCAGGGTTTCCTCGGCGATGCGGATCTGCGCCTGCGACTGCAGCACCGCCGACTGCGCGGACTGCGCGCCGGTACGGAACTTGTCGCGGTCGTTGAGGGCGACCAGTTGCTGCGCCGCCAGCTCCTCATAGCGCTTGAGCTCGTTGCGCGAGCGCGACAGCTCGCTCTGGCCGGCGGCCAGATTGGCCTGCGCGGCGGCGATCTGCGCGCGGTTCTGCGCCTGGGTCTGGTCGGAATTGGCCAGCGCGGCGCGCGCGCTGTCCAGGTCGGCCTGGGCCTGGGCCACTTTCTCTTTGTAGATGCGGTCGTCGATGCGCACCAGCGCATCACCCTTGCGCACGTACTGGAAGTCCTTGACCAGCACCTCGGTGACATAGCCGCTGACCTGCGGGGCCAGTACCGTGATCTGGCCGCGCACGTAGGCGTTGTCGGTACTGACCCGCGTGCTGTCGAACGGCCACAGCGACCACGCGCGCAGGATCAGTGCGATGCCGAGCAGGGCGATCACGATCATGATCACCACGCTGCGCGTGCTGGGCTTGAGGTACTTGGGCACGCCCGACGGCGCTGCCGCGGCAGGAGGGGCACTGCTGGCCGGCGCCGCATCGGTTGGCGGGGCCGGATTCACGTTCTCAGGCGCGCTGTCGTCGCGTGGCGGGGGAGTGGGCATGTCGGGACTCATCGGGTGGCGGCCGGCGGGGATGCCGGGGCGGTCGGCGAAACAGGGGGGTGATGGCGCTTGCGCCATTGCTTGAGCAGGGCGGTGCGCACCGAGAGCAGCAGCAACCAGCCGAGGAAGCTCAATGCCACGGTGCCGCTGAGGGTGAATACATCGTTGAACGCGCGCACGTTGGCTTCGCGGCGGGTGGTCAACGCCAACTGCGCGGTGCCCTGCGCGCTGCGCTGCACCGGGTCGGCGATCATGCCGGCGTACAGCTGTTGCTGCTGCTTCAGGCGCTGCGCCACCACCCCGTCAGCGGGATCGAGCTGGCTGACCAGCGCGCTGGAATACACCTGCTCGCGGTGCAGCTGGTAGGTGCCCAGCACCGCCGACCCGGCCAGACCGCCCAGCGTCTGGGTGATCGAGAGCGTGACCAGGAAGGTGATCATGTGGTCCACGCCCTGTTTCAGTGCCTGGGTGATGCCGAGCATGATCAACGGGCCCATGAACATGCCGGCGCCGACCGACGCCAGGAACTGGCTGGCATAGAAGTCGTGCGGGCGGTCCAGGCTGGTCCGGCTCTGGTCGAGGAAGGCGGCGCTGCCCAGCAGCAGGATCGCCATCAGCAGCTGGGCGATGATCCGCTTGGGGCCGAAGGTCAATGACGCGGCGGCGATGCCGGTGACCACCCCGGCCAGGATCACCCCGAACAGCGGGCGCATCTGGTCCGGCCCCATGCCGAGCTGGCGCATCAGCCCGACCACGCCGTAGGACTGCTCGGTGGTCAGGAAGCGGATCAGGAACGCGCCGACGATGAAGTGCAGCACCGGCAGGCTGGCCAGCCAGCGGGTCTGCAGCAGCGGGTTGCGCCGGTAGTGTTCGATGATGAAGGCGGTGGTGGCCAGGGCGATCGCAGCCACCAGCGCCCAGCCCAGCCAGGGGGTGTCGAACCACCAGCGCGTATAGCCCTGTGCGAGGACCACCACCAGCAGGCCCACCGCCGGCGCGAGCAGGGCGAAGGTCAGGAAGTCCAACGGCTCGAACGCCTTGATCTGCACGCCCGGTGGCAGCTTGAGCACCACCACGGCGGCGAATGCGCAGAGTGCCAGCCCGGCCTCGAACAGGTAGAGGTTGTGCCACTGGCCGGTGTCGACCAGGCCGGGGGAGACCAGCCAGGCGATCGGCACCGCGAGCTGCGAAATGCCCACGCCGATCACCAGCAGGTTGCCGGTATAGCGGCGCGGCAGCGACTGCAGCATGTACAACGTGCCCAGCGTGCTGCAGGCCGCGCCGGCGAATCCGCTGGCTGCACGGGTCAGTACCGTGGTCTCGTAGCTGCCGACGAACAGGTGCAGGACCGCCAGTGCGGCGTACAGCCCCAGCCCGATTTCGGCGAACAGGCGGATGCCGTACTGCTGGCGGAATTTGAAGGCCAGCAGGTTGGCGGTCACATTGACCATCGCATAGGCGGCCACCAGCCAGCTGCCCTGCGCCGGGGTGAGGCCGAGCTGGCCCTGCATGAAGGGAAGGTTGGCGGTGACCAGCGCATTGCCGAGCCCGCCGGTGATGCCCACCAGCAGCGCCACCAGCGCGTAGGCCAGGCGCCGGTGCGGCGGATGCCACGGCATGGACGCCGAGCCGGGCAGTGTCGGCTTCTCGTGCTCTTCCCAGTCCGGTACCGGCTTGAGGTACTGCGGCATTACCCCTCCCCGTGATCAGGCCCCCGCAGTCCGCCACGCAGCAACTGCAGGGCGCGCGCGGCCAGCGTGGCGCGTTCTTCCCGGGTCTTGCCGCGCAGCGCGGCTCCCAGCATGCCCGAGATCAGTGAAATGTCCGTCACGTCGAGGTCGGCGCGGCACAGGCCTGCGGCGATGGCGCGCTGCATCGGTGCGCGCAGCACGGCGCGGATGGTTTCGCGCGCGGTCTTGATGGTGGGGTCGTCCGGGTCCACCGCACGCCAGTAGTCCGACAGTGCGGGCGACTGCACGATGCGCGCGGCCATGCCGTCGAGCACCTCGAACAATGCGTCGTCGCGGTCGCCGAGGGTCTGCACCTGGCGCTGGATGCGGGTGACCGTGCGTTGCAGCAGGGCCTCCACCAGTGCGGTGCGGTCGGGGAAGTTGCGGTACAGCGTGGCGCGCCCGACCTGGGCGCGTTCGACCACCAGGTCCAGCGGGGCGGTCACGCCGTGCTGCCCGAACACGGCATCGGCGGCATCGAGGATCTGGGCGCGGCGGGCGGCCGCGTCGGCACGTTGGGTAGGCATGGCCCATGTTCGGACAAAGCTGTCCGTTCCGGAAGGGGCGGATGCGGCATCCGGCGCGCGCGCAGGGGGCGCGGCTGGGGTTTGTGCAGGGCAGGTGAACTCAGCGCGATGCCGGCACCGCGTGGCAGCCGGCGCCCTCGCGGATCGGCAGGTTGATCACCGCCGCTAACGCAGCCAGGCCCATGTCGGCGTACCACATCCACAGGTAGTTGCCGGTGTGCTCCAGTGCCAGCCCGCCCAGCCATGCGCCAAAGAAGCCGCCGAGCTGGTGCGAGAGCAGGGTCATGCCGAACAGCGTGCCCAGGTAGCGCGGGCCGAACAGCTTGCCGACCAGACCGGCGGTGGGTGGCACGGTGGCCAGCCAGGTGAAGCCCAGCGCGGCGGAGAAGACGTAGAACGTGGTCGCGGTGGGGGGCGCCAGCAGGTACAGGCCGATCATCACCGCACGGCTGGCGTACATCCAGAACAGGAGGTACTTCATGCGGAAGCGCTGGCCCAGCGCGCCAACGATCAGGCTGCCGGCAACATTGCACAGCCCGATCAGCGCGATCGAGGCGGAGGCGACGTTCGGCGACAGCCCGCACAGTGCGATCTCGCCGGGCAGGTGGGTGACCAGGAAGGCGATGTGCACGCCGCAGGTGAAGAAGCCCAGGTGCAGGCACCAGTAGCTGCGGTCGCGCGCGGCGACGCGCAGTTGCGCGCGCAGGCCGCCGTCGTCCGCTGCGGCGGTCTGTGTGTGGTCGCCGGCACGCCGCCGCAATGGCCAGGCCAGCGGCACGGACAGCAGGGTGATCACGGCCATTGTGGTCATGGCACGCGCCCAGCCGGCGGTGCCGATGATCCACTGCACCAGCGGAGCGAACACGAACTGGCCGAGCGAACCGCCCGCGTTGATCAGGCCGGCGGCAAAGGAGCGTTTTTCGGCGGGGAGCCGGTGCGCGGTGGCGCCGATCAGGACGGAAAAGCTGCCGGCACCGGCGCCGGCGGCCATCAGTACGCCGAGTGTGAAGGTCATGCCGAGCGGGCTGGTGAGCAGCGGCGCCAGCAGCAGGCCGGTGGTGAGCAGCAGGGCGCCGAACACCAGCACCGGCAGCGGGCCGCGCTGGTCGGCAATGGCGCCGAACACCGGTTGGACGGCGCCCCAGACGAACTGGCCGATGGCCAGGGCGAAGCTGATTTCGACGATGCTCACGCCAGTGCCGCGATGCAGGGGCTCGACGTACAGGCCGGAGGTCTGGCGCACGCCCATTGTGACCATCAGGATTGCGGAGGCGGCGATCAAGAGGCCCCAATGCATGCCGGGTGTGCGTGGGGTGGAGGCATTCATGTGCGGTCTCCGGCATCCAGGGCGTGGTCGAGGGTGTCCAGCAGGGTGTTGAGGCGGGCGGTTGGTGCGGGGCCGAAGGTGGCCTCGACCTCGTGCTGTGCACGCTGCCACAGCGGACGGGCGCGGCGCAGGCAGGCCTTGCCGGCCGGGGTGATGGCGATCAGGCGCTGGCGCGCATCCTGGCCGCGCTGTTCCTGCAGCCAGCCCGCCTGCAGCAGTGGCTTGAGGTTGCGGGTCAGGGTGGTGCGGTCCATGCCCAGCGCTTCGGCGAGATCGCCTAGCAGGCGCGGTTGCGGGGCACGGCGCAGGATCGAGTAGGCGTTGAGGCTGAGTCCGGCCGGTGCGAGGTGGGTGTCGTAGATCTGCGAGAGCCGGCGCGCGGCCCGGCGCAGGCGGAAGCAGGTGCAGGGGCTGGAGTCGGTCGGGTCCATGCGCGCGGGCCGGGTGGGAGGGTGGCAGGGTGGATCATATGTGCATATGCACGTTGTTGGTCAAGTGCCGGGGGCTGGAGCGGTCGCAACGGCAGAGGCAACGGCAACGGCAACGGCAACCGCAAAGGCAAAGGCGGTTTGGCGGTGGCCTGGAGGTTGTGGGCATGGGCGGCGGGTACGCGGTTCCAGGACACGCCGTGAACCCATCCCTGGGGGCTCGTGGGCGCCATCCCTGGCGCCCAACGGTCCTGGAACCGCGTACCCGCCGCCCATGCACAGTGCGCGCGCGTGCCAGCGGACAGCGGACAGCGGACAGCGCACAGCTGACAACTGACAGCGCACAGCGCACAGCGCACAGCGCACAGCGGACGGCGCACAGCGCACAGCGCACAGCGCACAGCGCACAGCGTCTTGCAGTGTTGTGTGTGAAAAAAAAGGGGGCCTTGCGGCCCCCTCGGGGTAAGAACAACGACCCCAGTCGTGAGAAACGGGTATCAGAAGAAGGCGCGGATGCCGAAGGCGACGCCGCGGCCCGGCAGGGGCGAGTAGTCGCGCAGCAGGGAGGTGTGCGGGCGGACTTCCTGGTTGGTCAGGTTGTTGCCGTCCAGGAAGACTTCGTAGCTGTTGCTGTCGCTGCGGTCCCAGCGGTAGGCGAAGTGGGCATCGACGAGGGTGTGGCCGTTGCTCGGGTCTTCGTTCTGGGCCACGTCTTTCTGGCTGCTATAGCGCACCGCGCCCACCGAGGCGCGCCAGCCATCGCGGGACCAGCGCAGGTCGGCGCCAACGCGGGCGGGGGAAATCCGGGGCAGGTAGCCGCTGTTGGACAGGTCCACGGTGTAGTTGTGGTTGTGGTCGCCATGCGGCACGGCGATGTCTACGCTGCGGCTGCCGCTGCCATCCAGTTCGGCCTTGACGTAATCGCCGAACACCCGCAGATCCCAGTCGCCGGAGGTCCCTTCGAACAGGTGGAACAGGGCCTCTGCTTCGGCGCCCTTGAAGGTGGCGTCCTGCTGGGTCCACAGGCGGACCGGCAGCGACTCGACCACGCCGGTGTCGGCCAGGTAGATGAAGTTCTTGAACTTGGTCTGGTAGATCGAGGCAGAGAAATCGACGCGGTCGCTGTGGGTGTGGATGCCCAGTTCAACGCGCTGACCACGCTCGGTCTTCAGGTCCGCGTTGCCGATCTCCAGCGAGCGGGTGGCGATATGCGCGCCGGCGGCGTACAGCTCTTCATTGGTCGGCGCGCGCTCGGAACCGTCCACGCCGAAACGCAGGTCCACGGCATCGTTGAGCTTCCAGATGCCGGCGGCGGACAGGTTGGTGGCATCGAACGTGCGGGCGCGGTAGTCGCCGGTCGGGTCGAGCTTGACCTGGTCGTGGCGGCCGCCGAGTTCCAGCTTGAACGGACCGAACTTTTTCTCCTGCAGGACGAACAGGCCGATGTTCCGGGTGTTGGTGTCGGGCACGAACGCTTCTTCGCCCTTGGCGCCGAAGTCGCCGTTGCCGAACTGCAGGCCGAACGCGCCGTCCCAGCCGCCGATCTGCTGCTGCACCGCTTCCAGGCGGCCTTCGATGCCACGGTTGGTGAAGCGCGTGGAGGGCGTGCCGGCCTCCAGTTCGGTGTGCTCGTAGTCGGTGGAGGCGGTGCGCACGTTGATGTTCTTCAGGAACGACACCGGGTTGTAGATGCCGGCCTTGGCTTCGAAGCGGTTCTGCACCATGTCGATGCGCACGTCGTGCTCGTCGCCTTCCTCTTCGTCGCCGTGGTCATGGTCGTGATCATGGTCGTGGTCGTCGTCGGCATGCACGTGCGCGCCGTTGGGGATGCCGTAGTTGGTGCGGTAGGTGCTGGCCGAGAAGCCGGCGTAACCGCCATCGCCCAGCCAGGTGACACCCAGGCCGCCGGCGCGGGTGCGGATCGAGCTGTTGTCCAGGCGGCCGCGGTGCGGCTCGTCGGTATCGCCGTCGTCGTGGTCGTGGCCGCTGTGGTCTTCCAGTCCATCGATCACGGCATAGCCGGGGATGCGGTAGTCATCGCCGTTGCGCACCAGGCCGTCCACATGCAGCACTACGTTGCCGCTGACGCCGTCGAGGCGGAACATGCCGCTGCGTTCGTCATTGACCGAGTTGCCGCGCAGTTCGGCGCGGCCGCTGAGCGGGCGGTCCGGCAGTTCGCGCGCGATGCGGCCATCGACCACGTTGACCGCGCCGCCGATGGCGCCGCTGCCGAACAGCAGGGTGGCCGGTCCCTTCAGCACTTCGATCTGGTCGGCCAGGAACGGTTCGATGCTGGTGGCGTGATCGGCGCTGACCGTGGAGGCATCCATGTTGCCCATGCCGTTGGACAGCACCGCCACGCGCGGGCCTTCCTGGCCGCGGATGATCGGGCGGCCAACGCCGGGGCCGAAGAAGGTGCTCTGCACGCCGGGCAGTTTGGCCACGGTGTCGCCGAGCGTTCCGGCCTTCTGTTCATCCAGGCGTTCGCCTGCGAGGACGTCCACCGGCCGTGCCAGCGATTCGGCGTCGCCCTGCAGCGGCGAGGCGGTGACCTTGACCTCGGACAGCTCGGTAAGGTGACTGCGATGGCCATCGTCGTCTGCCGCCAGTGCCAGCGTCGGCAGGAGTGCGGCGGCCAGGGCCAGGGAAAGCGTGTGGCGTGGGAACAGCGGGCGGGGAGAGCGCATAGGGGCAGGGTCCGTCAGTCGAATTGTTACAATGTATCAATGGTGGGGCGCGCGAAACCCGTCGATGAACGGGGGTGGGGCAGGGGGAGGCAGGTGCGCGTCGGGATTGATGTTATATTATTCCATAACGCTTCGCCGACCCTGCTGGAAGTCATGCCCCTGTTCGCTCGAGTCCGTCATCTGCTGGATCGCTTCGGTGCCACCGGTTCGCTGCTGTGTGCGGTGCACTGTGCCGTGCTGCCCATCCTGCTTGCCGCAGCCCCCTCGCTGGGCCTGTCGGTCTGGCTGGGCGACGGGGTGGAGCTGGCGCTGGTCAGCTTTGTGACCCTGCTGGGTCTGTTCAGCCTGGTCTGGGGCTACCGCCGCCACGGCGCGCTGCGCGCGCTGGGTTTTCTGGTACCGGGCCTGGTGGCGCTGTGGGCCGGCCTGCTGTACGACCCGCTGCACCACTCCGCAGTACCGCACGCTGTGGTGATGACCCTTGGCGGTGTGCTGGTGGGCGTGGCGCATCTGGTCAATCTGCGGCTCAACCACGGCCACGTTCATGACGCCAGCTGTGCGCATTGAGTGCGTGTGGTAGGCTTTCAGATCGTGCGCGGGGGCGCCTGAGAGGGCGGCCCCGCCGAACCCGTGTCAGTACGGGGTTATCAGATTTCAGACTAAGGAGTTGACGACATGGGTAAGGGTGACCGCAAGACCGCCAAGGGCAAGCGCTACAACGCCAGCTACGGCAATTCGCGCTCGCACGCGGTGAGCAAGGTGGCCGTGGGCGCAGCTGCGCCGGTCGCCAAGAAGACCGTTGCCAAGGCGCCGGCCAAGAAGGCCGTTGCCAAGAAGGCGGTGGCCAAGGCCGGCTGATCCCAGCCAGGCAGGGCCCACGAAGAACGCGGCGCTTGCGCCGCGTTTTTTGTTGTCCGGACGTTGCCGGCGCGGCTCAGCGCAGCGCTGGCAGCAGGCGTTGGGCATCGCCATCGTTGGGTGCGGCCGGTACGTCGAGCAGGTGCGCCAGCAACGGGTACACGTCCACGTTGTCGAACGGCGCGATCACCGTGCCCTGTTTGAACGACGGCCCGCGCGCGATGAACACCGCGCGCATCGAGGGCAACGCATTGTCGTAGCCATGCGAGCCGCGATCGCCCGGTGTGCGCTTGGCGATCCGATCACGGGTCAGTGCGTCCCAGCCTTCGTGCATCTGGCACAGGATCGGCGGAATGCGCGGATGGGTGCCATAGGCCCATCGCGCCGGCAGCGCATCGCGCCGCCAGCAGTCGTAGTGCGCGTGCGCGCCCAGCAGGATCTTCTCGGCCTGGCGCTGCTTGCCGGGCAGCGGTGCGAAGCCGACCGACTGGCCGACCGTCACGTCCCGCGCAATGGACGGATCGACCATGTCCTCGGTGGCGATGACCTGGCCCGCCGGTACGCTGGCCATGCCGTGGTCGGACACCACGACGATGTTGATGCTGTCCGCCAGGCCGCGCGCCTGCAGCCCGTCCAGCAGCCGGCCAATGGCGGTGTCGACCTCGCCGATGGCGGCGGCATACTCGGGCGAGTCCGGGCCGTGGTCGTGGCCGGCATGGTCGACCTGCTCCATGTACAGGGTGACCAGGCGCGGCGCCTGGGTGTCGGTCTGGCCGAGCCAGCCGAGCACCTGGTCGACGCGATCGGGCAGGGTCACGCGGCTGTCGAACACGCGCCACTGGCTCGGTCGCACGCCCTGGATGGGCGCTTCGCTGCCGGGCCATGACAAGGTGGCGGTACGCACGCCGGCCTTTTCCGCGCCCACCCAGATCGGCTCGCCACCCCACCAGCGCGCATCGGTGACCGCCTCAGGGCGGTTCAGCCGGAAGCTGCCCAGTTCGGCTTCCTCCATGCTGTTGTGGATGATGCCGTGGTGGTCCGGGCGCAGGCCGGTGACCAGCGTGTAGTGGTTGGGAAACGTCAGTGCGGGATACGACGGGGTCATCCACCGGGCGCGCACGCCGCTGTCGATGATCCGCGACAGGTTGGGACTGATGCCGCGGTCGAGCATGTCCGCACGCAGGCCATCGATGGAGACCAGCAGCAGTTTCGGCGGCGTTGCCTCGGCTGCAGGGGCGGTGGCAACCGGTGCGGGTGTAGGCGAGGGCGGTGTGGTGGCGCAGGCGGCCAGCGACAGGACGGCGGCGAGCGCGAGCGGAAGACGTACGGAGATCATCGCGCCATGATAATCGGCTGCGGTGACGCGACGAAGACAACCAATGGCAGGGGGCGCGACTCAGGCGAACAGCGAATTGCGTCGTGCCTCCAGCTGCAGCAGGGCCGCCTTCGTTTCCAACCCACCCCCGAAGCCGGTCAACGCACCGCTGCTGCCGATCACCCGGTGGCAGGGCAGCACGATCGGCAGCGGGTTGCGGCCGTTGGCTGCCCCGACGGCGCGGCTGGCGGTGGGGTGGTTGATGTGGCGGGCAAGGTCGACATAGCTCCAGGTCTGCCCGAAGGGAATATCGGCCAACGCACGCCACACGCGCAGCTGGAACGGCGTGCCGTGTGGCGCGAGCGGCAGCGCGAAGCCGGTGCGTTCGCCGCGCAGGTACTGCAGCAGCTGCTGCCGTGCATCGCGCAGGGCGTGTGCGTCGTGCTGCCAGTGTTCGCGGCCCTTGGCGTCGTAGCGGTTGTTCTCGAACAGGATGTGATGGATGCCGCGGCTGTCGCCGGCCACGGTGAGGGCGCCGATGGGGCTGTCGAAGGTGTCGTAGAGCAGGGTCACGGGCGTACTCCGGGAGCGGGGGAAGACAGGTGCCACAGGTGCAGCACCGCGTAGGCGCGCCACGGGCGCCAGGCCTGCGAACGGGCGTCGGTGGCACGCTCGCTGAGGCGGGTTTCTCCCCCCAGTACCTGCTGCAGCACCAGGTCGCCGGCGGGAAACGCGTCGGGCAGGGCCAGCGCCCGCAGCGCGATGTAATGCGCGGTCCACGGACCGATCCCCGGCAGCGCGACGCAGCGTTCGACGAAGCTGTCCAGGCGTTGGCCGGCGGCGAAGTCCAGCCGGCCCTCGGCCACGGCGGCGGCCATCGCGCGGACCGTTGCGGCACGGGTCCTGGGCAGGCCGATGGTTTCCAGCGGTGCCTCGGCCAGGGCCTGCGGGGTGGGGAACTGGCGGTCCAGGCCTTCGGGCATGTTCGGCAAGGTCGTGCCGAAGCGGTCGACCACGCGGCGTGCGAGCGTGGCGGCTGCGGCCACGCTGACCTGCTGGCCGAGGATGGCGCGCACGGCCACTTCGAAGCCGTCCCAGCCACCCGGCACGCGCAGGCCCGGACGCTCGGCGATGCCGCGTGCGAGCAGCGGCTCGCGCGCCATTGTGGCGTGCACGATGCGCAGGTCCGCGTCCAGGTCGAAGATCCGTCGTACCCGGCGCACGATGCCGGGAATCGCGCGCGGATCGACCTGGCCCAGGTGCAGCAGCAGTTCGGGACGCGTCGGGTCGGCGCTGACCCGGATCACGCTGGGGCGCTCGGCCGGGCCGATCACACGCTGGTAACTGACGTCGTCGATCTGCTCGATGCCGGGAATGGCGCGGCGGCGCAGGAAGCCGAGCATCGCAGCGAAATCCAGCGGCGGCCGATAGCCCAGGCGCAGGGTCAGTGCGCTGCCGCCGAGCGCGCCGCGCTGGCGGCGGATCGCGGTCGGTGGCATCCCGCAGCCGTCCAGGAAGGCGGCGTTGAAGCGGCGCAGGCTGTTGTAGCCGGCCGCCATCGCCACATCGGTTACCGGCAGCGCGGTTTCGGTCAGCAGCTGCTTGGCCAGCAGCAGGCGCCGGGTCGCGTGGATCTGGGCCGGCGCCGCGCCGAGGCGGGCCACGAACAGCCGCTGCAGCTGGCGGGCGCTCAGCCCCAGGTGGGCGGCAAGCGCGCCGACCGGGGCGTCCTGCAGGTAGCCATCGTGGATCAGCGCCAACGCGCGCTGCAGGGTTTCGTTGCTCAGCACGTCCTGCGCCTCGGGCGCCAGTTCCGGGCGGCAGCGCAGGCAGGGCCGGAAGCCGGCGGCAGCGGCGGCGGCCGCGGTCGGGTAGTAGTCGACGTTGCGCGGCTTCGGCGGCGGTGCCGGGCAGACCGGACGGCAGTAGATGCCGGTGCTGCGCACGGCGGTGAAGAACACCCCGTCGAAGCGTGCGTCGCGTGCCAGGCGGGCGCTTTCGCAGGCGGCGTAGTCCAGGGGCAGGGCGGTGTCCATGCCAGCCAGTCTATGCCCCCGGTGCGGCCCAGGCTCGCCGTTTTCGGACAGCAATGTGGCCGCCGCCCCGGACGGTTCAGTGCAGGTTGTCGCGGCGCTGCCGTGGCGCACTAGACTGTCTGCCTGCGCGCCGCAGGTGCGCCCCTTCATGTCGTGGAGTCCAGGTTGTCCATGTTGCCCAAGTCGTGGTGGTTGCCGTTGTTGTGCCTGGGATTGGCCGGTTGCAGCCAGCTGGAGAATCCGGGCAATGTCACCGCGGCCGACAAGGCCGTGCGCGCGCAGGCGGCGGATGGCGACCACATGGTGTCCATCAACGCCGCCGACGCGCCGCCACCGCCACCGCCGCCGCCGCGACGCGGGCAGCAGGCGTGGCCGGACGCGGCGCTGGACAATGGCAAGGCCTGGATCAGCTGCGATACCGACTACGCCGTTGAAGGCGGCGACGGGCAGCCGCTGGAGGCGCTCGACCGCGCCAGCGTGGACGCGGCACTGGCGCCGTGTGCCGAGCGCGGGCTGCTGCGCGTGCGCTATGTGGGCAAGATCAATCCCGGGTTCGCCGAACTGGTCGGCCGGGTGGCGATCGTGGCCGATGCACAGCGGATTTCCCGCCGCATCCTGGATCTGGATTCCAGTGGCGGCCAGGTCGAGGCCGCCATCGTGGCCGGCGACAGCATCGGCGAATCCAACTGGACCATCTGGGTGCGCGAAGGCTCGGTCTGCCACAGTGCCTGCGTGTTCGTGCTGGCGGCCGGCGACAACCGGCTCGTATCGGGCAAGGTGGGCATTCACCGCATGATGCGGATCAGCTCCAAGGCAACCTCGCGCGCCGAGCTCAACCGCGAGCTGCACGAGGTGTACGACAACGTGAAGGACTATCTGCAGCGCAATGGCGTGGCAGTGGGCGTGGCCGACCTGATGATGACCGTGCCCAACCGCAGCCTGCGCCTGCTCGATGCCGGCGAGTTGCGCCAGTTCGGCCTGGACGGCACCAATGCGGTGCAGGACGACCTGGAGCGGATCAAGCAGATGCGCAAGTGCGGCGATGATTTCGTGCGCCGCAAGGATGCCTTCCTCATCGCCTTCGACCAGGAGTGCAAGCGCGAGGGCGCCGAGATGGAGGCGATCAACACCTGCGGGCAGACCCTGAAACAGCGCTTCGGTTTCCCCGATGCGACCTGCCCGGACGAAAGCCCGTTGTCCGAAATCGACGTGACCAGCCTGCTGCCGCCGTCCACGCCCACGGCGGAGGCGGCAGACGCGGCGCCGGCCGCACCGGCGCAGACGGCGAGCGAAGGGCACCAGCCCCCGGCTGAAACGGCGCAGCGCAACTGACGGACTACTCACGTCCTTGACGTATGCTGGCCGGCAGTTTCCTTCTGCCGACGGTGCCCTGATGCGTGTTCCGCTGCTGCTGTTGTCGATCCTGATGCCCGTTGCCGTGATGGCGCAGACGCCGCCCCCGGCCACGCCCGCCCCCGCGCCGGCCCGCCCGGCACCCAATGCGGCCGCCGCGCCGCGCCCGGTGCTGACGCCGGCGCAGCAGGCGCAGGTGCGCGAGCAGGACGCCGAGATGAGTGCGGCGGCGTTGAAGGTGGCGCAGCTGGTCGATGACAACCGCGCCGCCGAGGCGTGGCGCGGCGCGTCCGCCGTGGCCAGGAAGACCGTCACCGAACAGGCCTTCGTGGCGCAGCTGGCGGCCGACCGCAAGCGGCTGGGTGCGCTCGCGTCGCGCGGGCAGCCCACCGTGACCCGGGTCAAGTACGCGGCGGGTGCGACCGTGCCGGAAGGGCTGTACATCAACGTGAGTTTCCCCACCCGCTTCGCCAACAGCGCCCAGCCGGTGCGCGAACTGGTCTCCTTCCGCCTGGATGAAGACCGCATCTGGCGGCTTGCCGGCTACAGCGTGCGTGCCGCCACTCCCTGACGCCCTGCCTGACACCTTCCGGAGCACGCCATGACAATCGAAATCCAGATGCTGGTGTGGTCGATGCTGCTCGGCATCGTGCACCTGTTCGCCGCGTCCACGGCGGTGACCCGCGAGCGCGGACTGGCGTGGAACGCCTCCGCGCGCGACGGCCAGACCGCCCCGGTACGCCCGTTGACGGGCCGCCTGCAGCGCGCCCAGTCCAATTTCATGGAGACCTTCCCGTTCTTCGCCGCCGCGGTGCTGGCCGTGGTGCTCACCCAGCGGCAGGACGGGCTGACCGCGTTGGCGGCGCAGCTGTACTTCTGGTCGCGGGTGGCCTACCTGCCGCTGTATGCGGCGGGCGTGCCGTACGTGCGCAGCCTGATGTGGCTGGCCTCGCTGGTGGGTATCGTGCTGCTGCTGTGGTCGCTGCTGTAGCGTGCGGGTGAACCGTCCCGAACAGCGCTGATCCAGATCAAGGCCGGCACGCTGCCGGGAGCGTTAAGCTCGATGCGGACTAGCAACCGCAGGATCGGATCATGGTGGATCACAACGCGCGCCCGGTGGACGTGGTGGTGGTGGGGGCAGGGCCGGTCGGGCTGTGCCTGGCCCGCTCGCTGGCCGGGACCGGCCTGACAGTGACGCTGATCGAGCAGCAGCCGCGCGCGGCACTGGCCGAGGCGGCGTTCGATGGCCGCGAGATCGCGTTGACCCACGCATCCCGCGAGATCCTGGAACGGCTGGGCCTGTGGGCTCGGCTGGACCCGGCCGAGATTTCACCGCTGCGCGATGCGCAGGTGCTCAACGGCGGCTCGCCGTTCGCGCTGACGTTCGCCGCGGCCCGCGACGGACACGGCCGCGACCTCGGCTGGCTGGTGCCCAATCATCTGATCCGGCGCGCCGCGTGGCAGGCCGTACAGGACCAGCCCGGCGTGGAGGTGCTGGACCAGACCAGCGTGACCGCCATCGACACCGGCAGCACGCACTCCATCGTCACCCTGGCCGACGGCCGCCGCCTGCAGGCGCGGCTGGTGGTGGCCGCCGACAGCCGCTTCTCCAGCACCCGCCGGCTGCTCGGGATCGGCGCGCGCATGCGCGATTTCGGCAAGTCGATGCTGGTGTGCCGGATGCGCATCGAACAACCGCACCATCACACCGCCTGGGAATGGTTCGGCTATGGCCGCACGATGGCGCTGCTGCCGCTCAACGGTGATCTCGCCTCGGCGGTGATCACCCTGCCACCGCGGCAGATCGCCGCCTTGATGGCGCAGGACGATGACGCCCTCGGGCGCACCATCAGTGGCTTCTTCGAGCACCGGCTCGGCCGCATGCAGCCGTGTGCGCGGCCGATCGCCTATCCGCTGGTGGGGGTCTACGCCCAAGCCTTCGTCGGCCCGCGCTGCGCGCTGGTCGGCGATGCGGCGGTCGGCATGCACCCGGTGACCGCGCACGGCTTCAACCTGGGGCTGCTCAGCCAGGACCGGCTGGCCGCGGTGGTGGCCAGCGCGGCGCAGCGGGGCGGTGACATCGCCGCGCCGGCGGGCCTGGCGGGCTACGAGCGGGGCCATCGGCTGGCCTCGCGGCCGCTGTATGAGGCCACCAATGCGATCGCCACGCTGTACACCGACGACCGCCTGCCGGCCCGTGCCCTGCGCAGTGCCGGGCTGCGCCTGGCCCAGCGCGTGGCCCCGTTCCGGCAGTTGATCGCCGCCCAGCTGACGCGCGCCTCCTGACGGCGGGCGCGTCGCTGTGGCGGCCGCCGCTCAGGGCGCGTCGCTGTCGGCGATGATGTGAATGGTGGTATCGCCGAACTGCACCTGCTGGCCCGCGCGGATCTTGCAGGCCTTGCGCAGTTCGACTTCCCCGTCGACGAGGACCTGGCCGTCGCCGATGACGGTTTTGGCCTCGCCACCGCTGGTCACCAGGTCGGCCAGCTTGAGCAGCTGCTTGAGCTCGACGTAGTCGCGGTCCAGTTCGAATTCGAGGGTCTGCATGAAGCGGGTATCCTGGGAAGGGGCACGGACGATCGACCGGGCCGGGAGAGGGCGCGTATTGTGCGCCAGCCCGGGGCCGGAACGGCATTCAGGCGGAAATCTGTACGCGTGGTTCAGGATCGATGCGGTATCATCGCGCCCTGAGCGAGTGAATTCTCCTCCGACCGAGCAGCGCCAGGGCACGCGATAAGAAAGGGCGCCCAAAGCGCGGACCATCCCCTTTTTTTATCGCATTGCCCGAAAAATGGCAGTGCCTTCGGAGTTTCCCATGTCCCAAGAATCCCCCGCGCCGCTGCTGTTCGCAGATCTCGGCCTGTCCGACGCTGTGATGAAGGCCGTCGCCGCCGTCGGCTATGAAACGCCGTCGCCGATCCAGGCGGCCACCATTCCGGCCATGCTGGAAGGCCGCGACGTCCTCGGCCAGGCCCAGACCGGTACCGGCAAGACCGCCGCCTTCGCGCTGCCGGTGCTGTCCAACCTCGACTTCAACCAGGCCAAGCCGCAGGTGCTGGTGCTGGCGCCCACCCGCGAACTGGCCATCCAGGTTGCCGAGGCGTTCCAGACCTATTCCTCGGGCATCCCCGGCTTCCGCGTGCTGCCGGTGTACGGCGGCCAGCCCTACGGCCAGCAGCTGCAGGCGCTGCGCCGTGGCGTGCACGTCATCGTGGGCACCCCGGGGCGTGTCATCGACCACCTCGACCGCGGCACCCTGGACCTGTCCGAGCTGAAGACCCTGGTGCTGGACGAAGCCGACGAAATGCTGCGCATGGGCTTCATCGACGACGTCGAAGCCGTGCTGAAGAAGCTGCCGGAGACCCGTCAGGTCGCCCTGTTCTCGGCCACCATGCCGCAGCAGATCCGCCGCATCGCACAGACCTACCTGAAGAACCCGGCCGAAGTCACCATCGTCAGCAAGACGACGACCTCGGCCAACATCCGCCAGCGCTACTGGTGGGTGAGCGGCATGCACAAGCTGGACGCGCTGACCCGCATCCTGGAAGTGGAACCGTTCGACGCGATGATCATCTTCTCGCGTACCAAGGCGGCCACCGAAGAGCTGGCTGAAAAGCTGCAGGCACGTGGCCTGGCCGCAGCCGCCATCAATGGCGACATGCAGCAGGCCCAGCGTGAGCGCACCATCGGCATGCTGAAGGAAGGCAAGCTGGACATCCTGGTCGCGACCGACGTGGCCGCGCGTGGCCTGGACGTGGAGCGCATCAGCCACGTGCTGAACTACGACATCCCGTACGACACCGAAAGCTACGTGCACCGCATCGGCCGTACCGGTCGTGCCGGCCGCACCGGCGACGCGATCCTGTTCGCCACCCCGCGCGAGAAGGGCATGCTGCGTGCGATCGAGCGCGCCACCCGCCAGCCGATCGAAGAAATGCAGCTGCCGTCCGTGGATGCGGTCAACGACACCCGTATCGCCAAGTTCATGAGCCGCATCAGCGACGTGCTGGATGCCGGCGGCAACGATTTCTATCGCGATCTGCTGCAGCGCGTGGAAAACGAGAAGAACGTGCCGGCGATCGACATCGCCGCTGCGCTGGCCAAGCTGCTGCAGGGCGATGCCCCGTTCCTGCTGACGCCGCCGGTGCGTGGCGCGCGTGAAGAGCGTGCCCCGCACCAGCGCAACGAGCGTGGCAATGACCGTGGCGAACGCCCGGCGCGCTTCGAGCCGCGTTTCGAGCGTGGCCCGCGCCGTGAAGACGACCGTGGTCCGCGTCCGCCGCGTGCCGAAGGCGACTTCGGCGGCAACGACGGTGGCTTCGAGCGCGCCCCGCGCCGTGAGATCGCCCCGCGCGGTGCACCGGAGCAGGGCATGGAAACCTTCCGCATCGAAGTGGGCCATGTGCATGGCGTCAAGCCGGGCAACATCGTCGGCGCGATCGCCAACGAAGCCGGCCTGGAAAGCCGCTTCATCGGCCGCATCGACATCCATGACGACTTCTCGGTGCTGGACCTGCCGGCCGAAATGCCGAGCGACCTGCTCACCCACCTGAAGAAGGTGTGGGTGTCCGGCCAGCAGCTTCAGATGCGCAAGGTGGAGCCGGGTGAAGACCTGACCCCGTCGCCGCGTGCGCCGTTCAAGCCGAAGTTCGGCCGCGGCGGCAAGCCGGGCGGCCCGGGTGGCCCGGGCGGTCATCGTGGTCCGGGTGGTCCGGGCGGCAACGACCGTCCGCCGCGCCGGGACGGCTTCAAGCCGCGCGGCCCGCGCAACTTCTGATCGCCCCCGGCGGTCCCTGCAACGCCAGCCTCCGGGCTGGCGTTGTCGTATCCGGGGGGCGGAGGCCGGCTTCGCGCCATCTCAACATCCAAGGCCCTAGCCTCAGCGATGGACCACGCAATGGAATCGGTCCCCACACAACGATAGCGTCCAGGGGAATCGGCGATGCTTGGAAGTGGCAGGGGGGTTGGCGCCAGGGAAATACCGTATCCAACGCGGGGACTCATCCTGCGTTTCGTGTTGCTGACCGGCATGGCCATCGGTCTGGTGGGCATTTCGGCCCTGATCCAGGAGCTGCAGGCTGCCTCCACGGCCTGGATCGTCGGCCAGAGCCATTGGTCGCGGGCGCAGCAGCACGCCTCGCTGGCACTGTCGCGTTACCTGGCCACCGCCGATCCGGGGGATCTGGCCGATGCCCGCACGGCGTTGGCGGTCCCCTTGGGCGATCTGCAGGCGCGGCATGCGCTGGAAGCGCCGGACGCGGACCTGGGAATGGCGCGGCGGGGCTTTCTGGCCGGCGACAACGCACTCGGGGACGTCAACCGGCTGATCGTATCGTTCCGCTACCTGGGGCACCTGGGGTACTTCCGTGACGCGGTCCGCCTGTGGCGCGCGACCGATGACGACCTGCTGCAACTGCGGGCGCTTGCCGACCAGGCGCAGGCCCTGCACGCCAGCGGCGGCATGACGCCGGCACTGCACGACGCGCTGCAGGCGCGGCTGCAGACGCTCGATGTCAGCCTGCGTACCAAGGCCCAGGCCTTCTCGGCCTCGCTGCTGCGCACGTCGGGCATCGTGCGCATGACCACCCTGGTGGTGGGCGGGTTGTCGGTGCTGATGATCACGCTGGTCGCGGTGATGCTGGCGCGGCGCGTGCGCAACGATCTGATCGAGCAGGAAAGCCGCTTCCGCGCGGCGTTCTACCAGGCCACCGTCGGCATGCTCAAGCTGGACATGGGCGGGCGCGTGATCGAAGCCAACCAGGCGATGGCCGACATCCTCGAGTACCGCCGTGATGCGCTGTTGCGCCTGTCACTGCAGGAACTGCTGGTGGAGGGCGAACTGGTCGTCGACGGGACCGGCGCGATCGACTGGATGCGCCAGCTGCGCCCGGCCGAACTGCGCTTCCGCCGCGCCGATGGCGGCCTGCTGTGGGGACGGTGGAGTGGCACGGTGGTACATACCCGCGGCCGTGAGCCAGCCGCGTTCGCCATCGTCGAAGATGTTTCGCAGAACCATGCGCTGGCGCGTGAGGTGGAGCACCATGCCAGCCACGATCCCCTGACCGGGCTGGTCAACCGGCGCGAGATCGAACGCCTGATCGAGCTGGCCCTGCTGGACGTCCGCGATCGCGGCGGTGTGCACGCGCTGTGCTACCTGGACCTGGACTATTTCAAGCTGGTCAACGATGGACTTGGCCATGCGGCCGGCGACCAGCTGCTGCGCAACTTCGCCGACTATCTGGTGGGGGCCGTGCGCGAAGGCGACTGGGTGGGGCGGCTGGGCGGCGACGAGTTCGCGGTGTTCCTCGCCGATGCCAACCAGGAAGAGGCCAAGCGCGTGCTGCAGCGGGTGACCCGCACCCTGGGCCAGGTCAGTTTCCAGCACGGCGAGGGGGCGCCGAAGGTAAGTTGCAGTATCGGCGTGGTCGAGATCACCGCTGAAGCGCAGGACGTCAACTGGTTGATGAGCGCGGCCGACAGCGCCTGCTACGCGGCCAAGGAAGCGGGCCGCAACCGGGTCCACTGCTTCAACGAAAGCCGCATGGCGCTGGACGAGCGCCGGCTGGAGGCCGAGCGGTTGTCCAGTGTCGCCAGCGCGATCGCCGAGAACCGCATGCTGCTGTACGCCCAGCGCATCGAACGGGTGGGCGACCCGGGCTTCCTGCATTACGAGGTACTGGTGCGCATGCGCAGCCCGGAAGGCGCGCTGCAGGGCCCGGGCGAATTCATGGGCGCTGTCGAGCGCTACGGCATGGCGATGGCGCTGGACCGGCACGTCCTCGGGCTGTTGTTCCGCCACCTGCAGGTATGCCCGTCGCATGTGAAGCTGCTTGGGTTGTGCAACGTCAACGTGTCGGCGCAATCCATCGCCGAGCCCAGTTTCCTGGCGTTCGTGACCGACCTTCTCGAGCGCAATCGCGGCCTGGCCAGCAAGTTGTGCTTCGAGATCACCGAGACCGCCGCGGTCAGCAACCTGGCCCAGGCGCGGATCTTCATCGACGCGGTCAAGGCACGCGGCTGCCGGATGGCGCTGGACGATTTCGGCTCGGGGCTGTCCTCGTTCGGTTACCTGCGGCAGTTGCCGGCGGACATGCTCAAGATCGACGGCATGTTCGTGCGCGACATGGAGTCCGATCCGATCAACCGCGCCGCCGTGCGTGCCATTACCGAAGTGGGGCGCGAGCTGCACATGACCGTGGTGGCCGAATGGGTGGAGTCGGCCGATGTGGCCCGCCAGCTGGCCGAACTGGGCGTGCAGGGCCTGCAGGGCTACGCGATCGAGCGGCCGATCCCGCTGGAGCGGATGACCCAGCAGGGGCTGTGGGCGATCCACCCGGGCGCGGCCTCCGACGGCGGGCATGGGCCGGCGTGAAGACGCCGACGGCCGCACTGGCGCACGCGGCTGCCGGTCATCACCGCCTCGGCGGCGGTTCTTGCGATAATCCGCGCCAGGGGCGATGCACGGTGTGTGCGTTGGCGTGAAGCACGGGCAGGACGTTGTTGTGACAGGCAGGCACGGCTGGTGCGGGGAACGGGTGGTGGCGATGCTGCTGCTGGTGGTACTGATGCTGTGCGCCTGGCCCGGCCGGGCCGATGTGCCGCGTGCCGGCGTGGACTACCTTCTGCTGGGCCAGGCCACGTCCGAGCCGACCCCGCAGCGTGCGTGCGCGCCGGGGGTACTGGCGCGCCACCAGGATGTGCTGTCGATTCCCGCGCCCGCGCAGGGCTGGTCGGGTGAGCCGCAGGCGGTGGATGTGTTCGGTGTGCTGTCCGGCGAGGTACGCATCAGCCACGGCCAGCGCCAGGTCTGCGGCAGCATGCACGACGCCCGCACCCGCGATTCGCGCTTCCGTGCCGGCGTCGGCATGGTGGTGGTACCCAAGGCCGGCGACCGCGAGCCGATCGTCGTGTCCTGGACCCGGCCCCTGAAAGAGCGCTGGGTGCCGACCCTCCAACTGGGCGCGCCCAGTCCGGTGCAGCAGAACGACACCGCGCGCCTGCTGGTGCGTGCGGCCTGCATTGCCGTGGCGATCGCGCTGGCATTGTCGGCGCTGATGGGCTTTGCCACCACGCGCGACCGCCTGTTCCTGGTCTATGTGGTGGTGTGCCTGGTGTTCGTGCTGTGGCAGGCGGTGCTCGGGGGGCTGAGCGGCTATCCCGAACCGTGGCTGCCGGTGCATGACCGCGCGTCCTGGTGGCTGGTGGGATTGACCGCATTCTCCCAAGCGCTGCTGCTGCCGATCCTGTGGCGCCTCAACGGTGGCGACCGGCGCTGGCCGGGATCGCGCGTCTGGCAGCACGCGGTGCTGTGGGGGCTGATCGTGGCCGGCTGCAGCGTGCCCTGGCTGGGCATGCCTGCCCTGGGAACGCTGGCACTGGCGCTGGAGACGCTGTTCCTGCTCGGCTGCGTGGTCTGCCTGGTCGCAGGCGTCTGGGCGCTGTGGCGCGGCGACATGCAGGCGCTGGCCGGGTTGGGTGCGCTGCTGCCGTGGTGGATCCTGATCGTGGCCGAGGCGGTCGGCGCGCGCTGGCTCATCGCCTACCGGATTGAAGCGCTGCAGGTGGCCACCACGTGGTTCCTGATGATGGCCGCGTTCGCGCTCAACCTGCGCCTGGGCCGGCTGCGCCAGCAGCGCGACGAGATGCGCCAGCTGGCCGACACCGACATGCTGACCGGGCTGCCCAACCGCCGCGCCGGGCTGCGCCTGCTGGCGGAGTACCTGGAACAGGCGCGGGCGCAGCCGCAGCCGCTGGCGATCGGCTTCCTCGACATCGACCTGTTCAAGGACATCAACGACCAGCACGGGCACGAAGTGGGGGACCAGGTGCTGGTCGCCGTGGCCCGCGCGTTGCGGACCTCGGTACGCAACCAGGCCGATGTGATCCGGATGGGCGGCGAGGAGTTCCTGGTGCTGCTGCCGGGTGCCGGCCGCGCCGCCGCGGCCGCGCGGCTGGAGGACCTGCGGCAGAAAGTGGCCGCGCTGACCCCGGGGCTCGGGGTGCCGGGCCTGAACGTGTCGGCCAGCATCGGCCTGGCGGTGCTGCGCGCCGACAGCGACGACCTGGCCGGCCTGCTGCGCCGTGCCGACCACGCCATGTACTGCGCCAAACGGGCCGGGCGCAACCAGGTGTTCGACGCGGAGGCCCTTGCCGGCCAGCCCGACCCGCAGGCGGCATGAGTCCGATGGCAGGCAAATCCGCAGTCGGACCCGGCTTTGCCGGATAATGGCCGGATGACCATCCGACTCAACAAGTACATCGCCGACACCGGCTTCTGTTCCCGGCGCGAAGCCGATCGCCTGCTCGGCGAACGCCGCGTCACCGTCAACGGCATGCCCGCCGGCACCGGCGCGGTGGTCGGGGAGGGCGACCAGGTGCTGGTCGACGGCCAGCCACTGCGCACCCGCGAGGCGAAGAAGGCCGGCGGCCGCCGCCACGTCTACATCGTCCTGAACAAGCCGGTGGGCATCACCTGCACCACCGAGACCGCGGTCAAGGGCAACATCGTGGACTTCGTGGGCCACGAACAGCGCATTTTCCCGATCGGCCGCCTGGACAAGGATTCCGAAGGCCTGATCCTGATGACCAGCAACGGCGACATCGTCAACCAGATCCTGCGCGCCGAGAACAACCACCAGAAAGAGTACCTGGTGGCGGTCAACAAGCCGGTCACCGACGAGTTCCTGCGTGGCATGGCCCGCGGCGTACGCATCCACGACCAGACCACGCTGCCGTGCCGGGCCAGCCGCATCGCCAAGTTCGGCTTCCGCATCGTGCTGCAGCAGGGCCTGAACCGGCAGATCCGCCTGATGGCCGCCGCGTTCGGCTACCGCGTCACCCAGCTGCGCCGCGTGCGCATCGACAACGTCAAGATCGGCGCGCTCAAGCCGGGCCAGTGGCGCAACCTCACCGATGCCGAACTGCGCGGGCTGTTGCCCAAGCAGTTGGATTGGTGAGGGGCCGCTGACACCGGCACCTGCGTTGATTGGCTAGACTGCGACCGACTCGCCGGGAGCCGACACATGATCAAACCGTCCAGACCGGACAATGAGGAACAGCGCCTGCAGGCGCTGTTGCGCTATCAAGTGCTGGACACCCCGGCCGAACGTTCTTTCGATGATCTGGTCACCATCGCCACCGCGCTCTGCGGTACGCGCATGGGGGCGGTCACGCTGGTGGACCGCGACCGCCAGTGGTTCAAGGCACGGCAGGCGTTGGACGTGCCGCAGACATCCCGTGACATCTCCTTCTGCGGCCACGCCATCCTGCAGCCGGACCAGGTGATGGTGGTGGAGGATGCCCTGGAAGATCCGCGCTTCTTCGACAACCCGGTGGTGGTCGACGATCCCCATATCCGCTTCTATGCCGGCGCGCCGCTGCTCAGTTTCGAGGGGCTGCCGATGGGCACGCTGTGCGTGTTCGATGCCGCGCCGGGCCGGTTGTCGCCCGAACGCATGCAGGCATTGAGCGCGTTGTCGCGCCAGGTCTCGCTGGTGATGGAACTGCGCCGCTACGCGCACGAGATCCAGCAGCACATGAGCGAACGGGCGTGGTACGAGCAGCGTCTGTCCGAGTACAACGCGCTGCTGGAACGGCAGAACGCAGACCTCGCCGAACAGAGCCGCACCGATGCGTTGACCGGCCTGCCCAACCGGCGCGCGATGGGCGCGTTCCTCGATGCGGCGCTGCACGATGCCAACGGTTCGCCGCGCGCGGTGTCGGTGGCGCTGCTGGATATCGATCACTTCAAGAACGTCAACGACCTCTACGGCCATGCCAGCGGCGACCACGTACTGGCCGAGCTGGGCCGCCTGCTGCGCGCCACCTTCGCCGGCGGCGGCATGGCCGCGCGCCACGGCGGTGAGGAGTTCGTGGTGGTCATGCCCGATACGCCATTGAGCGTGGCCGAAATGCAGTGCGAGTTCCTGCGCGTGGCGGCGGCCGATCTGCCGCTGGGCATACCGCTGACGGTCAGCATCGGCGTTGCGGCCCATCGTCACGGCGACACCGTTGAACAGACGCTGGCGCGTGCCGATGGCGCGCTGTACCGTGCCAAGCGCGAAGGCCGCAATCGCGTCGTGCCTGCCGAATAAGGATGTTCATGAACGTTGTTTCCGTGGGGTCGCTGCTGGCCCTTGCCCTGGCCACCGCGCTGCCCGTGCGTGCCGCCACACCGGTGTACCGCCAGTTCCAGGACTGGGTGGTGGCCTGCGACAACGTCGCGCGCTGCGTTGTCTCCGGCGCTGCCGACGCGTTGGATGGGCGCATCACCGTGCAGCGGGATGCGGGCCCGCAGGGCGCCATCGACGTGACCGTGGTGCTGCCGACGCGGGGCGGCAACGCGCCGCTGCTGCTCGACGGCAAGGCCGTGGCGCTGGCCGCACCGGGCTGGACGCGCACGCAGGACGGCGCGGACCGGGTGGTGCGCCGGACCCGCAGCCTGGCCAGTGCGCAGGCCTTCGTCGATGCGGTGCGCAATGGCCAGTCGCTGCGCTTCGGTGCCGGCGAGCGCGACGCGATACCGCTGGGCGGGCTGAGCGCTGCGCTGCTGCTGGTCGATGAGACGCAGGGCCGCCTCGGTGGCGTCAGCGCGCTGCTGCGACGCGGCGATGCGGCGGCCAGCAGGGTGCCGGCTGCCGCGGCGCTGCCGCGCGTGACGCTGGCCCCGCCGCCGCGCCGCGCCCTCGACGCAGCCACCCAGGCCCGCCTGATCGCCCAGGTGCGGCGCGGCCAGGCTGCCCTCATCCAGCGCGAAGACTGCAGCCAGCGTGGCGGCGACGACGCGTTCGACGAGGCTGCGGCGTTGGACGATACCCAGGCGCTGGTGCTGATCGAATGCCTGCGTGGCGCCTACCAGAGCTCCAGCCTGGTGTTCCGGGTGCCGGTGGCCGACCCGTCGCGCGCCACCCGTGTGACGCCGACCCTGCCGTTCACGCTGCCGGGTGTGCGCGCGCGCCTGGACATGCTCACATCGGCCGCGTTCGAGGACGGCGTGCTTACCCATTCCGGCCGTGGTCGCGGCATCGGCGATTGCGGCAGTGGCGCGCGTTGGGGCTGGACCGGTACCACCTTCGCACTGCTCGCCTACGAGCACATGGGCGCCTGCCGCGGCGACGATACGGCCGAATGGCCGGCGCTGTGGCGCACCGCCAACGCCCCCTGACGCCATCGGCACGGTCGCAGCGTCTGCGACCGTGCCCCACCACACTGCGCGCTCTCCCTGTCGTCAGGATGCGCCGTGCTGCAGACCCTCGCCATCTCGCACTACCGCTCGCTGCACGCGCTGGCGGTGCCGATGCAGCGCCTGAATCTGGTGACCGGCGACAACGGCAGCGGCAAGTCCAGCCTGTACCGTGCGCTGCGCCTGCTGGCCGAAACCGCGCAGGGCGGGGTGGCCGCCGCGCTGGCCCGTGAAGGGGGGCTTGGCTCGGCGCTGTGGGCCGGGCCGGAAGAAATCGATCGGCGCATGCACACCGGGGAGGTGCCGGTGCAGGGCACCGCGCGCCGCCATCCGGTGTCGCTGAAGCTGGGCTTTTCCGCCGAGGCGTTCGGTTATGCCATCGATCTCGGCCTGCCGGTGCCGGGCATGTCGATGTTCGACCGGGAACCCCAGATCAAGACCGAGTGCATCTGGGCGGGCCCGTTCCTGCGCAGTGCCAACGTGCTGGTCGAACGGCGTGGTGCGCGCGTGCGTCGCCGCGCCGGGCGCGGCTGGGACATGCTGGAGGAACCGCTGTCGGCGTTCGACAGTCTGTTCACCGAGCTGGCCGATCCGCAGCGCATGCCCGAGGTGATGCAGCTGCGCGACTACATCCGGCGCTGGCGCTTCCACGACCACTTCCGCACCGACCTGGCCGCGCCCGCGCGGCAGCCGTGCCTGGCGATCCGCACGCCGGTGCTGGCCAACGATGGCCATGATCTCGCGGCCGCCTGGCAGACCATCGTGGAAATCGGCGACGTCGACGGGCTGACCGGTGCGGTGGACGACGCCTTCCCGGGCGCGCAGGTGCGGATCGACGCGTACGACGGGCGCCTGTCGCTGGCGTTCCAGCAGCCCGGCCTGCTGCGCCCGCTGGCCGCCACCGAACTGTCCGACGGCACGCTGCGCTACCTGCTGTTGATCGCCGCGCTGTACACCCCGCGCCCGCCGCCGCTGCTGGTGCTCAACGAACCGGAAACCAGCCTGCACCCGGACCTGCTGCCCGCGCTGGCGCGCCTGATCATCGCCGCGAGCGCGCGCAGCCAGGTCTGGGTGGTCTCGCACGCGAGCCGCCTGATCGCCGCCTTGCAGGAAGCGCCCGCCTGCCATGCGATCCGGCTGCACAAGGAAATGAGCCAGACCCGCGTGCTGGGCCAGGGGCTGCTGGATGCACCGGCCTGGTACTGGCCGGCGCGGTGATCGCCGCCGCGGTCAGTCGGCGATGTTGCGGGCTTCGGCCGTGCCCAGGATCTCCGGATGCTCGACCCGCTTGCGGCGGTTCAGCAGCGGATGCAGGAACACGGCGCCGACGATGATCGCCACGCCGGCGTAGAACAGCGGCGTGAGTTCACGCTGTTCGCTCAGCAGCACCATCGCCAGCAGGATCGCGTAGACCGGTTCCAGGTTGGTCACCAGCTGCACGGTGTAGGCACTGAGATGGCGCAGCGCCACCAGCGCCAGCGCGAACGGCAGCAGCGTGCACAGGCCGGCCAGGGCCAGCAGCAGCATGCCGTCGTGCAGGTCGGGCACCACCCATAGCGGGCTGGCCAACGCCGGCAGCAGGAACGGCAGCAGCGGTGCCAGCAGCGTCAGCGTCACCGTGCCGGCACCCAGCTCGAGCGCGGTGACCGTCAGCGGATCGGCATGGCTGACCAGCCGCTTGTTGAGCGAACCGAACACCGCCACCAGCAAGGCCGACAACGCACCGATCAGCACGCCAAGGCGCATCCCGTGGGGCACGCCCCCGACCACCAGCGCCACGCCGGGCAGCACGGCGATGCCGAACGCCAGTTCGCGCAGCTGGAACGGGCGTTTGGCCACCCACGGCTCGATCACGGCGGTGAACACCGGGGCCAGCGCGATGCAGGTCGCCGCGACGGAGGCATTGGCCAGTTTCACCGCGCCGTAGAAGGTCAACCAATGCAGCGCGACCAGTGCGCCCACGCCGCAGTAGCCGGCGAACAGGGCAGGCGAGAGCTGGCGCAGGCCGCGCCAGACACGCGGCAGCAGCGCGAGCATGGCCACCACCAGCAGCATGCGCCACCACACCAGCGGCAGGGCGGGCAGGGTGATCAGTTTGCCGAGGATGGCAGTGACGCCCCACAACAGCACACAGAAGTGGATTTGCAGCAGGGCTTTGCGGGTATCGGTCATCGGCATCCGCGTATTGTGCGGGAAGCCGGCGGCCATCGCGATCCTGCTGCAGCATCCCGCCGCTGCATGGCATCCTGCGTCAATGGAGACCGCCCACGCCTTGCCCCCCGTTCTGGCCCCGACCGTGGCCGCGCGCGCCTGGGCCGCGCTCACCGGCCTGGTTGCCGTGGCCGCGCTGGCCCTGCAGTACGGCCTGCTGCTGCAGACCGTCGGTGCCGAGGCCGGGAACGGCCAGGCCACGCTGCGGCTGCTGGGCTACTTCACCATCCTCAGCAACATCGGCGTGGCGGCGGTGTGCCTGGCACGGCTGCGCGGCAGCCGGAGCGGCATGGCCGCGCCCGCTCCCAGCGCCGCAGTGGCGCTGTACATCGGCATCACCGGGCTGGTGTACGCGCTGGTGCTGCGCCCGCTCTGGCAGCCGCAGGGCTGGCAGTGGTGGGCCGACGCCGGCCTGCACACCGTGGTGCCGGTGCTGTATCTGCTGGGCTGGCTGGCCGGGCGTCACGTGGGCCTGCCCTGGCGCCAGCTGGGCGGCGCCCTGGTGTTCCCGGCGCTGTACCTGGGCTGGGCCCTGCTGGTCGGCCGCTGGAGCGGCCACTATCCCTATCCGTTCCTGGACCTGGGCGCGCTGGGCGCTGCGGTGGTCGCGCGCAACGCGGTGGTGGTGGCAGGGGCGTTCATCGCCGTCGGCGCGCTGCTGTGGCGGCTGGATGCCCGCCTGGCACGCCGGGCTCAGCTCGCGCCCACCCGCCGCAGCTGATCGCGCAGCGCCATCGCCGCACCGGGGTTGCGCTGCTTGGCCGCGCCGATGAACAACACATACACATCGCGGGAGGCAGCGGGCGGTGCCTCGGCGACCACATGCGGCAGGTCGGGGTTGTCCTCGCCACGCGCCCAGCGCATCGCGCGCAGGCACCACTGTTCCAGCGCACGTTCGGGGTAGCCGGCGCGCAGGTTGCCGCGGGCATGCATCAGCCGCGCATAGATGAAATCGGCGGTGGGGTCGGCGAAGCTGGGGTAGTCGGCCGAACCGCTGTACACCAGCGCGGCACCGTGCGCGCGGGCGGTGGCGATCAGGTCCGGCGTCCACGCCGCCGGATTGCGTACCTCCAGCGCATGCTGCAGGCGAACGCCGCCGGCCTCGCGCGGGAGGCGCTGCAGGAACGCGTCGAATGCCTCCGCGTCGGCCGGATGGCTGTCGCCGAACTGCCAGACCAGCGGGCCGAGCCGGTCGCCCAGCGTGGCGATGCCCTCGACGAAGGCATCCACGCGCGGGCCGACCGTGCCCAGGTCGTGGGTCTGGGTGATCGTGCGCGGGGCCTTGGCCGAGAAGCGGAAACCGGCCGGGGTCTGGTCACGCCACTGGGCGTACACCGCCGGTTTCTGCGCACGGTAGAAGGTGCTGTTGATTTCGATGCAGCCGAGCGCGCGGCTGGCATGCGCCAGCTCATCACGCTGGGGCAGGCCGGGCGGATAGAACATGCCGCCGCGCCAGGCCGGGAACACCCAGCCGCCGATGCCGGTGCGGATATGACCGGGCGCTGCGCTCATGCGCCTGCTGCGTGGGCCTGCCACGGATCGTAGCTGCCAAACCACCACAGGTAGCCTTCCGGATCGCGGCAGGCGTAGCCGCGGCCACCGTAGTCCTGGTCGGCAATGTCGATCACCAACTCCGCACCGGCCGCGACCGCGCGCGCGTAGTGCGCATCGGGGTCGGCCACGATCACGCAGGCGCTCTGGGTCTGGCGGCCGCCGACCTCGTCGGGCTGCACGCTGTGGCGGCCCCATGCGCTGCCGTTGTCCACCGAGCCCAGCATGATCATGCCGTGGCCGTAGACCAGCTGGGCGTGGTGGACGGTGTCGCCATCGGCATACACCGCCTGCGGCTCGAAGCCGAACGCGCGCTGCAGCCAGGCAATGGCCGCCCGGGCGTCGCGGTAGCGCAGGCACGGAATGATGGTGGAGACGGTGTTGGCTGGCGCGGTCATGCAGGGTCTCCGGGGCGGGCCGCCTTCTGGCACAGGCGAGCGTGAAGGGCGCCGCGTTACCATCGTGCGAAACCGGCGACGGGCATCCTGTGGATCTCAACGCCCCCGCGACACGCAACTGGAGACACTGATTGAACACATCCTGGATCGGAGGCGTCGTGCTGCTGGCGTGCGCACCCCTGGCATCGGCGGCCGTGCCGGCCGAACTGCAGCGGCTGGACGCCACGGTCGAGCGCGTCCGCAGTGAATTCGATGTGCCCGGCATCGCCGTGGCGGTGGTGAAGGACGGCAAGGTCGTCCTCGAACGCGGTTACGGCGTGCGCGAGCTGGGCAAGCCCGCACCGGTGCAGGCCGACACGCTGTTCGCGATCGCGTCCAACACCAAGGCGTTCACCGCCACCTCGCTGAACCTGCTGGCCGAGCAGGGCAAGCTGAAGATGGACGACCGGGTGATCGACCACCTGCCCGGCTTCCGCATGTCCGATCCGTACGTCACCGGCGAGATGCGCATCCGCGACCTGCTCTCGCACCGCAGCGGGCTGAGCCTGGGCGCCGGCGACCTGCTGTTCTGGCCAACCACCACCTATAGCAACCAGGAGGTCGTGCAGCGCCTGGCCAAGGTGCCGCTGAAGGCCGGCTTCCGTGATCGTTACGCCTACGACAACATCCTTTACGCCGTTGCCCAGCAGGTGATCGAGCAGGTGTCCGGGCAGTCCTACGCGGACTTCCTGCAGCAGCACATCTTCACGCCCGTCGGCATGGCCGGTACGCGCTACAACGCCGATCACCTGCAGCCGGGCGACAACGCGGCAGTGGGGCACGCCAAGTACGATTTCACCGCACTGCGCACCGTTGCGCCGCTGACCTGGTCCAACAACGCCGGCGCCGGTGGCATCTATTCCAGCGTGCATGACATGGCGCGCTGGATGAACGTGCAGCTGGCCCACGGCACGCTGGAGAACGGCACCGCGCTGTTCAGCGCCAAGACCCAGAACGCGATGTGGCAGATGATCACGCCGCAGGTGGTGCCCGAGCCGAGCGTGCCGCAGCTGGCGGCGGCACGGCCGAACTTCGCCGGGTATGGCGAAGGCTGGAGCCTGAGCGACTACCGCGGGCAGAAACTGGTGTGGCACACCGGCGGCTGGCCGGGCATGGTCTCGCGCGTGACGCTGGTGCCGGAGCAGAACCTGGGCATCGTGGTGCTCACCAACCAGGAGGTCGGCGCGGCCTTCAACGCGATCACGATGGACGTGCTCGACGCCTATCTGGCGGCACCGCAGACCGACTGGGTGGCTGCCTACGCCGCAGCGGTGGCCAAGGCCCAGGACAAGGCCGACGAGGGCTGGGCCAGGCACCAGGCCGCGCGCGACGCGAAGGCGCGCCCGTCGCTGCCGCTGGCCGGTTACGCCGGTGGCTACCGCGATCCCTGGTACGGCGATGTGTGGGTGGAGCAGAAGGGCCGCGCGCTGCGCCTGCGCTTTGGAAAGACCGCGCAGCTGGTCGGCACGATGGAGCCGTGGCAGCACGATACCTTCCTGGTGCGCTGGGACGACCGTTCGCTGAATGCCGATGCGTTCGTCACCTTCAGCCTGGACCCGGACGGCAAGGTGCGCGAGGTTCGCATGCAGGCGGCCTCGTCGCTGACCGATTTCAGTTTCGATTTCCAGGACCTGCTGCTGACGCCGATCGCCGCCGACACCAAGGGCTGAACCACGCGCACCGCGTGTGGCGCGGGTGAAAACAAAATGCAGGCCGCGGTGGGATAATCGCGGCCTGCTTCTTTTTGTGGGAAATGGAATGTTCCGCTGGTTCGAATCCCTGATCCCGGTGTTCCCGCCGATCGATGGCCGCATGCCACCGCGCAAGGTGCTGCCGTTCTACGTCCACTACCTGCGGCCGGTATGGCCGGTGCTGCTGGCCACGCTGATCGCCGGGCTGCTGCTGGCGCTGGTGGAAGTGGCGATGTTCGACTTCCTCGGCCGCATCGTGGACATGGTGGGCGAGCAGCCCGATCCGGGTTTCTTCGCCAGGCACGCCGACACGCTGCTGTGGATGGCCGGCATCACCCTGATCGCGCGCCCGATCCTGGTCGGCCTGCACAACCTGCTGGTCAACCAGGCGATCGTGCCGGGGCTGAGCAACCGCTCGCGCTGGCTGATGCACAACTACGTGGTGCGGCAGAGCCTGAGTTTCTTCCAGAACGATTTCGCCGGCAGCATGGCCAACCGCGTGATGCAGACCGGCACGTCGCTGCGCGAATCGGCGGTGCAGATGGTGGATTCGCTCTGGTACATCGTGGTCTACACCGGTACGGCGCTGTACCTGTTCGCGCAGGCCGACTGGCGGCTGATGATTCCGCTGGTGCTGTGGCTGGCCGCCTACGTGGCGATCATGTGGTACTTCGTGCCGCGTGCGAAGGAGCGCGCGTGGATCGCCTCTGAAGCGCGTTCCAAGGCGATGGGCCGCATCGTCGATGGTTACACCAACATTCCCACGCTCAAGCTGTTCGCCCACGGCGGCCGCGAGCAGGCGTACGTGGCGGAGGCGATCGATGAGCTGGCGGTCAAGCACCGCCGCCAGACCCGGATAACCACGTCGATGGACCTGACCATCGCCATCGTCAACGGCTTCCTGATCGCCGGTACCTGCGGGCTGGCGTTGTGGCTGTGGAACGGCGGGCACATCACCGTGGGCGCGATCACGCTGGCCACGGGTCTGGTGATCCGCATCCACAACATGTCCGGCTGGATCATGTGGACCATCAACGGCATCTTCGAAGACATCGGTACGGTGCAGGATGGCATCACCACCATCGCCCAGCCGCTGACCGTGCAGGACCGCCCCGACGCGGTCGCGCTGGAGGTCCACGAAGGCGGGGTGCATTTCGATGACATCCATTTCCACTACGGCAAGACCGGTGGCGTGATCGCCGGCCTCGACCTGGTCGTGGCACCGGGCGAGAAGATCGGCCTGGTGGGGCCATCCGGCGCGGGCAAGTCGACGCTGGTGAATGTGCTGCTGCGCCTGTATGACCTGGAAAGCGGGCACATCCGGATCGACGGCCAGGATATTGCCGGTGTCACCCAGGAAAGCCTGCGCCGGCAGATCGGCGTTGTCACGCAGGACACCTCGCTGCTGCACCGTTCGATCCGCGACAACCTGCTGTACGGGCGACCGGACGCGACCGAGGAGCAGCTGCGCGCGGCGGTAGCCAAGGCGCGCGCCGCCAGCTTCATCGACACGCTGCGCGACGGCGAGGGCCGTTCCGGTTACGACGCCCACGTGGGCGAGCGCGGGGTCAAGTTGTCCGGCGGCCAGCGCCAGCGCATCGCGATTGCGCGGGTGCTGCTCAAGGACGCGCCGATCCTGGTACTGGACGAAGCGACCTCCGCGTTGGATTCAGAAGTGGAGGCGGCCATCCAGGACAACCTGGACGAACTGATGGCCGGCAAGACGGTGATCGCCATCGCCCACCGGCTGTCCACCATCGCGCGCATGGACCGGCTGGTGGTCATGGACCAGGGCCGCATCGTGGAGACCGGCACGCACGCCGAACTGGTCGCCGCCGGTGGCCTGTACGCACGGCTGTGGGCCCGCCAGACCGGCGGGTTCGTCGCGGCGGACGCGTGATCCTGATCCTGGTGAAGAAGAGGCATGAAGCCAGTGCTGGCTGCCCTGGTTCCCGGCGGGTGGCCGGCGGAGATGGGCATGCGGGACACGCCGTGAATACGTCCATGTAGGCTCGTAGAAAACATCCATGTTTTCTACGGTCCCGCATACCCATCTCCGCCAGCCACTGACAGTGGCCCGGTGCGTCACCGACAGGCAACAGCGTCGGCACTCGTTGCGGGCCGCACACGTGAACCTATCGGAGGAGGGCCGTCAGCCCTGTCCGGGACCGTAGAAAACAGGGATGTTTTCTACGAGCCCCCAGGGATGGGTTCACGGCGTGTCCCGGACAGGGCTGACGTCCCTCCTCACACAGGACAAGCGAGGCGCTGCTCTGTGCTTCACAGAAGAAAACCGCAAAAACAAACGGCCCGATTCGCACCGGGCCGTTTGCCTTGCGTGCCGAACAGCGTCGGCAGTCGTTGCAGGCCGCACACATGAACCTATCGGAGGAGGGCCGTCAGCCCTGTCCGGGACCGTAGAAAACATGGATGTTTTCTACGAGCCCCCAGGGATGGGTTCACGGCGTGTCCCGGACAGGGCTGACGGTCCTCCTCACGCATGAACAAGCGAGGCGCTGCTCTGCTTCACAGAAGAACAACCGCAACCACAAACGGCCCGGTTCGCACCGGGCCGTTTGCCTTGCGTGCCGAACAGCGTCGGCAGTCGTTGCAGTCATTGCAGGCCGCACACATGAACCTATCGGAGGAGGGTCGTCAGCCCTGTCCGGGACCGTAGAAAACAGGGATGTTTTCTACGAGCCCCCAGGGATGGGTTCACGGCGTGTCCCGGATAGGGCTGACGGCCCTCCTCACACGGGAACAGAGAAGACGCTGCTCTGCTTCACAGAAGAAAACCGCAAACACAAACGGCCCGGTTCGCACCGGGCCGTTTGGCTTGCGTGCCGACCAGCGGCCGGCACCCACAGATCACGCTGTAGACCGGTTACTCGATCGGCTGGTCCAGCATCAGCTGGCGCGCGAAGCGCACCGGCGGGGCGCCGTAGGACAGCATCTGGTCGTGGTAGGCCTTCAGATTGAACTTCGCGCCCTGCTTCTCCTGCACTGCCTTGCGGGTGTCGAAGTGTTCCTGCGCACCCACGAAGTACGTGGGCAGCTGTGCCGATGTGAGCTGCGCGCGCACCCACTTGCCCGAGGCTTCGCTTTCCTGCTGGAACGCGTCGTGAGTCATCAGCTGCATCGCCTGCTCACGCGACCAGTTGTCCACGTGCACGCCCTGGTCGAGGATCGCGTTCGAGATCGTGCGCAGGTAGAACTTCAGCTGCACCAGATGGAACAGCGGGTCGTTGTCCAGGTAGCCCTGCTCCTGCATCATCCGCTCGGTGTAGACCGCCCAGCCTTCGGCGAACAGGCCCGAACGCAGCACCGCACGCAGGGTCGAGGGGAACTTGCCCGAGTGCCAGCCTTCCAGATAGTGGCCGGGCGTGCCTTCGTGGATGCTCAGCAGGTGGATCATGCGGCTGTTGTACTCGCGCAGGAACGAGTCCACCTGCTTGTCGCTCCAGTCGTCCGGAATCGGCGAGACCGCGTAGAACGTCTTCAGGTTCTTGTCCAACGGACCCGGCGAGTCGCAGTAGGCCACTGCCACGCCGCGCTGGAATTCCGGCATCAGAATGATGTCCACCGGCGAATCGGGCAGGGTCATCAGGTCGTGCTTGCGCACGAACTCCGTGGACTGCGCCAGCGCGGCCTTGGCATCGTCGACCACCTTGTCGCGCGCCGGCTTGTCGGCGTAGGCCAGTTCCAGCGCCGCCTCGATCGCCGCCTGCTGCTGCGCGTCGCTCGGGTTGGCCGGCAGCGCCGGCGCGCCGGGCTTGTCCTTGAGCACGGTCTGCGCGATGCCGTACATGTCCTGGCGCACGCGCTTGAGCTCGGCCCGCGCGCGCTCACCGATCTCCGCGCGCGACAGCGACGAATTCAGCGCGAACTTCAGCTTCTGGTCGTACAGATCCGCACCGATGCGGAAGTCGCCCTTGGCGTTGGGCACCAACGTCGTGTCCAGCCAGGTCTGCTGCTCGTCCACCGCCTTCTTCAGGCCGTCGATGGCGGCCTGCAGGCGCTTCTGGTCCTCGGCGGGCAGCTCGCCCATGTGCGGCACGATGAACGAATCGACGATGCTGAGGATGCCGCGGTTCTGCTTGGCGACGGTCTCGGCGTGGATCTTCGGCACGCGGGCCGCGTCGAGGTTCTCACGCGCCTGGGCGAAGATCGCCGGCAGCTTTTCCATGCGCGCAGTGGCCGACTTCAACCGCTCCGGCAGCGGCGCGAACTCGCGCGCCATCAGACTGTAGATCGCGCTGCCGGCCAGGCCGTTGTAGATCTGCGGGTCCCACTTGGACGACTGCAGCACCTCGGCGTTCCAGATGTCCGATTGCAGCTGGTTGCGCAGAATCGCCGCATCCACCTGGTTCTCGCGCGACAGCCTGCTCACGTCGATGCGGTCCAGATCGGCGACCAGGCCCTTGTAGGCGGTCAGCATCTTCTGCTGGCCGGCGGCGCTCAGATCGTCGATCTCGCTGTCATAGCGGTGGTCACCGATCTGCGTGGCGCTGATCGGCGACAGCTGCATCCACGTGTCGAGCGCGCGCTTGGACAGGTCGGCGAAGGCGGTATCGACAGCGGCGTCGCTGGTGCTGGCCGCAGCGGCCGGGGCGTCGGTTGCGGCAGGCGGAGCGTCGGCCTGCTGGCAGCCGCCGAGGGCGGCGACCAGGGCGAGGGCAAGGAGATGCTGGCGCATCGTGGATCCTGTACTGGGGACAATCCCCGAGGATAGGCCCGCCGGGGGGCTTTGTCCCCGTGCCATTGGATTACCATGACGCTTTCCGGTCGGGAGAGGTGCCATGCAATACGAAGGAAGCTGCCATTGCGGGCAGATTGCGTTCGTGGTCGAGGCCGCCGACCCCATTGCCGAGGTACTGGACTGCAACTGCTCGCTGTGCCGCCGCCGGGGAGGGCTGCTGTGGTTCGCCCCCCGCGCTGCGCTCACCCTGCGCACCGACCCGGCGCAGGTGGCTACCTACCAGTTCAACCGACAGCACCTGGAGCACCACCACTGCCGCACCTGCGGCACCGCCCCGTTCAGCGAGGGTGTGGACCCACGCAGTGGCCAGGCGATGGTGGCGGTGAATGTACGTTGCCTGCCCGGGGTCGACCTCGACGGGCTCACGATCACGCGATTCGATGGAGCAAGCCAGTAATGAAACGGATGATGTGGCACCTTGCCGGTGCCCTTGCAGGGACGCTGCTGCTGGCTGCAACCGGGTGCAGCAAGACCGGCACGGCCGCCCCCGATGGCGGTGGCGCCGGCGCGGTGGCGTCGCCTGAGGGCGCCGCGCTGGCCTACGAGCATGACCTGGACATCCGCCTGGATGCCGGACAGATCGGCCCGCGCGTCAAGCAGATCGCCGACGCCTGCCAGTCTGCGCGCTTCGGCGACTGCGCGGTGCTGCAGGTGGGCCAGCAGGGCGGCGAGTACCCGACCGGCTCGATCCGCGTGCGCATCGCACCCAAGGGCGTGGAGCCGATCATCGGCCTGGCCGGGCAGGGCGCTGAGGTCTCCTCGCGCAACACCCATGCCGAGGACCTGGCCCAGCAGGTGGCCGATACGGCGCTGACCAAGGCCCGGCTGGAGAAGGAACACGCGCGCCTGCTCGCCTACCAGGACAGCAAAACCATCACCACGGCCGATCTGCTGGTGGTGAGCCAGCGGCTGGCGGAGATCGAAGCCGGCGTCGAGCAGGCCAACAAGGATGCCGCGCAGCAGCGCCGCCGGATCGACACCCAGCTGGTCACGATGCAGTTCCATACGCCGTCAGGGCAGCGCAGCCGCAGCGAAATTGGCGAGGCGCTGCGCGAGTCCGGTGCGATCCTCACCTCCAGCGTCGCATTCGTCATCCGCGCGATGGCCGCGCTGCTGCCGGTGGCCGTGGTGCTGTGGGTGTTCGGATGGATCGGCGTGAAGCTGTGGCGTCGCCGTCAGCGCCGCCTGCAGGCAAAGCACTGAGCGAACCACGACGGTGCCGGCGTGAGCCGGCACCGCGCGCAGATCAGCCTTCGTCGTGCTCGTACTCGACGAACACGTCCAGTTCCAGCGCAAGCTCCTGCACCGCATCGCGCACGCGCTGGGCGGTGTAGTCGTTGCCGACCTCCACTTCCAGTTCGTGGATGCCCGGACCGACGTCATCGGACAGACCGGCCGAGCTGGAATCGTCGTCGTCCATGTGCGGCATCAGGTCGTCGGTTTCTTCCACATGTTCGATTCCCTCGATGCTCTGCAGCAGGTCGGTGATGGCACGCGCATCGTCTTCGCTGCCGGTGATTCGGAGTCGCAACAGGGCCATGAGTGCGCCTTGGGGGAAAGGGATCCTCAGCCTAGCCGCGCAGCGGACAAGAACGGGTGACGACCGGCGACGCTAGCGACCGTCCGCCGGCAGCCCCAGCAGTTCGTCCGGCAGCGCCGGCACCGGTGTGCGTTCGTCCTGCGCCTCGCGCCGCAGCCAGTCCATGAACGCGAGCGCGGTGGGACTGAGCGGGCGGTGTTCGGCATGGACCACGTAGTAGGCATAGCGCGCTTTCAGCGCCGGGCCGGGCAGCCGCACCAGTTCGTAACGCTGCAGGTACGGCTGGGCGATGTGCTTGCGCGCCAGCACCGCGCCGATCCCGTAGACCGCCGCGCGCATGGCGTCGGTGCTGTCGCTGAAGGTATGCAGCGCCGGCAGCTCCAGCCCGCGCACGCCGGCGGCACGGAACCAGTCGCGCCAGCCCTGCGGCGACATGTCGCTGATCAACGGCAGGCGGGCGATCTGCGCCGGCTCGCGCAGCGCGGCCACCCCGGCCAGCGCGGGCGAGGCGACCGGGCACAGCTCGTCGTCCATCAGATGGTGCGCGCGCAGTCCTGGCCACTGGCCCAGCCCGTAGCGGATGCCCAGCTCCGGCCCGTTTTCATCGAACCGCACCAGCTCGGTGCTGGTCTGCAGCTCGATGCGCATGCGCGGGTGCTGGAGCGTGAAGCGCGGCAGGCGTGGCACCAGCCAGCAGTACGACAGCGAGCGGATGGTGGTGATGCGCAGCGGCACGGTGTCCGCCTGCGGGTGCAGGTTGCCGGCCACCGCATTGAGATCGCTCAGCGCGGCTGCGGCGGCATCGGCCAGTTGCCGTCCTTCCACCGTGAGCCGTACCCCGCGTGCGTGGCGCTGGAACAGCACCGTCCCGAGCAGGTCTTCCAGCTTGCGGACGTGGTGGCTCACCGCGCTGGCGGTGAGATGCAGCTCCTGGGCGGCGTGCGCGAAATTCTGGTGACGCGCGGCAACCGCGAACACCCCCAGCGCAGGCAGCAGGGCAGGCCGAAGAATCATGGTCGAGACCCAAATCAGATTTGTGGCTTGCCCGGATACTACGCGCTTGTGGGCCTGTCCCGGTAGGCGGATGCTGTGCCCCTGTCCCCCGGAGCCGATCCCATGTTGCCGTCCGCGAACGCCTGCCAGCCGCGCATCTGCCTGTTGTCCGGGGTGCGGCCATGAGCGGCGCACCGCTCGCTGCGGCCCCGGCCGAACGCGACTGGCGCACGCCGCTGGAGCTGACCGTGCTCGGCGCGATCTGGGGCTGCTCGTTCCTGTTCATGCGGGTGGCCGTGCCGTCCTTCGGCCCCTACGCCCTGGTCGAGGTGCGGCTGCTGCTCGGCGCGCTCGTGCTGCTGCCGTTCCTGTGGCAGGCCCGCGCGCAGTTCCCGGCCCGGCGCTGGCTGTGGCTGGCACCGATCGGCCTGATCAACTCGGCGATCCCGTTCGTGCTGTTCGCCTGGGCCGCACAACGGGCGCCGGCCGCGATCGGCGCGATCTGCAACGCGATGACGGTCCTGTTCGCGGCGCTGATCGCCTTCCTGTTCTTCGGCGAGAAGATCGGCATGCGGCGCGCCATCGCCCTGCTGGTCGGCTTCGCCGGCGTGGTGGTGCTGGCCACCGCCAAGGTGTCCGGGCTGAGCATCGGCGCGGCCGTGGTGGCCGGCGCCCTGGCCGCGCTGCTGTACGGCCTGGGCGTGAACCTGGTCAAGCGCCACATGACCGGCCTGCCGCCGGCGGCCTCGGCCGGTGCCACGCTGGGCTGCGCGGCGATCCTGCTGCTGCCGATGGCACTCACCCATTGGCCCACCGCCCCGATTCCGGTGCTCGCCTGGGCCTGCGCCATCGCCCTGGGCGTGGTCTGCACCGGCCTGGCCTTCCTGATGTTCTACCGCCTCATCGCACGCATCGGCCCGGCCCGCGCGTCCACGGTGACCTACCTCGTGCCGATGTTCGGCGCGCTGTTTGCGTGGCTGTTCCTCGGCGAGCCGGTGACCTGGGCGATGGTCGTCGCCGGCGCCCTGATCCTCGGCAGCGTGGCGGCCTCGCAGAAGCGATAGGCGCCGCCGGCGTTACCGCACCGGCACCGGAATATTGCACAGGTCGATATGCCCGGCCGGGCGCTTGTAGAAGTCGTCCACCCGGTTGCGGCGCGCCTCCACCGTATCGGCGAAGGTTTTCGAATCGGTGCGCAGCACCTGCAGCGCCGGCCGTTCCGCCGCCGGCACATCACTGGCGCGCTGGATCGAGCGGATCGGTGTGCGCTGCGCGGCATCGGCGTAGAACCCCATCGGCGCCGGCCCACGCGGCAGTGCGCTGAGCAGTTCCATGCCCTGCAGTACGCGGCCCACCAGCGTGATGTTGCGGTCCAGCTGGCGCGGCGACTGCCCGGTCACCACGTACAGTTCCGCCCCGATGCTGCTGTCTTCCTCGTTGCTGCGCCCGGCACCCAGCGCGCCATAGCAGTGCGCCAGCCAGGTCTTGCCGTCCTGCGCGTCCTGGCCCACGGCGAAACCATCGACGAAACCGGTGCGGTCGGCCCAGCCATCGCGATCCGGCAGCACCGCCACCTTCAGGCCCGTGCTGTCGCGCTGGAACTCGGCCGGCAGTTTGCGCTTGGCCGAACCCAGTGGCTTGGCCTTGGCCGCATCGTCGGCATCGGCATCGCCGAACTGCACCACGAAATTGTCCTGTGCCCGGTAGATGCTCTCGCCGTCCCAGAAGTGCTCATGGGCCAGGGTCTGGATGTTGGCCACATGCGCCGGCGCGAAGTCCGGGGCCAGCTCGATGATGACCCGGCCGCTGTCCAGGTTCATGTACAGCAGGTTGGCCGGGTCCGGCGTGCGCCAGTCGCTGTCCGGCGAGGCCGCCAGGATCTGCTGCGGGCTGCGGTAAGGCGTTGCGGCCGAGACGAGGGAGGGCAGCACACAGGCCAGGGCGAGGGCGAGCAGGGCAGGACGACGTAGCGACATGGCGGACCCGTTCAGGATGTATCCGCCGATTGTGCGCGAAGCGTGGCTGCCGCCGCCAGCACGGACCCTGACGGCCGGCACGGTGACTAACGGCACGTTCGCTATAGCTGACTTCACACTAGTGTTGACTCCACGCTAGTTGGAGACCGCCATGAGCGACCTCGATGCCCAGCTGAAGAAATTCCAGAAAGAGCTCAGTGCCGGCACGGTTTCGCTGGCCCTGCTGGCGGTGCTGGCCAAGGCCGGCGAACCGCTCTACGGCTACCTGATCGCCAAGGAGCTGGAACGGGTGGGCGAGGGGGTGCTGAGCGGCAAGCAGAGCGCCCTGTACCCGGTACTGCGCAACCTGGAAGGGGCCGGGCTGCTGGAAAGCCATGTCGAACCGTCGATGGCCGGTCCGCCGCGACGCTACTACCGCATCAATGACCGCGGCCGCGAGGTACTGGAGCAGTGGATCCAGGCCTGGCGCGCCACCCGCGATTCCGTCGATTCCGTGTTGGAGGGGGTACTGCAATGAACGACCCGACCACGGCAGGCAGCAGCCTGCCCACCACCATTCCGCAGTACCTGGCGCAGCTGCGCGACGCCCTGCACGATGCCGATCCGGCGATGGTGCAGGACGCCCTTTACGATGCCGAGGAATACCTGCGCTCGGAGCTGGCCGCCCAGCCGGGCCGCAGCGAGGCCGAGGTGATCGCCGATGTCGCCGGCAGCTATGGCGCCCCGGACGAAGTGGCCGAGATCTACCGGGAAACCGAAATCACCGTGAGCCGCGCGCTGCGCACGCCCACCGCCGGTGCGGTGCCGGTACGCCGTGCCCCGCCCGTTGCGGCTGGCGTTGCCGCGGGTGTGGCGGGCGCGACGGCCGCCACCGCCGTGCCGCCGCCGCAGGCACCGGCCAAGCCGCGCTCGCTGCTGGCACGCTTCTTCGGCGTGGCGCTGGAAGCGCGCACCTACGGCGCCCTGTTCTACATGCTGCTGTCGCTGGCGACCGGCATCTTCTTCTTTACGTGGGTCGTCACCGGGTTGTCGCTGTCGCTGGGATTGCTGATCCTGATCATCGGCATACCGCTCACGGTGCTGTTCTTCGGCTCGGTACGTGGCCTGGCGCTGCTGGAAGGGCGGCTGGTGGAAGCGCTGCTGGGCGAGCGCATGCCGCGCCGGCCGCGCTATGCCGACCGCAGCCGCAGCTGGCTGCAGCGGATCGGCGACATGTTCACCGACGGCCGCACCTGGCTGACCCTGCTGTACTTCGTGCTGATGCTGCCGTTGGGCATCGTGTACTTCACCATCGCCGTCACGCTGCTGTCGGTGTCGCTGGGCTTCATCTGGGCGCCGGTGGCGGCGCTGTTCACCGGCACGATGCCGGGCATCTACATCGATGGCGATCAGATGCTGTCGATCTGGGCCACGCCGCTGCTGGCCGTGACCGGGATCCTGCTGCTGTTCGTGACCATGCACCTGGCACGCGGCATCGGCCATCTGCACGGCCAGCTCGCCAAGCACCTGCTGGTCCGCCTGTAACCGTAGTGCCGGCCGCCGGCCGGCTCCAGACGGCGATGGAACGGAGCCGGCCAGCAGCCGGCTCCGTCGGCGTCACCCGGCCTTCTTGCGGATCGGGGTGACGTTGCTGGCGGCCTTGGCCGCCTTTTTCGGTTTGGCGGCGGCGGCCTGCGCGTTGGCGGCCGCGAAGAAATCGCGCACCTTCGGGTACACCGTTTCGCGCCAGCGGCGGCCGCTGAAAATGCCGTAATGGCCGGCACCTTCCACGATGAAGTGCTCGCGGCGCCCGGCCGGGATGCCGGTGCACAGGGCCTGCGCCGCTTCGGTCTGGCCGAGGCCGGCGATATCGTCCAGCTCGCCCTCGATGCTCAGCAGTGCGGTGCCGGTGATCGCGGCGGGGTCCACGCGCTCACCCTGCACATACCACTCGCCGCGCGGCAGCAGGAACTCCTGGAACACCACGCGGATCGTGTCGAGGTAGTACTTGGCCGGCATGTCCAGCACGGCGTTGTACTCGTCGTAGAAGCGGCGGTGCGCGTCGGCATCCTCCATGTCGCCCTTGACCAGGTCGGCATAGAAATCCCAGTGCGAACTGAAGTGACGGCTCGGGTTCATCGACAGGAACCCGGCGTGCTGCAGGAAGCCCGGATACACGCGGCGGCCGGCACCGGGGTAGGTGGCCGGTACGGTGTGGATCACGTTGTTCTCGAACCACGACAGCGGGTTCTGCGTGGCCAGGTTGTTCACTGCGGTGGGGCTGCAGCGCGCATCGATCGGGCCGCCCATCATCACCAGCGAACGCGGCGTCGGTTCGCCACGGCTGGCCATCAGCGACACCGCGGCCAGCACCGGCACCGTCGGTTGGCACACGCTCACCACGTGCAGCGTGTCACCGCCCAGGTGACGGATGAACTCCTGCACATAGGCGATGTAATCCTCCAGCCCGAACTCGCCTTCGCTGCCGGGCACCATGCGCGCGTCAACCCAGTCGGTGACGTACACGCGGTGATCGCGCAGCAGCGTGCGCACGGTGTCGCGCAGCAGCGTGGCGTGGTGGCCGGACAGCGGCGCCACCACCAGCACGAACGGCTGGTTGAGCATGGTGTTGAGCTGGTCCGCTTCGTTGCTGTGGCGCTTGAAGCGCAGCAGCTTGCAGAACGGCTTGGTGATTTCTTCGTGGACGACGATCGGCACGCGCTCGCCATCGACATCGATTTCGTTGATGCCCCATTCGGGCTTCTCGTAATCCTTGCCGATGCGATGGAACAGCTCGTTCACCGCCGCAAGACGATCGGCGCCAGGCATCTGCGACCACCAGTGCCCCTGGTTGGCGAAGAACTTCGCGTTGGCCTGGGCCTGGTGCACCCAGGGGGCGAGCAGGTTGCGGGTCAATTCATGCAGCTGATAAAGCATGACGTCCGAATATGTATGGTCTTATGTTGCCGCGCAGCATAGCGCACCCGTCAACCGGGTGCGTTAATACGGGGAGCGTCTCATTTGCCGGTGCGATCAGGGCGCGCCGCGTTCCAGCGCCGCCGCCTCGCCGGCCAGCGCCGGCGAGAGCCAGCAGTGCGAGCCCAGCGCCGTGAAGCCGACCGACTTGAGCTGGCTGCGGTACCAGCGCGCCGGGCGCGCCTGGAAGCCCTCGTGGTCGCCTTCGAAGGCATCGTCGGCGCTGAAGGTCTCCAGGAAGGCGATGCCGCCGGTCAGCTCGGCAAACCCGGCCAGCGCCGGGCGCAGTTCGCGGCTGGGCACGTAGTGCATCACATCCGAGCACACCAGCAGGTCCACCGGCGCGCACGGGCGCAGCCACGCGAAGTCGCCGACCCGGGCCAGGTGCAGATTGCGGCTGCGGCCATACCGGTGCACGGCGTACTCGCTGCTGTCGAAACCGAGGTACTGCACGCGCGGGCGCAGCTTCAGCAGCGGCGCGCGCCAGGCGCCTTCGCCGCAGCCGATGTCCAGCACGCTGCGGATTGGACGTTCCAGGTAGTACTCGGCGCTGGCCACGGCCAGGGCGACCTTGCGTGCCAGGCGTGCGGCACCGCCGGTCTGGTCGGGTTGGTACCAGCGCTGGAAATAGGCCTGGTCGTAGGTCTTGTGCATGAAAGGAGCCGGGCAACGGAAGAAACGGACGCCATCGTACTGCGTCAAACCGTCGCGCATGCGCGGCAGGGGTGAATGGGTGAAAATGGGACACTTCCCACGCCAGCCGATGGAGCGAGCACATGTATCTCTGGGTCAAGACGTTCCATCTGCTGTTCGTGGTGGCGTGGATGGCGGCGGTGTTCTACCTGCCACGGATTCTGGTCAATCTCAGCGAGACCGCCGGCCAGCTGCCGGTGACCGAGCGCCTGCAGTTGATGGGCCTGCGCCTGTACCGGTTCGGCCACATGATGTTCGGCTTCGCGCTGATCCTGGGCCTGGTGCTGTGGCTGGGCTACCGGGTGATCCCGGACTTCCCGACGATGGCACCGCCCGGTGCGGCGGCCTGGCTGCATGCCAAGCTGGGCCTGGTGGTGCTGCTGCTGGTGTACTACTCGTGGACCGGACGCCTGTTGAAGGCGTCGGTGAAGGGCAGGGCGCTGCCGTCGTCGCGCGCGCTGCGCTGGTTCAACGAGTTGCCGCTGGTGCTGTTCATCGGCGTGGTGTGGCTGGTGCTCGCCAAGCCGTTCTGACGTTGCGCGCCGGGCCCCGCAGTGGCCGTCAGGCCCCTCGGCGAAGGGCCTCGAAACGGCAGAGCAGCCCAAAAAAAACCGGACGCCTGCGCGTCCGGTTTTTTTGTCTGCCTGGCAGGCCGATCAGGCCGCTTCGTACGCGCCGTAACTGCGCAGGCGCTCGTAGCGCTTCTGCAGCAGGTCGCCGGTGGACAGCTTTTCCAGCTGGTCCAGTTCGTTGAGCAGCACTGCCTTGAGGCGCTTGGCCATCTGGGTCGGGTTGCGGTGGGCACCGCCGGTGGGCTCGCGCACCACCTTGTCGACCAGGCCCAGGCCCTTCAGGCGCGGGGCGGTCAGGCCGAGCTGTTCGGCCGCGTCCTTGGCCTTGCCGGCGTCCTTCCAGAGGATCGAGGCACAGCCTTCCGGGCTGATCGTGGAGTACACGCTGTATTCCAGCATCACCGTGCGGTCGCCAACGCCCAGCGCCAGCGCGCCACCGGAGCCGCCTTCGCCGATCACGGTGCAGATCACCGGGACCTTCAGTTCGGCCATCTCCATCAGGTTGCGGGCGATCGCCTCGGACTGGCCGCGCGATTCGGCGTCGATGCCCGGCCAGGCACCGGCGGTATCGATCAGGGTCAGCACCGGCAGGCCGAAACGTTCGGCCATCTTCATCAGGCGCAGGGCCTTGCGGTAGCCCTCCGGCTTGGGCATGCCGAAGTTGCGTTTGATCTTTTCCTTGGTGTCGCGGCCCTTCTGGTGCCCGATCAGCATCACCGGGCGGCCACCGATGCGGGCCAGGCCGCCGATGATCGCCTTGTCGTCGGCAAAGGCGCGGTCGCCGGCCAGTTCCTGGAACTCATCGCAGATGATGCGGATGTAGTCGGCGGTATAGGGGCGCGAGGGGTGACGGGCCAGCTGCAGGATCTGCCACGAGGTCAGGTTGCGGAAGATCTGCGCGGTGCGCACCCGCAGCTTGTCCTGCAGGGCGTGCACCTCGGCCTCGACATTGACCGCAGGACCGGCGCTGGCGCTGCGCAGTTCCTGGATCTTCGCCTCCAGATCAGCGATGGGTTGCTCGAAGTCGAGGTAGTTCGGATTCATCGGAAGCCGTCGTGAAGTAAAGAGGGAAAGTGTAGCCGAATGCGCCGAAAAGCCCCGTACGCCGTCGTCTGGAAAGGCGACGGTAGCGCAGCGGGGCCAACCACGCCAGCCGTGGCGTGGCTCAGGGCACGACCAGTACGGCGCTGCCCATCAGGCGGCTGCGGGTCTGGACGAAGGTGTTGTAGGCCTCGTTGGCCTCCACCGGCAGCCCGGCCCCCAGCGAGGCGGTCGCGGCGGTGAAGGCCATCTGCGCCTGGTGGGCCTCCTGCTGCAGCTGCAGCTGGGCATCGGCGGTGGTGGCGTGCAGGTAGCGCGTGTACAGCTCGCGCAGCGGGCCGGCATGGGCCTCGAACACCGGGTCCAGTGCCGGCAGGGTGGCCGGTGCGGCTTCCAGCACGTACCGCGGCGCGACATAGCCGGCCGGCTGCGCGCGCAGGTAGGCACCGGGCTGGCCCGCGCCGGCTTCCACGTAGGCGATGAAGTCCGGGGCGGTGAAGATCTTGGTGTTGATGCGGCCGCCGCTGTCGTCCACGTGGGCCACGGTCTGCACGTCTGGGAAGGGCTCGCGCACCTCGAACGTCCAGGACCTGTCGATGAACAGGTCGTGGGTGGTCTGGTAGGGGCCGTCGAAGGGCACGCCGCCAAGCTCGATGCGGTGGTCGAGGCGGCCGAAGTTGGCGCGCTTGCTGTCGTCGGTGACGTAGACCTCCTGTGCGATCACGTACTCGGCCAGGGTGGGGTTGATCAGCCCGCCCTTGCCGCGTGCGTACACGATGAAGCGCACATCGCCCAGCGGCGCGCTCTGCAGGTGGTGCTCGCCGGGCGTGAGATTGACCGGGCGCGAGGCGTGGGCGGCGATCGGCAGTTCATTGCCGTCGATGCGCACGATCAGCGGGGCATCGCGCGGGTTGTCGATCACGAAGGTCTGGGCGGGACTGGAACAGCCGGCGATGGCAACGGCTGCACACAGCAGCACGGTGAAACGCTTGATCAAAACAAGGTACCTGTAGTGCGGATGGAGCGGATCAGTTCGCCCACGGGGGGCTGTAGCGCACCTTCAGGGTACGCACGGCGGGGTCGGCGCGGAGCGCATCGACGAGGTGGCTGTCCACGCGCACGGCGATGTCGCCGGCCACGTCGAGCATGCCGGCGATGGGCCCCTGGTCGGAGTCCAGCAGCAGGTCCAGGCGCAGCGGCGTGCGGCCCGGGCGATGGCGGTCCAGCAGCGCATTGATGCGCGCCCACACCGGGCGCCCCTGGCGCAGGTCCAGGCGCAGCGACAGACGCGTGGCGTAGTTGGCGCAGATGTCCTCGAAGTCCCAGCATTGGCGGATGCGCAGGGCGTAGCCGCCATTGAACTCGTCCTCGCGCAGGCCGCCCTTGACCACCAGGATGCGGTCCTTGGTCATCAGGTGGCCGAACTCGGCCAGGCCATCGGAGAACGCGCTGCATTCGACCCGGCCCTTGCCGTCTTCGAGCTGCATGAACACCTGGCTTTCGCCTTTGCGCCGCACGCCGACCACCAGGCCGGCGAGGATCACCGGGGTTTCCTGGCGCCAGGCGCGCTTCTCGCCGTCCTTGCTCGGGCGCGCCGGCGGGATCAGCTTCTCGAGCATGCCCAGGTCGGTGCCGACCAGTTCCTTGACGTCGTCCGCATGCGGATCGAACGGATGGCCGCTGAGGTAGAAGCCCAGCGTTTCGCGCTCGCCGTCGAGCAGCTGGCCCAGCGCCCATTCCTTGGTCTCGGGCAGGTCCAGCTGCTGGGCGGTGCTGACCGGATCGGGGGCGCCGAACAGCGAGTTCTGCCCCGAGGCCTTCTCGCGCGACATCTGGTCGGTGGCCTTGAGCACCTCCGGCAGCTGCAGCATGAGCGAGGCGCGGTTCTTGCCCAGCCCGTCGAGCGCGCCGCAGTTGATCATCGCTTCCAGCGTGCGCCGGTTGAGCTTGCCCGACTCGATACGCATGCAGAAATCCAGCAGCGAGGCGTAACGCCCACCGCGCTGGCGTTCGTCGACGATTGCTTCGCAGGCGCCCTGGCCAACGCCCTTGATCGCGCCCAGGCCATACACGATGGTGTCGGCGCTGGAGGCTTCGAACATGTAGGCCGATTCATTGACGCGCGGCGGCAGCACGGTCAGGCCGAGGTTGCGTACTTCGGCGAGGAAGCCGACCACCTTGTCGGTATTGTCCATGTCCGAGGACAGCGTGGCCGCCATGAATTCGGCCGGGTAGTGCCGTTTCAGCCAGGCGGTCTGGTAGCTGACCAGCGCGTACGCGGCGGCGTGCGACTTGTTGAAGCCGTAGCCGGCGAACTTCTCCATCAGGTCGAAGATCGCGTCGGCCTTGGCTTCGACGACGCCATCCTTGGCCGCGCCTTCGCGGAAGATTTCACGATGCTTGGCCATTTCGGCCGGCACCTTCTTGCCCATCGCGCGGCGCAGCAGGTCGGCGCCGCCCAGCGAGTAGCCGCCGACGATCTGCGCCATCTGCATCACCTGCTCCTGGTACACCATGATGCCGTAGGTGTCTTTCAGGATCGCTTCGGTGCGCGGATCGGGGTAGATGATCTCTTCCTGCCCGTGCTTTCGCGCGTTGAAGGAGGGAATCAGGTCCATCGGGCCGGGGCGGTACAGCGACACCAGCGCGATCAGATCTTCAAAGCGGTCGGGGCGCGCGTCTTTCAGCAGGCGGCGCATGCCCGAGGATTCGAACTGGAACACCGCGCCGGTATTGCCGTTGGCGAAGATGTCCTTGTAGGTGGGGGCGTCGTCGAGCGGCAGGGCGGTGATGTCCACCGGCGGAATGCCGGCACGGGCATGGCGCTTGTTGATCGCCTTGACCGCCCAATCGATGATGGTCAGCGTGCGCAGGCCGAGGAAGTCGAACTTCACCAGGCCGATTTCTTCGACGTCGTTCTTGTCGAACTGGGTGACCGGGTTGCGCCCGCGTCCACCTTCGTCGTGTTCGGCGAACAGCGGGCAGAATTCGGCCAGCGGTTCGGGCGCGATCACCACGCCACCGGCATGCTTGCCGGCGTTGCGGGTGAGATCCTCGAGCTGGCGGGCCAGGTCGATGAGGTCGCGCACATCGTCCTCGGACTGGTAGCGCTGGATCAGCTCCGGCGAGGCCATTTCCGAGTCTTTGCCTTCGCCCATCGCGTCCTTGAGCGAGATGCCCAGGATGTTGGGAATGAGCTTGGAGACGCCATCGACCAGGCCGTAGGGGAAGCCGAGCACGCGGCCGGAGTCGCGCACCACCGCCTTGGCGGCCATGGTGCCGTAGGTGATGATCTGGCTGACCCGCTCGCGGCCGTACTTGCGTGCAACGTAGTCGATGACTTCGTCGCGGCGGTCCATGCAGAAGTCGATGTCGAAGTCGGGCATCGACACGCGTTCGGGGTTGAGGAACCGCTCGAACAGCAGGTTGTACGGGATCGGGTCGAGGTCGGTGATCTGCAGCGCCCAGGCCACCAGCGAACCGGCACCGGAACCACGGCCGGGGCCGATCGGAATGCCCTGGCTCTTACCCCACTGGATGAAGTCGGCCACGATCAGGAAGTAGCCGGGGAAGCCCATCTTGATGATGGTGGCGAGCTCGAACTCCAGGCGCTCGACATAATCGGCGCGGGTCTTGCCGTCGGCCAGCGGGTTCTTTTCCAGTCGCGCGTCCAGGCCCTTGCGCGATTCGCTGCAGATCCAGCTGTCCAGCGTTTCGTTGTCGGGCACCGGATAATTGGGCAGGAAGTAGGTGCCCAGGCGCATTTCGATGTTGCAGCGCTGCGCGAGCGCCAGCGTGTTGTCGATCGCGTCGGGGATGTCGGCGAACAGCGCGCACATCTCTTCGGGCGATTTGAGGTACTGCTGGTCGCTGTAGTCGCGCGGGCGCTTGGGGTCGTCGAGCACGCGGCCGGAGGAGATGCAGACGCGCGCTTCGTGCGCGCTGAAATCGTCCGGCTGCAGGAAGCGCACGTCGTTGCTGGCCACCACGGGCAGGCCGCGCTGACCGGCGGCCTGCAGGGCGAACTGGTTGAAGGCTTCTTCGCCGTCGCGACCGGTACGGGTCAGTTCCAGGTGCAGGCCGTCGCCGAACACGCGCTGCCAGTCGGCGAGCTGCTGCTCGGCCAGATCGTGGCGGCCTTCACTGGCAAGGCGCCCGGCCAGGCTCTCGCGGCCGGCCAGGGCGAACAGGTTGTGGCAGCCGGCCTTGAGCCACTCCGGATGCACGGCGACGCCGCCTTCCGGGCGGTGGCCTTCCATCCAGGCGCGGGTCAGCAGGCGCGAGAGGCTGAGATAGCCGTCGCGGTCGCGGCAGAGCAGGGTCATGCGCCAGGGCGTCATGCCCTCTTCGGCGATCATGATGTCGGCACCGGCGATCGGCTTGATGCCGACGGTTTCGGCCGCTTTGTAGAACTTGACCAGCGCGAACAGGTTGTTCAGGTCGGTCACTGCCAGCGACGGCAGTTTCAGTTCCACCGCGCGGCTGAGCAGGTTGGCCTGCTTGGCTTTCTTCGGGTCGGCCTGATCCGGCTTCGCCGGGACACGAATGGTCGAATCCGCCAGCGAAAATTCGGTGTGGACGTGGAGATGTACGAAACGGGAAGTGGACATGCCGGGCCAATGTAATGCCCGGTCAGGGTAGCGGCGCGGGACATGCCGAACAAGGCTTGACAGCTGTCGGGGTTAAGCCCGGACCTGGAGCTGGAGCCACGGCAACGGCCTTGTTCGGAGGGTGCCCGTGCTGGGGCTGCGGTGGGGGCAGGGGCGCGGGACACGCCGTGAACCCATCCCTGGGGGCTCGTTCGCGCCATCCCTGGCGCTCTACGGTCCCGCGCCCCTGCCCCCACCGCAGCCCCCCGACGGACGACGTGCCCGCAGGGGCGGTCGTACCCCCGCGACAGGCGTCGCTCCGCTATGGGTGTTTCCCCGGCCACCGGACATCTGTCGAAGGGGTGCGGGCGGTGGGTTGGCGGGACCGTACAGCGCCAGGGATGGCGCGAACGAGCCTACATGGATGTACTTGCGGCGTGTCCCGGCAACCCACCGCCCGCACCCCAGCCGTGAAGTCAGAAGGCAGCCTGCACGCGCGGGGAAGCTGCGGCCGGCAACCCGCACCGTCCCGCCAAACCAGAATGACCACGGGCCATCGGCTGCTCGCCCAGATGCGTGAAGCAGCCGGGCAGAGCCCGGCTCTACGCGATGCCTGTGACTACGCATTCCCGCACCGGCGCGAAGCTGCGGCGGTGCTGGGGGCAGGGGCCGTGGGTGCGCAGGGCGGCCAGGTGGGCCGGGGTGCCGTAGCCCTTGTGCTGGTCGAAGCCGTATTCGGGGTGCTGCTCGTGCAGCGCCAGCATGTAGCGGTCGCGGGTGACCTTGGCCAGGATCGAGGCGGCCATGATCGCGCGGTCAAGGGCGTCGCCGCCGACCAGTGCCTGGGCCGGGCAGGGCAGGCCTTTGGGCACCACATTGCCGTCGATGCGGGCGAACTGCGCCACGTGGGCCACGCCCTCGACCGCGCGGCGCATGCCGAGCATCGTGGCCTGGTAGATGTTGAGGGCGTCGATCTCGGCCACGTCCACCATCACCACGTGGAAGGCGAGCGCACGTTGCTGGATCCTGTCGAACAGCGCGTCGCGGCGCAGCGCGGTCAGCTGCTTGGAGTCGTCCAGGCCGTTCAGGCGTGGGCGGTCCGGGCAGAACACCACGGCAGCCACCGCGACAGGTCCGGCAAGCGGGCCGCGCCCGGCTTCGTCCACGCCCGCGACGTAACGCGGTGCCACCGTGGCCAGGGCCGCGCCGTCGAATAGCGCCAGCGATGCGGCCGCGGCATGGCGGCGGCTCACGCCGCGTCGCCCGTGCGTGGCTGGCGCAGCAGCAGTTCGGCCACGGCGTCGGCGGCACGCGCCGAGGCGTCGCGGCGCAGCTGCAGGTGCAGCTGCGCGTAGGTGCCCTGCAGATCGGCGATGCGTTGCGGGTGATCGAACCACTGCAGGATGGCGGCTGCCAGCTTGTCCGGCACGCAGTCGTGCTGGATCAGCTCCGGCGCCAGGTCCTTGCCGGCCAGGATGTTGGGCAGCGCGAAGCGGTCGACCTTGATCAGGCCCAGCGCCTTGACGATGCGGTAGGTCAGCTCGGCCACGCGGTAGCCGACCACCATCGGGCGCTTGACCAGCATGGTTTCCAGGGTCGCCGTGCCCGACGCCAGCACCACCACGTCGGCGGCGATCATCGCGTCACGGGCCTGGCCATCGAGCAGGTGCGAATGCGCCACCGGCAGCGCCGAGCGCGACAACTGTTCCTGGATCAGGCGGCGGCAGGCCGGATTGGCGGCCGGGACCACCACATGCAGCCCCGGAATGCGCTCGGAGACCTGCCAGGCGGCTTCGAAGAAGGCTTCGCCGAGTTTGCCGATCTCGCCCAGGCGGCTGCCCGGCAGCACCGCCAGCACCTTGGCGTTGGCCGGCAGGCCCAGCGCCATGCGGGCCGCGTCGCGGTCGCTGTGCAGCGGAATGTCGTCGGCCATCGGATGCCCGACGAAGCGCGCATCGATGCCGTGCCGCGCGTAGATCGGCGGCTCCATCGGGAACAGGCACAGCACCAGGTCGGCGCTGGCGCCGATCTTCTCCGCCCGCTTCTCGCGCCAGGCCCAGACCGACGGGCTCACGTAGTGCACCGTGGTGATGCCGCGTTCCTTCAGCCAGCGCTCCACGCCCAGGTTGAAGTCCGGTGCGTCGATGCCGATGAACACATCCGGCTGCCATTCCAGCGCACGCGTGCGGAACTCGCCGCGCAGCTTCAGCAGGCGCGGCAGGTGGCGCAGGATCTCGGTCAGCCCCATCACCGCCAGCTCGCTGGCATCGAACCAGGTCTGGCAGCCGGCGCTGCGCATCGCATCGCCGCCGATACCGGCGAACTCGGCGTTCGGGAAGCGCTGGCGCAGCTCGCGGATCAGGCCGGCACCGAGCAGGTCGCCCGACGCTTCGCCGGCGACCAGTGCAATGCGCACCGGGCGGTCGGAGGTGCGCGCCGGCGCCAGGCCGGTGTTTTCCTGGGCATCCACGACCGCCGCGAGGTCGATGATCTCGGCGGTCGTGCCGCTGGGGAGGTGCCCGCCCGCCGCCATCATCGCAGCAGCGGCCTCTCGGCGTGCTCGATGAAGTCCAGCAGGTCCTTCACGTCCGCACTGTGCTGCGCCTGTTCGGCGAGCTGTACCTTCGCTTCGGCCAGCGGCAGGCCGGCCACATACAGCGTGCGGTAGGCGCGCTTGATGCTGGCGATGCGCTCGGCGTCGAAGCCGCGGCGCTTCAGGCCTTCGCTGTTGATGCCGCGCGGGCGGCCCAGCGTATCGCTGCCGACCAGCGTGAACGGCGGCACGTCGCCATTGGTCAGCGCGCCCATGCCGAGGAAGGCATGTGCGCCGATCCGGCAGAACTGATGCGCGCCGGCGAAGCCGCTGATGATCACGTAGTCACCCACGGTGACGTGGCCGGCCAGCGTGGTGTTGTTGGAGAACACGCAGTGGTTGCCGACATGGCAGTCGTGCGCCACGTGCGTGTAGGCCAGCATCCAGTTGTCGTTGCCGACGGTGGTGACGCCGCCGCCGCCTTCGGTGCCGCGGTTGATGGTGACGAACTCGCGGATGACGTTGTCATCGCCGATCACCAGTTCGGCGCGCTCGCCCTTGTACTTCTTGTCCTGCGGCTCGCCACCGATCGCGGCGTGGCCGATGAACCGGTTGTTGCGGCCGATCCGGGTCGGACCGTGGATGGAGCAATGCGGACCGACCTCGGTGCCTGCGCCGATCTCGACGTCGGCACCGATCAGGCTGAACGCGCCGACGCGCACATCGGGCGCCAGTCGCGCCGTCGGGTCGATCACCGCGGTGGGATGGATCAGGGGGGCGTTGTCGCTCATCGCAGGTCTCCTGCCAGGCTCATTCGCGGGTGCCGGCGCACAGCACTTCGGCGCAGGCCACGATCTCGCCGTCGACCTTGGCCACACAGTCATACACCGCCATGTTGCGGATCACGCGCTTGATCTCCACGTGCATTTCCAGCACGTCACCGGGCACGACCTGCTTGCTGAAACGGGCCTTGTCCACCTTGACCATGTAGAACAGCTTGGACTGCGCATCGCGGCCCAGGGTGAGCTGGGTGAGCACGCCGCCGGCCTGGGCCATGGCTTCGATGATCAGCACGCCGGGCATGATCGGCTGGCCGGGGAAGTGGCCCTGGAAGAACGGTTCGTTGATGCTGACGTTCTTGGTGGCGACGATGGTGCGCTTGTCGTAGTCGATCGAAACGACCTTGTCGACCAGGAGGAACGGGTAACGGTGCGGGATCAACGCCTGGATTTCGGTGATGTCCGGCAGCTTCTGTTCGTGGCTCATTCCTTCTCCTTGCTCACAGACAGGATGCGACGGGCCAGGGCATCAAGCTGCTTGAAGCGCGCGGCGTTTTTGCGCCACGTGCGGTTGTCGGTCAATGGGGTGCCGGACGAGTACTCGCCCGGCTCATGGATGGAGTTGCGCACCACCGATTTGCCGGTGATGACCACTTTGTCGCAGATCTCGAGATGGCCGACGACGCCGACGGCGCCACCCAGCAGGCAGTAGCGGCCGATCTTGGCGCTGCCGGCGATGCCGGTGCAGCCGGCGATGGCCGAGTGCGCGCCGATCTGCACGTTGTGCGCGATCTGCACCAGGTTGTCCAGGCGAACGTCGTTGTCGAGCACGGTGTCTTCGAGCGCGCCGCGGTCCACGCAGGTGTTGGCGCCGATCTCGCAGTCGTCGCCGATGCGCACGCCGCCGAGCTGCGGCACCTTGATCCAGTGGCCGGCATCCATCGCCAGGCCGAAGCCGTCGGCGCCGAGCACGGCGCCGGGATGGATGCGCACGCGCTTGCCGAGCTTGACCCGGGTCACCAGGGTCACCCGCGCGATCAGTTCGCAGCCGGTATCCAGGGTGCAGTCCTCGCCGATGATGCTGCCCGCACCAACGATGCAGTTCTCGCCGACGACGCTGCGCGCGCCGATGGTGACGAACGGGCCGATGTGGGCGCTGGCGGCCACCTGCGCGTCCGGATCGATGATCGCGCTGGGGTGGATGCCCGGCGGCCGGGTCGGCGCGATGTCGAACAGCGCGGCGATCTTGGCAAAGGTGGTGTACGGGTCCTTGGCGACCAGCGCGGTGCCGGGCGCCGCGTCGGCATCCTCGGCGCGCAGCACCACGATACCGGCCTGGCTGTCGGCGAGCTGGGCGCGATAGCGGGGATTGGCAAGGAAGGTCAGCTGGCCGGAGCCGGCATGGGCAAGGGTGGCCACGCCACGGATGGCGGTGCCGCCATCGCCGTGGACCTGCAGGCCAAACTGCTCGGCGAGTTGCTGGGCGGTATAGGTAGGTGTGTTCACGCGGCGAGTTTACCGTGTGGCGTGACTTCGGTCATGTTCGGGGTGGCCCGGTGGCCGTTCCGGGGACGGTGGCAGCCGCCACGTAGCGCCGGGCGCTGCCCGGCTGCTGTTGGCTCCAGGTGGACAGTCGGCGGCCTCTGGCGGCACAAAACGAAACGCCGGGCAATGCCCGGCGTCTCGTCATGCCTCCGGTGGGGAGGCAAGTTGCCTTCGTCGGTCAGAACTGACCGCCGAAGGTGAACTGCAGCCGTTCGATCTCGTCGCCGTCTTCCTTCTTGAGCGGGAAGGCGTAGCTGATCGAGATCGGGCCGACCGGTGCGCGCCACAGCAGCGCCACGCCGGTGGACACGCGCAGTTCGTTGGCCTTGAAGTTGTCCACCCCGGTGTACACGTTGCCGAAGTCCAGGAACGCCGAGATGCGCGCGGACGGGCTGTCGAACAGACGCGGGAAGTAGGCTTCGATCGAGCCGACGGTCTTCAGCGAACCACCCAGCGGCTGGCCATTGGTGTAGCCGTTGATGGGTTCCGAACGCGGGCCCAGCGTGTTGTCTTCGAAGCCGCGCACCGAGTTGGTGCCGCCGGCGTAGAAGTTCTCGTAGAACGGCAGGCCCGTGGCGGTCACGGTCTTGATGTAGTCGGCCGAGGACGGCGAGCAGTCCGTGGTCTGGACCGGGTTCGGGTTGTCGTTGGTCGCCGGCGTGTAGCAGATGTTGCGGGTGACGTCCTTGCCGTAGCTGTCGCCGTAGCCGATTTCCGCACGGGTGTTGATCACCAGCGACGGCATGATCGGCCAGTACTTGGAGAACTGGTAGTTCAGCTTGTAGTACTCGACGGTGGAACCCGGCAGCGTGGTTTCCAGGCCGATGCGCTGGTAGGTACCGCGGGTCGGCATGAAGTAGTCGTTACGGGTGTCGCGCGCCCAGCCCAGTTCCGAACGCCACGAGTGGAACGTGCGCTGGCCGACCGCATTGATGTAGTCGATGATCGCCTGCGGCGTTGCATTCTGGTACGTGGTGATCTGGTTGCTGTCGATGCCGAACATCAGCGAGACGGTGTCGTTCTCGGTGATCGGCACGCCGAAGATCATCTGCGCCGCACCGTTGGTGCTGTTGTACTGCGCGGTGTTGAAGTCGGAGTAGTCCAGCTCGCGCCACGACAGGTTGTAGCCCAGCGAGACGCCGTCATCGGTGAAGTACGGGTTGGTGTAGGAGAAGCCGTAGCGCTGCAGGTAGCTGCTGCGCGAGGCTTCGACCGACACGCGGTTGCCGCCGCCGAGGAAGTTGTTCTGCGACAGCTGCACCGAGGTGGTCATGCCGTAGGACTGGGAATAGCCCAGGCCGAACACGAAGCTGCCCGAGGTGGTTTCCTTGACGTTGTAGACCACGTCGACCTGGTCGTTGCTGCCGGTGACCTGCGGGGTTTCCACGTCCACCGCCTCGAAGTAGCCCAGGCGCTGCAGGCGGATCTTGGAGCGGTCGATGGCGGCCTGCGAGTACCAGCTGTTCTCGAACTGGCGCATTTCACGACGCAGCACTTCGTCGGAGGTGCGGGTGTTGCCCTTGAAGGTGATGCGACGCACCTGCACGCGCGGGCCCGGCACGACCTGCATGTTGATCGCCACGGTACGGTCGGCGCGGTTGCTGGTCGGGATCGGGTTGACCTTGGCGAAGGCGTAGCCGATGTTGGACAGCGAGTTGGTGATGGCGTCCGAGCTGAATTCCAGCAGCGCACGCGAGAACGTGTCGCCGGACTTCTGGATCACCATGCGCTCGACATCTTCCTGCGGGAGGATGGTGTCGCCGGTGACCTTGATGTCGGAAATCTTGTACTGCTCACCCTCGGTCACGCCGGCGGTGATGAACATGTCGCGCTTGTCGGGGCTGATCGACACCTGGGTGGAGTCGACGCTGAAGTCCACGTAGCCGCGGTCCAGGTACCAGGAGTTGAGCTTTTCCAGGTCGCCGGACAGTTTTTCCTTGGAGTACTGGTCATCGCGGCGGTACCACGAGGCCCAGTTGTGCTCCTTGGATTCCCAGGTTTCCAGGATGTCCTCGGAGGCGAACTTCTCGGTGCCCACCAGGTTGACGTGCTGGATCTTGGCGGCCTTGCCTTCCTTGATCGCGATGGTGATGTCCACGCGATTGCGGTCCAGCGGGCTCACGGTCGGGGTGATGTCGACGTTGTATTTGCCGCGGTCGTTGTACTGGCGGCGCAGTTCCTGGGTCACGCGGTCCAGGCTCAGGCGATCGAAGGTACCGCCCTCGGTCAGGCCGATGTCGCTCAGGCCCTTGAGCAGCTGGTCGCTCTTGATGTCCTTGTTGCCGGTGACGGTCAGCTTGTTGATCGCCGGGCGCTCACGCACGGTCACCACCATGATGTTGCCCTGGCGGTCGATCTGCACGTCTTCGAAGAAACCGGTCTTGTACAGGGCGCGGATGGTCTCGCCGACCTTGTTGTCGGTCAGGGTGTCGCCACGCTCCACCGGGAGGTAGGTGAACACGGTACCGGAGGTGATGCGCTGCAGACCATCGACACGGATGTCGCTGACGGTGAAGGGCTCGGCTGCCTGCGCCAGGGCGGGCACGCCGAAACCGGCGGCGAGTGCGAGGGCAAGCAGGCGGCGATTGGGGAGTCGCGTCATGTCACGTCCGGTTGGAGTCGATTTCAACATTGCGGGATGCCGGCGTGTAAGACGACGACAAAAGAAAAAAGTTCATCGCTGGGCCAGACCGAGGATGTCGTTGTAGAACGCCAATCCCATCAGTCCCGCCAGCAGCGCCAGGCCGATGTACTGACCGGCGGCCATGGCGCGCTCACTGAGCGGGCTGCCCTTGACCAACTCGATAAGGTAATACAGCAGGTGCCCGCCGTCCAAGATGGGGATGGGCAGCAGGTTGATGATGCACAGGCTCAGCGACAGCAGGGCCAGGAAATACAGGAACCAGTCCACCCCGCGCTTGGCGGTGCCATTGGCCACCTGGGCGATCGTGACCGGCCCGGAAACGTTCTTCAGGGAGGCATTGCCGGTCACGATGCGGCGCATCATGCCCAGCGAATCGCCCGCCAGACGGGCGGTTTCGCGCAATGCCACCGGCACGGCGGCGAACGGGCCGAATTTCAGCTCGGCGTCGTAGGCCGGGGCGTGGCCCTGCGGGAAGGCGATGCCGAGCTGCCAGGTGGGCTGGCCGCGGGGCCCCTTGCCCGGCTGGGGCGTCACTTCCAGCGCCAGGCGCTCGCCGGCGCGCAGCACGTCGATCATGCCCGGACCGCCGCGCTGGCCCAGCGCCAGCACCTGGGCCGGCACCTGGTCGGCGGCCTCGATGCGCTGGCCGTCCACGGCCACGATCAGGTCGCCCGGCAGCAGCACGCCTTCGGCGGCCGAGCCCGGCACCACGCTGTCCACCAGCGCCGGCTGCAGCCAGTACTGCCAGTTCAGGCCCGCCAGCACCGGCACGCGGCGCTCGTCGAAGCCGACGGGCAGCTGCGACAGGGGCAGGGTGCGGGTCTGCTGCTGGTCCTGGGTGTCCAGTACCTCGACCCGGGCGTCCTGACGGTCCATCGCGGCGGTGGTCAGGGCCATGCTGGCTTCGCCGGCGGTGACGACGTCGCGCCCGTCCACCCGCAGCACGCGGTCGCCGGCCTGCAGGCCGGCGGCCTGGGCCATGCCGGTGGTGCGGCCGATGGTGGCCGAATAATCCTGGCGGCCGATCACGAACATCGCCCAGAGCAGGAACACGCAGAGCAGCAGGTTGGCCAGCGGGCCGGCGGCGACGACCGCGATCCGCTGCCACACGGTCTTGTTGTTGAAGGCCTGCGAGCGCTCGGCGAGCGGTACCTCGACCTCGCGTTCGTCGAGCATCTTCACGTAGCCGCCGAGCGGAATGGCGGCAATGGCGAATTCGGTGCCGGCGCGGTTGCGGCGCATCCACAGCGGGCGGCCGAAGCCGACCGAGAAGCGCAGCACCTTGACCCCGCAGCGGCGGGCTACCCAGTAGTGGCCAAACTCATGGAAGGTCACCAGCAGGCCAAGGCTGACGATCATCCACCAGACCGATCCGATGAAGTCACCCATGAGCGATGGCAGCGTAAGTGGGAGCGAGGGGCATTCAGGCGGGGTCGATGGCGGCTTCGGTGATCTGGCGGGCACGGCGGTCCGCGCTCAGCAGGACCTCCAGTGTATCGGCGGACTCCACCGACAGTGTTGACAGAGCGTTAGCCACCAGCGCCGGAATGGCAAGGAAAGCGATCCGACCCTGAAGAAACGCTGAAACCGCTACTTCGTTGGCCGCATTGAGGATGGCCGGGGCGGTGCCGCCGGCTGCCATCGCCTGCCAGGCGAGCGCCAGGCAGGGGAACGCGTCGGTGTCGGGCGCCTCGAAATCCAGCCGGCCCTGGGTCAGCAGGTCCAGCCCGCCGACGCCGGATTCGATCCGGCGCGGCCAGCCGAGGCCAACCGCCAGGGTGGTGCGCATGTCCGGCAGGCCGAGCTGGGCCAGGGTGGAGCCGTCCACGAACTCGACCAGCGAATGGACCAGGCTCTGTGGGTGGACCAGCACGTCGATGCGCTCGCCGGGCACGTTGAACAGGTGGTGCGCCTCGATCACTTCGAGGCCTTTGTTCATCAACGTCGCCGAATCGACCGAGATCTTCGGGCCCATCGACCACTTCGGGTGCGCCACGGCCTGGGCCGGGGTGACCTGGGCCAGTTCGGCGCGGGTGCGCCCCCGGAACGGGCCGCCCGAGGCGGTGAGGATGATGCGGCGCACGCCGGCGCCGTCCAGGCTGGCATCGCAGGAGCGCAGGCACTGGAAGATGGCGCTGTGCTCGCTATCGATCGGGATGATTTCCGCGCCGGCGGCGGCCGCCTCGCGCATCAGCAGTTCGCCGGCCAGCACCAGCGATTCCTTGTTGGCCAGCAGGATGCGCTTGCCGACGCGGGCGGCGGCCAGCGTGGAGGACAGGCCGGCCGCGCCGACGATGGCGGCGACGAGGGTGTCGCAGGCATCGCTGGCGGCCAGGGAGTCCAGGGCGGCGGCGCCGGCGTGGGCCTCGGTAGCCAGGCCGGCGGCGCGCAGGCCATCACGCAGCGCCGGGTACAGGGCCTCGTCGGCGATCACCGCATGGTCCGGCCGGTGCGCCACGCACAGCGCGACCAGGGCGTCGACCTGGCGGCCGGCGGCCAGCACGCTGGCGCGGTACTGGTCGGGATGGCGCGCGATCACGTCCAGCGCGGATGCGCCGATCGAACCGGTGGCGCCGAACACGGCGACCTGGCGGGGGGCGTTGACGCTGGTCATGCTCAGAATCCGAAGATTTCCTTGCCGAGGGCGAACACCGGCAGGGCTGCCAGTACGCCGTCGACGCGGTCCAGCACGCCGCCGTGGCCGGGAATGATATGGCCCGAGTCCTTGGCGCCGGCGTGACGCTTGATCAGGCTCTCGAACAGGTCGCCCAGCACCGAGGCGAACACGGTGACCACGGCGGTGATGGTCAGGCCCACCAGATGGCCGCTGTCGACCCCGGCGAGGAAGCCGAAGCCCAGCGCCACCAGCAGGCCGGCAACCATGCCGCCGCCGAGGCCTTCCCAGGTCTTGTTGGGGCTGATCCGCGGTGCCAGCTTGGTGCGGCCGAAGGTGCGGCCGGCGAAGTAGGCGCCCGAATCGGCGGCCCACACCACCGCCAACGCGGTCAGCAGCCACAGGTGGCCATTGCTGCCGCTGGCATGGATCAGCACCAGCGAGGCCCAGGCCGGCACGATGGCCAGCGTGCCGGCCAGCAGCTTGAGCGCGCGCGCCGGGCTGCTGGGGCTGGCGCCGAAGTTGAAGAAGCGCAGCCAGACCAGCGCCAGCACCCACCAGCCGATGCCGATCAGCGCGGCGATCTGGTACAGCACCAGCGAGCCGTCGCCGGCCCACACGATCAGCACCATCAGCACCAGGTTCAGGACCAGCAGCACGGTACGGGCGAGAGTGTCGTCGACGTCGGCCAGCTTCAGCCACTCCCACAGGCCGATCAGGAACACGGCGGCGGCGGCGGCGGCCAGCCACGGGGTCGGCAGCATCAGGATGGCCGCGATGGCGACCGGCGCCATGATCAGGGCGGCGATGACTCGGGTTCTGGTCATGGGGTTGTGGTCTCGGTGGCCAGGGCGGCGATCTGGGCGCTGGTCAGGCCGAAACGACGTTCACGCGCGGCGTAGGCATCCAGGGCCTGCTGCAGGACGGCGGCGTCGAACTCGGGCCACAACACGTCGGTGAACCACAGTTCGGTATAGGCCAGCTGCCACAGCAGGAAATTGCTGATGCGGGTGTCGCCACCGGTGCGGATGAACAGATCCGGCGGCGGCAGGTCGGCCAGCGCGACGCGGCTGCCGAGCATGGCTTCGTCGATCTGCTCGGGCAGCAGGCGACCGGCCGCGACTTCGGCGGCAAGCTCGCGCGCGGCCTGCACGATGTCCTGGCGACCGCCGTAGCTGGCCGCGATGTTCAGGGTCATCGCGCGGTTGTCGGCGGTGCGCTGTTCGGCCAGCTGCATGCGGCTGACCAGGCCGGCGCCGAAGCGCTGGCGGTCACCGATGAAGCGCACGCGGACGCCACGGCGGTGCAGTTCGTCCACCTCGCGGTCGAGCGCATTGAGGAACAGCTTCATCAGCGCATCCACTTCCTCCTGCGGCCGTCCCCAGTTTTCACTGGAGAAGGCGAACAGGGTCAGCACGGCGATGCCGCGCTCCAGGCAGAAGTCGATGGTGCGGTTGACCGCGCGCGCGCCGGCACGATGGCCGATCACGCGCGGGCGACGACGCTTCTGTGCCCAGCGCCCGTTGCCATCCATGATGATGGCGAGGTGGCGGGGCAGGGGCGCGGCAGGGCCGCTGGACGGGGCTGAGGTCATGGGGGCTCAGACCGCCATCAGTTCCTTTTCTTTCTCGGCCACGACACTGTCGACGTCCTTGATGGACTTGTCGGTCAGCTTCTGGATGTCGTCTTCGCCGCGCTTCTTGTCGTCTTCGCTGATCGACTTGTCCTTGAGCAGCGCGGCAATCGCCTTGTTGGCGTCCTGGCGGATGTTGCGGATGGCGATCTTGGCGCCTTCGCCTTCCTTCTGCACCTGCTTGCCCAGCTCCTTGCGGCGCTCTTCGGTCGGCGGCGGCAGGTTCAGGCGGATCACGGTGCCGGCCACGTTCGGGGTCAGGCCGAGGTCGGAGGCATAGATGGCCTTCTCGACGTCCTTGATCATGCCCTTGTCGAACAGGGTGATGACCAGCGAATGGCCTTCGGAAACGCTGATCGACGCGACCTGGTTGAGCGGGGTGTCGGTGCCGTAGGCCTTGACGGTGATCCGGTCCAGCAGCGACGGCGATGCGCGGCCGGTGCGGATGGAGGTGAGGGTGTGCTTCAGAGCATCGATGCTCTTTGCCATGCGCGTCTGCGCGTCCTGCTTGATATCGTTGAGCATCGCCCGAATCCTGGATGTAACTGGAATCGGGCGATTATAGGCGAATACGGGCCGATACCGGGCCCATCGGGGCCAGTTCCGCCCCGCCGCGTGTGCTGCGGTTGCGGAATCGGCGCCGTTTGCCGGGGTGGCAGGGTTCAGGCGGCGGTGTCGCGGCCCTGCACCAGGGTGCCGATGTTCTCGCCGTGCAGGATCTTCAGCAGCTCGCCCGGCTGGCCCATGTCGAACACGCGCAGCGGCAGGTCGCTGTCGCGCGCCAGCGCGAAGGCGGCGGTGTCCATCACTTCCAGGCCGCGGCGGATCACTTCGTCGTAGCTCAGGGTGTCAAAGCGCACGGCATCGCTGTACTTGTTGGGGTCCTTGTCGTAGACGCCATCGACCTTGGTCGCCTTCAGCAGCAGGTCCGCGCCGATCTCGATCGCGCGCAGGGCGGCGCCGGAGTCGGTGGTGAAGAACGGGCTGCCGACGCCGGCGGCGAAGATCACCAGGCGGCCCTTTTCCAGGTGGCGGATGGCGCGGCGGCGGATGTAGTCCTCGCACACGTCGTTGATCTTGATGGCGCTCATCACGCGCGCCTTGGCGCCGAGCTTCTCCAGGGCGTCCTGCATGGCCAGCGCGTTGATCACGGTGGCGAGCATGCCCATCTGGTCGCCGGTGACGCGGTCCATGCCGCCGGCCGCCAGGCCAGCGCCGCGGAAGATGTTGCCGCCGCCGATGACGAGGGCGACTTCGGCCCCGGCCTGCTGGGCTTCGAGCACTTCACGCGCCAGCCGGTGGATCACCTTGGGGTCGATGCCGTAGTCCTCGTCTCCCATCAGCGCCTCCCCGGAAACTTTCAGCAGGATGCGGCGATAGGTGAGATTGGACATGGTGGCCTCTGGATGCGTGGAAAACGCGGGAATTCTACTGGAAGCCGGGCCGCGGGGCAGGATTATTTTGCTGCACTGCGGCGCCCGTGACGGTGCCGCCCGGGCCCTGTCGTGACCGCCCCGTTCAGGCCGGGGCAGAGCTCGGCGAGCGAGCGATGACGCGGTTGCGGCCCAGATTCTTGGAGCGGTACAGCACGTCGTCGGCAGCCTTCAACAAGTCCTGAACATCGGCAAAACGCTCGTAGCCGCCCTGGGTCGCAACGCCGGCCGAGAAGGTCACGAACAGGGGGCCTCCCTCCAGTTCGGCCATCGGGGTGTTGACGATGTTGGCCAGGACCCGGCGCACCACGTCCAGTGCCACCAGTTCGGTGGTGTTGGGCAGCAGGGCGATGAATTCCTCCCCGCCGAAGCGGGCCACGGTGTCGCTGTTGCGCAGCTGCTCCTGCAGTTTGCTGGCGAACATGCGCAGGACCTGGTCGCCCATCAGGTGGCCGTGGGCGTCGTTGATCTTCTTGAAGTCGTCCAGGTCGATGAACGCCACCGACAGCGGCCAGCCATGCCGGGTGGCGCGCAGGAACTCCTGCTCCAGCACGGCCTCGAGCTGGCGGCGGTTGAGTACGCCGGTGAGCGCGTCGCGGTGGGCCTGCTCGGCCAGCCGGTTGGCGCGCGCCTCGAACTCGTCGGCCCGCTTGCGGGCCTGGGCGGCATCCTGCATTTCGCGCAGGTTGCGCAGGGTGGCCAGTTCCTGGGCGTGGTCGATCAGCTGCTGGACGCGCGCCGGGGAGAACAGGGTGGTCTCGAACAGCGCGCCGATGTCCGGCAGCGCTTCGCTGATGCGGGCCAGGACCTGGTCGAACTGGGCACTGTCCAGCTGCAGCCGGGTGTTGACCAGGTGCAGGGCGTGTTCGCGGGCCGCATCGGCGTCGCGGCTGAGCCAGATGTCGGCGACCGCGCCCGAAACGGCGACGCAGGCCTGGAAGGTGTCTTCGGTGGCCTCGGGCTGCTCGCTGCGCGCGATGCTGTCCACCAGGTAGCGCGGCAGTGCCCACGCGTCGGCGATCCAGGCGCCGACGTCGGCATGGCTGCAGTCGAGGTGTTCGCGCTCGAGTGCCACCAGCGCCTCGTTGTCGGCGGCCTGGCGCAGCAGGGGCAGGTAGCGCTCCGGCTCGGCCTGGGCCAGGGCAAGTACGCCGATGTCCTGCAGCAGGCCGGCCAGCATCAGCTCTTCGGCCTTGCGCAGGCCGCGCGCCTGGCCCAGCAGGCTGGCGGCGAGGGCGCTGAGAATGCTGCGCCGCCACGCGCGTTCGCGCAGGTCCTGGCCTTCGCCCGGGCCGGTGAGGCCCTGGGTGACGGTGAAGCCCAGCGCGAGGCTGACGGTGGCGTTGAGGCCGAGCATGGTCAGCGCCTGGCCGAGGTTCTCGATCCGGCGGCGGCTGGCGTACAGCGGCGAGTTGGCGATGCGCAGCATGCGTGCGCTCAGCGCCATGTCGATGGCGATGATATCGGCGGCGGTGGTGATGTCCGCTTCCGGGTCCTGCGCCAGCTCGATGATGCGCAAGGCGATACCGGGCGGCGAGGGCAGGTTGCGGCAGAGCGCCAGGGCGGCTGTCAGCTCGGGAGGCATGGCGGGGCTATTGATGTGTTGTGGCAAGAATACATGGTGTGCGTCACAGATTTGAGCGTGGATTCTTGCGTTGTGATGGAAACTGACGTTGGCAATAGTGCGCCGATGCGCCATGCAAGGCAAAACCAGTGGGCAGACTGCATGTGGCAGGCGCGACAGGTTCTTTGGTAACACATCCGCCGGCGAATGGGGGGAATGGCGGATGGGGGCGGGCCGCGCCGCGGCGCGGCGAAGTCCACCGTGGGCACCCGCAGGGCGCTACCATTCGCGCTCTCAATCCCAAGGACGTTGTCCCCATGACCGTGAAGTCGCTTCAGGAATTCCTGTCCACCACGCAGGAAAAGGATGTCAGTGCCGATGCGTTCGAGCTGGAAAGCCCGCGCATGCTGGAGGTGCGTGTCGATGGGCTGGTCTGGGCCAAGGCGGGGTCGATGGTGGCGCGCAAGGGCGGGGTGAAGTTCACCCGGCAGGGCATCCTGGAGCAGGGGCTGGGGACGCTGCTGAAAAAGATGGTGAGCGGCGAAGGCCTGCAGCTGATGAAGGTGGAAGGGCAGGGGCGGGTGTACCTGGCCGATGCGGGCAAGAAGGTGACCCTGCTGCGCTTGGCGGGCGAGTCGATCTTCGTCAACGGCAACGACGTGCTGGCCTTCGAAACCGGGATCGAGTCGAAGATCACGATGATGAAGAAGGTCGCGGGGATGCTGTCCGGCGGGTTGTTCAACATCAAATTGAGTGGGCACGGGATCGTGGCGGTGACGTCGCACTACGAGCCGATGACGCTGCGGGTGACGGCGCAGGGCGGCCCGGTGTTTACCGATCCGAACGCGACGGTGGCGTGGTCGGGTTCACTGGCGCCGGAAGTGGTGGCGGACGTGTCGCTGGGCACGCTGGTCGGCCGCGGGTCGGGCGAGAGCCTGCAGATGAAGTTCGCCGGTGAAGGCTGGGTGGTGGTGCAGCCTTACGAGGAAGTGTCGTTCCAGTCCAAGGGCTGAGGCGGTTGTGCGGTTGCGGTTGCGCTGGCAACTGCAACTGCAACTGCAACGCGTCATTTTGCCCGGGGTGGGTCGGCGTGGGCGACTTGGCGGGACACGCCGTGAATACGTCCATGTAGGCTTGTCGAAAACATCCGTGTTTTCGACAGTCCCGCCAACCCACCCACGCCAACCCTCCACACATGGGCGGTGTGCGGAGAGAAAGCGGCATGCCGCGCAAGAAACGCCCCTTGCATGCCGCACACATGAACCTATGCAGAGGAGGGCGGGCAGCCCCATGCGGGACTGTCGAAAACATGGATGTTTTCGCCAAGCCCCCAAGGATGGGTTTACGGCGTGTCCCGCATGGGGCTGCCCGTCCTCCTTCCGCGCGGAAGGTCGAGACGCTGCTCTTGGCGGAAAGCCGCAGAAGGCCAATGTTCTTTCGGGCACAGCACCAAGACGCTGCTCTTCGCAAAAAACACCCAAATGCCACCCACAAAAAAACCCGGCCGAAGCCGGGTTTTTTCGTCATCGTGCCAGCGCCGAAGCGCAGGCGGGATGGATCAGGCCAGACCGGCCTGCTTCATCACTTCGGCCGCGTAGTCTTCCACGACCTTCTCGATGCCTTCGCCAACGGCCAGGCGCTTGAAGCCGATCACGTCGCCGCCAGCGGCCTTCAGGACCTGCTCGACCGACTGGTTGGTGTCCAGCACGTACGGCTGGCCGTACAGGGTCACTTCGTTGACGATCTTGGCGATCTTGCCGCTGATGATCTTTTCCAGGATGTCGGCCGGCTTGGACTTGTCCTTGTCGGACATCTTGGCCAGTTCGATTTCCTTTTCCTTCGCCACGAAGTCGGCCGGCACATCGGCAGCCTTGTTGTGCGGCGGGTTCATGGCAGCCACGTGCATGGCCAGGCCACGGGCCAGGTCGGCGTCGCCGCCGGCCAGTTCAACCAGCACGCCGATGCGGCCGCCGTGCACGTAGGCAGCGACGTTGTTGGTCGATTCCAGACGCACGATGCGACGCACATCGACCTTCTCGCCGACCTTGGCGATGACGGCGGCGCGGGCTTCTTCGACGGTCTCGCCGGTCGGCAGCTTGGCGGCCTTCAGCGCGTCGATGTCGGCAGCGCCCGAGCTCAGGGCGGTGGCGGCAACGGCCTTGGTGAAGTCCAGGAAGTTGCTGTCCTTGGCGACGAAGTCGGTTTCGGAGTTGACTTCGACCAGCACGGCCTTGTTGCCGTCCTGGGCGGCCACGATGATGCCTTCGGCAGCAACGCGGTCAGCCTTCTTGTCGGCCTTGGCCAGGCCCGACTTGCGCAGCCATTCGGCAGAGGCGTCGATGTCGCCGCCATTTTCGGTGAGTGCCTTCTTGCACTCCATCATGCCGGCGCCGGTGCGCTCGCGCAGTTCCTTGACCAGGGAAGCAGTGATTTCCACGGGATTTCCTCACGAAAGAAAGGGGTTGGGCCGGCATGGTGGCCGGCCCGTGTGACAGTGTCCTGTCGTCGCGCCGTCGGCAGCGGACAGGATCGGTGGGCGCGTGGCGCCCACCAGAGGCCTGGATCAGGCCTGGGCTTCGCCCTTGTCGGCAGCAGCCTTCTTGGCCGGTGCGCGGCGAGCCGGCTTGCCTTCTTCGGCGGCCGGGGCTTCGGCGAACTCTTCTTCACGGACGGTGGCAGCGTGCGGAGCAGCAGCCTTGCCTTCCAGCACGGCGTCGGCAGCGGCGCGGGCGTACAGCTGCACAGCGCGGATGGCGTCGTCGTTGCCCGGGATCGCGTAGTCGACCAGTTCCGGGTTGTAGTTGGTGTCGACGACAGCGATCACCGGGATGCCGAGCTTCTTGGCTTCCTTGATGGCGATGTCTTCGTGGCCGATGTCGATGACGAAGATCGCGTCCGGCAGACGGTTCATGTCCTTGATGCCGCCCAGCGAGGCTTCCAGCTTGTCACGCTCGCGACGCAGGCCCAGCACTTCGTGCTTGACCAGCTTGTCGAAGCTGCCGTCGGTTTCGCCGGCTTCCAGTTCCTTCAGGCGGGCAACCGACTGCTTGACGGTACGGAAGTTGGTCAGGGTGCCGCCCAGCCAACGCTGGTTCATGAACGGCATGCCGCAACGCTCGGCTTCTTCGCGGATCGATTCGCGGGCGCTGCGCTTGGTGCCCAGGAACAGGATGGTGCCGCGCTTCTGGGCAACGCTGGAAATGAAGTTCATCGCGTCATTGAAGAGCGGAACGGTCTTTTCCAGGTTGATGATGTGGATCTTGCCGCGGGCGCCGAAGATGTACTGGCCCATCTTGGGGTTCCAGTAACGGGTCTGGTGGCCGAAGTGGACGCCGGCTTCCAGCATCTGACGCATGGTGACCTGGGGCATTGCAATACTCCTGAGTGGGAACCGGCCGCCACGGGTAATAGTTGGGCGGTCCGCCGTGAGGCGGGTGGTTCCGGGGTTGGGCTTCCCGGTCGTCTCCGTGGCCGAACTCCTTGCGGAGCACCCCGGCACGGATGGGGACGACAGGTGTGGATTCACCGGTGACGTCCGGTGTGGACGGTTTTCACGCGAAGAGCGCGGGAAATCCCGTCGATTATAGCCCGGCTGCGGTGGCCGGCGCAATTGGCGGGGTGGCCGGGGCCAGATCGGCCTCGCCGGCATCGTCCAGGCGGGCCCGGAAATGGCCGCCGCGGTAGCCGTCCGCCCGCACGGGCAGGGGCCACTGGCGCGCGTGGCCAGGCAGGACATAGCCGGCCAGGCCGGCGATCAGCAGGTGGCGCTGGCCGCGTGGATCGACGAAGGCGAGGTCGGCCAGGCGGACGTGGCGGCCGCCGCCATTGTAAAGGTGCAGCGCCGGTGCGGGCTGTTCCCCGCCCAGCGCCACGGTCAGTGCCGGCGGGCGGTCCAAGGGGCCCACGGGCGCAAGGAACACCGGCAGCGAAACCTGCAGGGGCGGGCTGTCCGGGCCGGCACGGAGCAGCAGGCGGTAGCCGCGCTCCTGTGTCACCGGGGCGCTGTCCAGGCGCACCACGCGCACCCGCTGCCGCGCTCCAGGCGCGATGTCCAGCAGGGGTGGGCTCAGGGCCACGTCGTCGGCCGGAGTGAGCACCTCCTGGTCGGGCGTCTGTTCCCAGCGATACAGCCGTGCCTGGCCGTGCCATGCGATCGGGTGGGTGTTGTGCAGCCAGAGTTCGCCGTGGGCGCTGCCGGCGGGAAGGGTCAGCCGCAACGGCGAGACCTCCAGCGCCTGCCCGGCGGCGGTGCCGGGCAACAGCGCCGACAGTGCCAGCAGCGCCGCCTGCACGGTCAGAAGATGAACGTGGGCGGCCATGCGCGATCCGGTCCGGGCGGGGCGGTCTCATCGCGCGGGGCCAGGGCCTGTACCTGGGCCGGCGGCGGGGTGCCGTCGCTGCTGCGCTGGTGGGCGGCCGGGCAGGCATCGGCCGGGGCGCCGGACGGCAGGCGGCAGGCATCGACCACCCGCAGGGTGATCCGCAGGGGCGTATCGGGGGCGCAGAACGCAGTAGGAGCGGCGAGGCTGGCGATCAGGCTCAACGCCAGCAGGGGGGCGGAACGGCGGCGGGTCATCCACGTCGACAGCAGGAAGGGCGACGGGGTTATCGGCGCCGCGCCGCCGCGCTTGAGTGGCGCTGCCAGCCTAGAACGTGATGGTGACCTGGACGCGGTCGTTGTAGCTGCCTTCGGCCACCGCGCCAACGGTGGCCGGTGCGCGGCCGTAGACGGTGATCGGCTGCGCGCTGCCGGTGCCGGTCTGGGCGAGGGTGTCCACGTTCTGCGTGTTGCCCCAGCGCAGGGTGCGCGCGCTGTCGAGGTACAGCTCATAGGGGATGGTGTAGGCGGCATTGGAGACATGCCGCATCCGCCGCACGCTGGTGCCGCCGGCATACAGGCCGTTGTCCAGCGCGACCGTGAACGGCGTGCGCTTCAGGCAGGTGGTGGTGATGGTGGAGGTCTGGTCGATGGGGGTGGCAATGCTGCCGGCGCGGCTGCCGAAGTCCATGTCGGTGGCGACCGTGGCGCTGCACTGCGCCAGCACGTTGGCGGTGACGGTGAACGGGAAGGCGTTGGTGGCGGTCTTGTGCCCGGTGGTGCCGGCGGTGCAGCTCGCCGGTGTGGTCGAGCCGCCCAGGAGGACTTCGTTGTAGGCGTATTCCAGGGTGACCGCGCTGCCGGAGAAACTGCTGGTGTAGCTGCCGAAGGCCAGGGCCTGGTTGGCCGGGATCCGGCCGTAGAGGGTCAGCGTGACTTCGCCATTGCCGCCAAGGACGGGCACCGGGTACTTCAGGTCCACCACCTGCGCGGGGGGCGTTCCGCCCGGCAGCAGTCCCCACGGGATGGTGCGCGCGGCATCGGTGTACAGCTGGAATGCCATGCTGTCGCCGAAGGTGTTGGTGATGCCGCGGAACGGGGACAGGGTGGTGCCCGTGCTGCCGGTTCCAATGCCCACGCAGACCCGTACCGAGGCGTCGGCGAGCAGCGACAGGCCCACGGTGCTGCACTGGATCTTGAACGAGACCATCACATTGGTCGGGGCCGCTGCGCCATCGGTGATGGTGCCGAAGGCGAGCGTGCCGGGCGCTGTCGCGGTGCAGGTGGTGGCAGCCTGCGCCGGTGCCAGCCACAGGCAGGCCAGCAGCGCCGCCAGCTGCAGCCTGCTGCGCCAGGTGCCGTTCATGGCAGCACCGGCTGGCAGGACAGCGGGCCGATGCGCAGTGGCGTTCCGTCGGCCGTGCCGACCACCGCGACCTCCACATCGCAGCGGCCGGTTTCGGTTTCCACGCGCAGCCGGCTCTGTGCGGGCAGGTCCTCGAGGTAGGCCTCGCCGTCGTAACCGACGGTGGTCTGGCGGCCATCGGGCAGGTGCACGCGGCTGCCGGGAGGCAGCGCTGCGCCCTGCGGATCGTGCAGTATCACGGTGGCCTGGCGGGTCCGCCGCAGCCCGAACGCAACGCCCAGCCCGGCGTTCTGGCGCGGGGTCACCCAGGTATCGACCCGGTCCGCGCGCATCTCGGCCGGCAGGTCCAGCGTGTCGATGGACAGGCGGTTGCGCTGCCAGGACAGCAGCGGGGTGACCAGCAGCAGCCCGTTGGCGTCGGTCACCCCGATCAGGCGGTTCTCCAGCCGCACCGGGATGCCGCCGAACCCATTGGTGGACACCACCGCGAATGCGTCGGGGACCTCGCGTGCGGCGAACGCATGGCCGCCCATCCAGACCAGGCTGCCGGCCGCGCTGGCATAGGCGTAGGTGGCATCACCTTGGCGCGATGCGCCCAGCGCGTAGCGGCCCACCCGGTTCAGCCAGCCCAGTTCGGCCAGGCCGCCTGCGCCGCCGTCGCCGTCGCGCGCCTGCAGCCGCCAGCCGAATCCGCCCTGGCTGCCGTCGCCCGGCACCGGCTGGGAGACATCCACGGCATACAGGCTGCGCTCGCCGTTGCGCTGGGCCGAGACGCTGCTCTGGCGGTTGCGGCCCAGGCTGGCCGACACCGACAGGTAAACGCTCCGGTCGTCGCGGTCGGACAGGTCCTGGTTGAACGAGAGGTAGGCCGACCAGCGCTCGGAGAAGGTCTTGTTCCAGAACAGGCTGGCGTAGCGGTTGTCGTCGCCGTCGGGATACGACAGGCGCAGGTAGCTGGCGCTGATCGCCCCGGCGCGTCCCAGGGTCAGGCCCAGGGTGAGCTGGTCGGTGACATCGGGGGGCAGGGCATCCTGCAGTGCGCCCAGGTCGCGGTAGTCGCCGTGGGTACGGCGGGTGGCGGCATTGAGGTTGAAGCGCCGGTTGTTCCAGCTGTAGCCCAGCGCCCATTGGCCGCCTTCGCGCCCGTCCGCGCGGCTGCGGGCATAGGCCGCGTTGAACACGCCGCCGGCGCCGAGCAGCCACCAGCCGCCGGCCCCGGCGTTGGCCACGCCGCCACCGCCTTCGGCATGGGCCTCGGCGGTGAAGCGGTTGCTGACGCCGTGGCGCCAGGTGCCGCTGGCCAGCACCGGGGTGTCGTAGTCGAAAGAGCGGATGCCGTACGCGCGGCGCATCCGGCCCACGCCGAACGACCAGTCGGTGAGGCCCCGGGCGAGCAGTTGCTGGGCGCCGTAAAACGCGAAGTCCACGGTCTGCATGCGCCCGTAGGCGTCGGTGATCACCACCTGGGCGTTGCCTGCGCCGCTGATGCCGGGCTGGGCGGCGAGCTGGAACGGTCCCACGGGCACGTCGCCGTTGTACTGACGCAGCCCATCCACGTACAGCTCCACGCTGGATGGCACCACCGCCTCGCCAAGGAAGGTGGGGGTGGGCGTCAGGACGCGATACGGCTGCAGCCCGTAGTTGCGGCCGATCTGCACGCCGCCCATGCGCACCGGGCGACTCCAGTCGACGAAGCCGCTGAAGAAGTCGCCGACGGTGAGCGTGGTGGCGCTGTCGGGGAAATCCAGTTCCCAGCGGCTGTCCAGGCGGACGCTTTCACCGCGCCAGTCGCCGCTGCGGCCGTCCTGGTAGGTGCGCAGCAGCTGGGTGCTTTCCAGCACGCCACGGCCCAGTCCGAAGATGCGCCATTGCGTGGTGAGCGCCAGGTTGCCCGCGTTCTGGTTGTGGCTGGCATACACGTCGTAATTGAGCAGGGCGCCCGGTGACGCGCTGGCCACCGGTGTGGGCTCGGCCGCGCGTTCCAGCAGGCTGGTGGGCAGGGTCAACTGCGACAGCGGCGCGTCCAGTGCCAGGGTCTGCAGCGCGGCGTCGTAGCGCACCACGACGCCGCTCAGCGCATCCAGCGGCAGCGGGGCGTCGCCACGCACACTGAAACCGAGCTGGCGCAGGGTGGCGGCCGGGGCCATCAGGCGGCCGGCGTCCAGCGAGAACGGCAGCAGGCCGCGCGGACTGCGGTTCAAGGTGACGTCCAGGTACAGCGTCTGCGCCGCCGTCAACGGGGTGGGGGGCGGCAGCAGGGCTTCGCCCGACGCGCCGATGTCGGCCTCCGCCGCGCTCGCGGCCGAGGGCAACAGGCTTGCAGCCAGCGCCATCCGCACGCAGGCCTCAGCGAGACGGTGGCGCAAGGGGGAGCGGGGTCTGGGCCTGCTCGCCATTGATCTTCGCCGAAAGCGTGCCGCCCGCCATCCGGGCTGCGGTGATCTCCAGGGGCCAGCGCATGGTCTGGCCGCTCAGCACGTACCCGAGCAGGCCCGGCTGCACGATCTGCGGCCGGGCGGGGTCGCCCAGGGCGAGGTCGGCGATCTGGGCATAGCTGTTGCCACGGTTGTGCACCTGCAAGCCGATGCGCCCCTGCCCGAGGTCGACCACGCTGGCCTCCAGGTCCGGGGCCGGTGGTTGTCCGTCGGCGGGCTGCACGAAGACCGGAAGCGAATAGCGCAGCACGAACTGCATGCCGCGGCGGGCCGGGTCCAGCGTGGGCACCTCGTCGACGATCACCCGGTAGGCCAGCTGTGTGGCGGGGGCCTCCGGCTGCGCGCGGACCACCCGGATCAGCTGCTGCTGGCCGGCGGCCAGCGACTGCATCGGCGGGCTTACCGCCAGCTCCGTGGTGGGTTCGAGCGCGTCCTTGCCGTCGCGCTGGGTCCAGCGGAACACCCGTGCCTGTACCTCCACCGGCGCGGTGCCGCTGTTGCTCACCCACAAGGCATCCGCATTCTGGCGCGGCGTGAGCTGCAGCGAGGTCGGCGCCACCTGCAGGCTCGCAGCCTGGGCTGCGCCGGCGATGCCCAGCCACAGCCAGGGCAACGCCCGCCATGCCGACGCCGCGGGTCGCCGTGGGCGGCCCCGTCCGAATGTCAGCATGGCAACCTCAGTAGGAAATGGTGGCGGTGACGGTGTCCTGGTAGCTACCGGTGGCGGCGTTGTTGACGCTGGGATTGGCGACCTGGCCGTACACGTTGTAGGCCAGCGGCAGCCCCGTGCCGGTGCCGGCCACGGTGTTGGTCCCCGCGGTGGCGCCCCATACGGTGTTGTGGCCGGCGTCCTGGTACAGCTGGTAGCCGACGAAATTGTTGGTGGTCACCGCCGCATTGGTGTTTTTCATGCGCCGGGTGGTGACGTCATTGGCCGTCCCTGCGTTGGAGCCGGCATTGAGCGCGATGGTGTACGGGGTCAGTGCCGAGCACTGGGCGGTGATCGTGCCCTGGGCATTGGACGGGCTGGTGGCGGTGGACAGCGCACTGCCGAAATCCACGTCCGTGGCGGCTGCCGCGGTGATCGTGCAGGCCTTGGTAATGATGATTTTGACGTTGAAGGTGGTCGTGTCGGCCGCCAGGGCGGAGCTGGACAGGGCGGCCAGGCCGACGCCGAAAAGCAGGGGACGCAGGGATCGCATGGGCATTCTCCTTGGACGGGGGTCCTGGATGTTCAGGTCGATGCTGACGTACTGCAGGCAACGGGCGCCGGGCTGGCGCTACCCTGCTTATAGGAGCGGGGTTGTCGGGGGGGCGTGAGGAAATCTGGCCGGATTTGGCGTTTTTTACGTTCACATGGCGCGCGGCGAGGCCGGGTCCCCGGTCAGCCAGCCGAACCTGGGCTGTCAGCGTTCCAGCCGGCCCCGTTCAGTCTGGCTCCGGATCGGCGATAATGGTCGCCATGAGCGTGAATCTGAAAACCCCCCAGGAAATCGAACTGATGCGCATCGCCGGCCGTCTGGCCAGCGAGGTGCTCGACATCGTCACCCCGCACGTCAAGCCGGGCGTGACGACCGAAGAGCTGGACCGCATCTGCCACGACCACATCATCAACGTGCAGAAGGCCACGCCGGCCAACGTCGGCTACCGGGGCTTCCCGAAGACCGTCTGCACGTCGGTGAACAACGTCATCTGCCACGGCATTCCCAGCGAAGCCAAGGTCCTCAAGGACGGCGACATCGTCAACATCGACGTCACCGTGATCAAGGATGGCTGGCACGGCGACACCAGCCGCATGTACTACGTCGGCACCCCGTCGGTGATGGCCAAGCGCCTGGTCGACACGACGTATGAAGCGATGTGGCGCGGCATCCGCGCGGTCAAGCCGGGCGCGACGCTGGGCGATATCGGCCATGCGATCCAGAGCTATGCCGAAGCCGAGCGCTTCAGCGTGGTGCGCGAGTACTGCGGCCACGGCATCGGCAAGATCTACCACGACGAACCGCAGGTGATGCACTACGGGCGCCCGGGCCAGGGACTGGTGCTGCAGCCGGGCATGACCTTCACCATCGAGCCGATGATCAACGAAGGCACCCGCTACAACAAAGTGCTGCCGGATGGCTGGACCGTGGTGACCAAGGACCGCAAGCTGTCGGCGCAGTGGGAGCACATGATCGCGGTCACCGAGACCGGCGTGGACGTGCTGACCCTCTCGCCCGGCGAATCGCAGGTCTGAGCATGCTGCCGGCGAGCCCGATGCTGGACGCGCCGGCCACCTCCGTCGCCGACCCGGACTGGGCGGCGACAGCGCGGCAGTCCCTGCAGCAGGCCGACGCGCGCCTCTACCGGCGTTTCGACCAGGGCGACAACATCGAGCGCCTGCTGGCGCTGCGCGCGCGCGCGGCCGACCACCTGATCCGCCTGGCCTGGCAGCGCTGCCTGCCGGCCGAGAGCGGGCTGGCGCTGTTCGCCGTCGGTGGTTACGGGCGTGGCGAGTTGTTTCCGCGGTCGGACATCGACCTGCTGGTGCTGGGCGAGCCGGCATGCCAGCGGGCGCAGGAACCGTGCCTGGCACGCCTGTTCGCCCTGCTCTGGGACTGCGGCCTGCCGGTCAGCCATGCGGTGCGCTCGGCGCGGGAATGCACCGAGGCCAGTGCCGACCAGACCGTGCTGACCGCGTTGATCGAATCACGCCCGCTGGTGGCCGACGAGGCCGCGCGGCAGGCGCTGAAGGCGGCGGTCAACGTCGAGGGACTGTGGTCCCCACGCGACTTCTTCCTTGCCAAGCGCGAGGAACTGCTGGCACGCCATCGCCGCTTTGGCGATACCGCCGACAACCTCGAGCCGGACATCAAGGATGGCCCCGGCGGCCTGCGCGATCTCAACACGCTGGGCTGGATGGCGCTGCGCGCCTTCGGCGTGCGCGAACTGGAAGCCCTGGTCGGTCTGGGCCACCTGGGACCGGACGAGGCGGCCGCGTTGCGCCGCGAGCGCTGTGCGCTGGCGCAGCTGCGTTTCGGCCTGCACCTGGTCGCCAACCGGCCCGAAGAGCGCCTGCGCTTCGATTACCAGAAGACCCTGGCTGCGCGCCTCGGCTTCGAAGATGACCCGGAGAGCCTGGGCGTCGAGAAAATGATGCAGGGGTTCTACCGCAGCGCCACGGTGGTGCGGCGGATCAGCGACCGCCTGCTGCAGCGGTTCGAGGAGCAGTTTGACGGCGAGGCGGTGCCCGAGCCGGTCAGCGTGGGCTTCTCGCTGCGTCGCGGCTACCTGGCGGCCAACGATCCGCAGTGGCCGCAGGGCGATATCGAACAGGTCTTCGCGTTGTTCTCCAGCTGGGCCTACAACCCCGACGTGCGTGGCCTGCATTCGCTGACCGCGCGCGCGCTGGCCGAATCGCTGGCCGCGCTGCCGGCCTACACCGGGGCCGGTGCATCGGCGCGCGAGCAGTTCATGGCGCTGCTGCGCAGCCCGCGCGCGGTCGACACGCTGGCGCGGATGGCGCGCCTGGGCGTGCTGGGCCAGTGGATACCGGCGTTCGCGCAGGTCTCCGGGCGCATGCAGTTCGATCTGTTCCATGTGTACACGGTGGACCAGCACACTCTGATGGTGCTGCGGAACATCGGCCTGTTCGCCAGCAGCCGCGCCGACGAGCGCTTCTCGATCGCCCACGAAGTCTGGCCGCGCCTGCGCAAGCCCGAACTGCTGCTGCTGGCGGGCCTGTTCCATGACATTGCCAAGGGCCGTGGCGGCGACCATTCCGAACTCGGTGCGGTGGACGCACGCGACTTCTGCCAGGCCCACGCGCTGAGCGCCTCGGATACCGACCTGGTGGCCTGGCTGGTCGAGCAGCATCTGCGCATGTCGGTGACCGCGCAGAAGCAGGATATTTCCGATCCGGACGTGATCCATCGCTTCGCCACGCTGGTGGCCAGCCGCGATCGCCTTGATTATCTGTACCTGTTGACCTGCGCCGACATCGCCGGCACCAGTCCCAAGCTCTGGAACGCCTGGAAGGACCGGCTGCTGGCCGACCTGTACTTCGCCGCGCGCCGCGCGCTGCGCGACGGGCTGGAGAACCAGATGCCGGCGGCCGAGCGCGTGGCCGAAGCGCGCGACTCGGTACGCACGCTGGTGCGCGAACGCGGTTACGACGATGCCACCATTGACCGCCAGTTCGCAGTGATGCCCGACGAAAGCTTCATCCGCCTGCGCCCGGAGCAGCTGGCGTGGCAGGCAGCAGCGCTGGTGCCGGTGAAGCAGGGGCAGACCCTGGTCAAGGTGCGCCGGATCACCCCCGACGACCACGCGCTGGAAGTGTTCGTGCATTCGCCCGATCGCGATGGCCTGTTCGCCGCGATCGTGATGACGCTGGACCGCAAGGGCTATGGCATCCACCGCGCGCGCGTGCTGGACGGGCCGGTCGATACCATTTTCGATACGTTCGAAGTCACCCCGGCCGACAGCTTCGCCGATGGCGACGCGGTGCGGCTGGAGGCGGCCCTGCGCGACGCGCTGGCCGGCGACCTGTCACGGCTGCGTCCCTCGCGCCGGGCGATTCCCCGCCAGTTGCGCCACTTCCGCTTTGCCCCCCGCATCGAATTCCGCGACGTCGCCGATGCCGACGCCGGCAGCAGCAGCACCCGCTTCAGCCTGGTTGCGCCCGATCGTCCGGGTCTGCTGGCCGATGTCGCCTACGTGCTGCGCAACCAGCGTCTGCGTGTGCACGATGCCCGCATCGCCACCTTCGGCGAGCGCGCTGAAGACATGTTCGTGATCAGCGATGAGCACGACCACCCCCTGACCGAATCCACCCGGCAGCAGCTGCACGACGCCATGCTTGCCTGCCTGGACCCTGATCGAAACGCCGGAGACCCCCGCTGATGGCCACCAAGCCGACCAAGAAGACTGCCGCCACCCCTGCGGCGGCCAAGAAGACTGCCGCCGCCAAGGCCGCGCCCGCCGCGAAGACGCCGGTGGCCGCGAAGAAGGCCGCGCCTGCGCCGAAGAAGGTCGCCACCCGTAAAACGGCTGCCGGCAAGGCCGCCGCCAGCCCGGCCGAAAGCGCCGCCAAGCGCACCGCCAGCCGCGATGCGACGATCGCCCGCAAGTCGCTGCGCAAGCCGGCCACGCCGGGCGTGGAAGAACTGAAGTTCGGTATCGAGAGCGCCTTCGAGCGCCGCGCCACGCTGACCCTGCATGAACTGGAAGGCTCGACCAAGCCGCTGGTGGGCCGGGTGATCGACGGCCTGGAAACCGGTGAGTTCCGTGTGGCCGAACCGGATGGCCACGGCGGCTGGAAGGTCAACGAATGGCTCAAGAAGGCGGTGCTGCTGTACTTCCGCGTCAACGACATGGCCGTGGTCGATGCACGCCCGGCGCCGTTCTGGGACAAGGTCGAATCGCGCTTCGCCGGCTTCGATGAAGCCAAGTTCCGCCGTGCCGGCGTACGCGTGGTGCCGGGCGCCATCGCCCGCCGCGGCAGCTACTTCGGCAAGGACGTGGTGCTGATGCCGAGCTTCACCAACATCGGCGCCTACGTGGGCGAGGGCACGATGGTCGATACCTGGGCCACCGTGGGTTCCTGCGCGCAGATCGGCAAGCACTGCCACCTGTCCGGCGGCGCCGGTATCGGCGGCGTGCTGGAACCGCTGCAGGCCAGCCCGACCATCATCGAGGACCATTGCTTCATCGGTGCCCGTTCGGAGGTGGTCGAAGGGTTCGTGGTCGGCCACCACAGCGTGATCGGCATGGGCGTGTTCCTTGGCCAGAGCACCCGCGTGTACAACCGCGCGACCGGCGAGATCAGCTACGGTTCGGTGCCGCCCTACAGCGTGGTGGTGTCCGGCCAGCTGCCGTCCAAGGACGGCTCGCATTCGCTGTACTGCGCCGTGATCGTCAAGCAGGTCGATGCCAAGACCCGCAGCAAGACCAGCGTCAACGACCTGCTGCGCGGTCTGGCCGACTGAGTTGGCGCCGTCGCTGGCGCAGGCAGCGCGCTACCGCCATCCCTACCCGGGGTGGCCGGGACGCGCGTTGCAGCGCCTGCTGGACGGTACGCGCTGGACGGCCCTGCGGCGCGCGTTGACCCGCGTGCTGCCGGTGCCACCGCTGTGCAGCGATGTACGCGATGTGATCTACACGACCTGGTGGGTGGATGCCGCCCGCGCGCCCACGGCGCCACCGGGCTACCGGCTGTTCACCCACGCCGGGCGCACGCCCTACACGGTATTGACCTATCGGCACGGCCACTTCGGCCCGGCGTTCGCCGGACCGCTGCGCGCGCTGTTTCCCTCGCCGCTGCAGAGCAACTGGCGCTGGTACCTGCTGCCCGAGGGCGACACTGCGGCCACGCCGGTGGTGCTGTTCGACCGCAACGTGATCGACAGCGTGACCCACGCCGTGGGCGCCCGTCTGTTCAGCGATGCCATGCAGCCGCACTGGCCGGCACGCTTCGATCACGGCCGCAGCGGCGACGGGTGGCGGACCCGCATCGAACCGGGGCAGGGCAGCGCACCGGCACTGCAGGCGCAGTGGGCGCCGATGGCGGCATGGCCGGCCGGCTGGGCGGCGGGTGCGTTCGCCGGCACGCCGCAGGCGCTGGCATTTCTTGCCTGCCAGGACGCGGCCATCGCCGTGTGCGCCGACGGCCGTACCGCATTGACCCACATCGACCTGCCGATCACGGTGTCGCAGGTGCAGCCGCTGCGGCTGGTGGGCCAGCCGCACTGTCCGCGGGTGGCGGGCATGGGGGCCGATCCCGCCGATGCGTTCTGCTTCCGGGTGCCGCAGGTGCCGTTCCGGGTCGTGTCCGAACGCCTGTTGTGACATGCTTCGGCGGTCTTTCCTGATCGACGTTGTGCGGAGCGCGCCATGACCACCACCCTGTACGGATTGAAGAACTGCGACACCTGCAAGAAGGCCACCAAGTGGCTCGACCGCTTCCAGGTGCCGTACACCTTCGTCGATTACCGCGAGCACACCCCCTCGCCGGAAACCCTGATCGACTGGGCCGCGCAGGCCGGCGGATTCGCCGCACTGGTCAACCGCTCGTCCACCACCTGGCGGCAGCTGCCGGACAACCGCAAGGCGGCCGCGTCCGATGCGGAATGGAAGCTGCTGCTGCGCGAGCATCCGCAGCTGATCAAGCGCCCGGTGGTGGTCGGTGCCGACGGCACCATGACCCAGGGCTTCTCGGACAACGGCTTCAAGCAGCGCTTCGGGGTCGGCGCGTGAACGATGTCCTTGCGCTCACCTGCGACCTGATCGCGCGTGCCTCGGTGACGCCCGACGATGCGGGTTGCCAGGCGCTGCTGGCCGGGCGCCTGCAGCGCGCCGGATTCACCTGCGAACACCTGCGCCTGGGCGAGGTCGACAACCTGTGGGCCACCCACGGCCACGGCGCGCCGGTGCTGGTGCTGCTCGGCCACACCGACGTGGTGCCGACCGGGCCGGTCGCCGCCTGGACAAGCGACCCGTTCGAGCCGCAGATCCGTGACGGCGTGCTGTACGGCCGCGGTGCGGCGGACATGAAGGGCAGCGTGGCCGCCTTCGTGGTGGCCGCCGAGCAGTTCGTCGCCGCCCATCCGGACCACCCCGGCACGTTGGCGGTGCTGCTCACCAGCGACGAGGAAGGCGATGCCATCGACGGCGTGCGCCGGGTGGCGGACCTGTTCCGCGCGCGTGGACAGGGCATCGACTGGTGCATCACCGGCGAACCGTCCTCCACCGCCGTGCTTGGCGACCTGCTGCGGGTGGGGCGGCGTGGCAGCCTGTCGGCCACGCTGACGGTGAAGGGCGTGCAGGGCCATGTGGCGTACCCGCAGAAGGCGCGCAATCCGATCCACCTGGCCGCGGCGGCGTTGGCCGAGCTGACCGCACGCCAATGGGACGACGGCTATGAGAGCTTCCCGCCGACCAGCCTGCAGATCTCCAACATCCATGCCGGTACCGGGGCCAACAACGTGATCCCCGGCGAACTGCAGGTGCAGTTCAACCTGCGTTACAACCCGCACTGGAGCGCGCCGGTGCTGGAGCAGGAGATCGCCACGCTGCTCGACCGCCACGCGCTGGACTACACGCTCCGCTGGCACCGCAGCGGCGAGCCGTTCTACACCCCGGAAGGCACGCTGCGCCAGGTGGCCCGCGAGGTGCTGGGTGCGTTCGCCGGCGCTCCGCCGGAGGAAAGCACCGGGGGCGGTACGTCCGATGCGCGCTTCATCGCGCCGCTGGGCGCGCAGTGCATCGAAGTGGGGCCGGTCAACGCCAGCATCCACCAGGTGGACGAGAACGTCGCGGTGGCCGACCTGGAACGGCTGCCGGCCCTGTACCAGCGCCTCATCGAGCGGCTCCTGGCGTAACCGCGTGGCCGACGAGGTAGAGCCGACGAAAAGGTAGAGCCGACTGTCAGTCGGCTGCTCTTCACCGGACCACAAACAGCCGACCAACACCCGGCTTTACCCGGTAGGCTCTACCCAGCCAGGCATTCCAGCCAGCCGCCCATCACGCCACAATCAACCCGAACGCGGCCAATGCCGCGGCCGCCTGCTGCTGCGAAATCACCGCCTTTTTGAAGTGCTTGCTGTCCATCACGTTCAGCCCGCTGATATCGGTGCCGCGCAGGTCGGCGCCTTCAAAGCGGGTCAGCCGGGTCTGCGCATTGCGCAGGCTGCCGCCGTTGAACACCGCGTCGCGGAAGTCGCAGCCGGACAGCTCCGCATCGGAGAAATCCATGCCGTCCAGCTGCGCCTTGCGGAACGACAGACCGCGCAGGTCCGCGCTCACCATCAGGCAATTGCGGAACTCCAGCGCCCAGCCGCTGACCTCCTGCAGGTGCGCGCCGGTGAGCTTGCAGTCCTCGAACCGCACCGAGGACAGCGTCGCGCGGCGCCAATGACTGTTGTTCAGATCGCAGTGCGAGAAATGGCTGTCGCTGAGCAGCGCCGAGCTGAAATCGGCTTGGCTGCCCCGGCACTTGTACCACCGGCTTTCCTCCAGCGACGCGGCCAGCCAGCTCGTGCCCGCCAGCGAGCACTGGTTGAACTGGAAACCATCCATGTCCAGCCGCGAAAAATCGCCGCCGTCGAACACGCAGGATTCAAAAACCGCCGCGCGTGGATGCGCGGCGATGATCTGCTGCATGCGTTCGCGGGTGAGGGTGTCGTTGCGGAAAGTGACGCTGTTCATGCCGCCCATTCTGGGCGAGAAGCGCGTGGCGATGCAGTCTTGTGCGGCGCCGTTGGCTGTGTACAGCGCGACCGGGCGGGGCCCGGTACGCCGCTTGGCCATCATTCAAAGGTAAAGAACGGCGGCGCAATCGCCTCGCGCCAGTACGATTCGGCCGCCATGTAGAAGCCCTGCGCTTCGGCCCGGGCGAACCAGCCTGCGGCCGCCTCCACGTTCTTTTCCAGACCACGCCCGCCGCGCCCCTGCACCAGGCCGGCAAGGTACTGGCCGTACACATTGCCCTGGTCGCCCGCGCGGGCATACCAGCGCAGCGCGTCGGCCTTGCTTTCGGTCACGCCGATGCCGGCTTCGTACAGCGCGCCAAGATCGACCTGGGCCTCGGCATCGCCGCGTCCGGCACGGCGCTGGATGCCGGCGATCACCGGGTTCGGCGACGGTGTGGCGCTGACCGGCGTACCGGGCTTGGCCGACCCGCTGGTCGCATCGCGCAGCGCCTGCAGCTTGTACAGCTCGCGCAGGTACACCGCCGAGCGCAGGCGCCAGCGCAGCGCGCCTTCCATGTCGCCGCGGCGTTCATACCATTTCTCCAGGTCGTGCATGGCATACGGCGAACCGTGGTACGCGGCGCTGTGGTACCAGCGGAAGGCCTTGCGTGGCGACGGCTTCAACACGACCGCCTCGGGCTTCTGCGGCGTGTCGCTGCTGTCGAGCCGGCCGCGTTCCAGGATCGTGCCCAGCTCCTCCTCGGCGCTGGTGGTGTGATGCGTGCGCGGGGTGGCGGCGGCGGCGCGCGCGTACCAGTCCAACGCGCGCGGGTCATTCCAGGCCCGGTACATTCGGGCCACGCGCATCGCCGAGTCGAACTGCCCATCGGCCGCAGCGGCCAGGGCATCACGTTCGGTGTCGCTGACCGGGCGGGTAGGAGCGCTATGGCAGCCTGCCAGGGCCAGCAGGGCCAACGCCGGCAGCAGCGCGGCGCGCAGGCGGGGGAAGCAGAGGGTCATCCATGAGATCCGGAACGGGGTGGGCGATTATCCCCGAGCGCGATGGCGCGCCCGCTGAATCGGTTGCCGTCGCAACAGTTGCGCCGTCGCCAAAACCGGGGTACGGTCGATCCATGTCCTCGCTCCTGGCCACCGCCGTCAACACCAATAACCGCAGCAATCTGCGCGCGAATAATCGTGCGCGGCCGATGCGGGACTGCGACCAGGGCTAGAACAGCAACACACGCCCGGACCCAGAAAACCCGCATCGGTCGATGCGGGTTTTTTGTTTTCCGGGTGCAGCACAGGCCCGGGAAAGGTGGCCGGTCGGATACAGACGTCACGTGTATTCCCCCATTCCCAGGAGCTGCTCCCATGTGTTCGATCTTCGGTATTTTCGGCCTGCAGGCCGGCGACGACCTTCCGGCCCTGCGCCGCCACAGCCTCGAGCTGTCCCAGCGGCAACGCCACCGCGGCCCGGACTGGAGCGGGGTGTACGTCGATGACGGCGCCATCCTGGTCCATGAGCGCCTGGCGATTGTCGATCCGGCCGGTGGCTCGCAGCCGCTGCTGTCCGACGACGGCGACCTGGCCCTGGCCGTCAACGGCGAGATCTACAACCACCGTGAACTCAAGGGCGAGCTGGCCCAGCCCTACGCCTTCCAGACCGGGTCGGACTGCGAGGTGATCAACGCGCTCTACCGCCAGGACACCCCCGCGTCGTTCCTCAACCGCCTCAACGGCATCTTCGCCTTCGCGCTGTGGGACCGCGCGGCGCAGCGTGTACTGATCGCACGCGATCCGATCGGCGTGGTGCCGCTGTACTGGGGCCACGACAGCGCCGGCCGCCTGGTGGTGGCCTCCGAACTCAAGTCACTGGTGGACATCTGCGCCGACGCCGCGCAGTTCCCGCCCGGCCACTGGTACGACAGCGCCACCGACACGCTGACCCGCTACTACGAGCGCCCGTGGCGCGACTACGACGCGGTGGACGGCGTGGCTGCCGACCTGACCGAACTGCGCGAAGCCTTCGAGCGTGCCGTACACCGGCAGCTGATGACCGACGTGCCCTATGGTGTGCTGCTGTCCGGCGGTCTCGATTCCTCGCTGGTGGCCGCAGTGGCGGCACGCTATGCGCGTCATCGCATCGAGGACGGCGACCAGAGCGAAGCGTGGTGGCCGCGCCTGCATTCGTTCGCGATCGGCCTGAAGGGATCGCCCGACCTGGCGGCTGCGGCGATCGCGGCCGAGGCGCTGGGCACGGTGCACCACGGGTTCGAGTACACCTTCGAGGAAGGGCTGGATGCGTTGCCGGAAGTGATCCGGCACGTGGAAACCTACGATGTCACCACCATCCGCGCCTCCACGCCGATGTTCCTGCTGGCGCGCCGGATCAAGGCGATGGGCGTGAAGATGGTGCTGTCCGGCGAAGGCAGCGATGAGATTTTCGGCGGCTACCTGTACTTCCACAAGGCGCCCAACGCACGCGAGTTCCACGAGGAGCTGGTGCGCAAGCTCGATGCGCTCAACAACTACGACTGCCTGCGCGCCAACAAATCGATGATGGCCTGGGGCGTGGAGCCGCGCGTGCCGTTCCTGGACCGCGAGTTCCTCGATGTGGCCATGCGCATCGATGCCCGCCACAAGATGGTGGGGAAGGGCGGCGACGGCGCGCGCCGGATCGAAAAGGCGGTGCTGCGTGAAGCCTTCGAGGGCTATCTGCCGGAGTCGATTCTGTGGCGGCAGAAAGAGCAGTTCAGCGACGGCGTGGGCTACGGCTGGATCGATGGGCTGAAGGCGCATGCCGACGCACAGATCAGCGACCGGGTGATGGCGGCGGCGGACAAGCGCTTCGTGCACAACCCGCCTCAGACCAAGGAGGCGTACTACTACCGCCACGTGTTCGAGCAGTTCTTCCCGACCCAGGCCGCTGCCGAAACCGTGCCCGGCGGCAAGTCGATTGCCTGCTCCTCCCCGGCGGCCATCGCCTGGGATGCGAGTTTTGCCGCCATGGCCGACCCTTCGGGGCGCGCGGTTACCGGCGTGCACGCCCAGGCGCTGGCCTGATCCGGCCCGGTACGGCGACGCTCCACCGTCGCCGTATCGCTGCCTACTGTCGCGCGGGCGGCGAATCCGTAGAATCCCCGCTTCAATCGATGGGGATCGGTCATGGAAGCAGACACCACCGGCGGCATGCGTCGCAGCGGATTGGCGTGGCGTTATCTCGGCTGGGTGGCGCTGCCGTTGCTGATCGGGCTGGCGCTGGCGCGCTTTGCCGGCCCGGGCCTGCAGGCTCAGACCGCACGCAGCGATGCGGCGCTGGGCGCCGGCTGGGCGGCGCATCTGAATGCGCCGCTGGGCCTGTTCCTGCTGCAGCTGCTGGTACTGCTGCTGGTGGCCAAGGCGGCAGGGTGGCTGTTCCGCCGGCTCGGACAGCCCGGGGTGATCGGCGAGATGGCGGCCGGCCTGATGATGGGGCCGCTGGTGCTGGGCGCGCTGTTGCCGCAGGTGCACGGCGTGCTGTTCCCGCCGGCGTCGCTGGGCTCGCTGGGGCTGCTCAGTCAGCTGGGTGTGCTGATGTTCCTGCTGGTGGCCGGCGCCGAACTGGATCTGGGGGGCCTGCGTGGCCGGCGTCGCTTCGCGTTCGTGGTCAGCCATGCCGGCATCGCCGTGCCGTTCGTGCTTGGCGTGCTGCTGGCGCTGTGGCTGTACGACGCGCATGCCCCGGGCGGCGTGGGATTCACCGGATTCGCGCTGTTCGTGGGCGTGTCGCTGAGCATCACCGCGTTCCCGGTGCTGCTGCGCATCCTTGCCGACCGCGGCATGACCGGCACGCCGCTGGGCCAGACCGCGATCGCCTGCGCCGCGCTCGGCGATGCCACCGCCTGGTGCCTGCTGGCGCTGATCGTGGCGGCCGCGCAGGCCCAGGGCTGGGTGCCGGCGACGGTCAACCTGGTCTGCGTGGTGGCGTTCGTGGCGCTGATGCTGGGCGTGGTGCGGCCGTGGTTCTCGCGCCGCACGATTGCCGCCGGAGAGGAAGGCCGCTGGCTGCTGATCATGCTGCTGATGGCGCTGGGCTGCGCGCTGGTCACTGAAATACTCGGCATCCACGCGCTGTTCGGTGCGTTCGCCGCCGGTGTGGCGGTGTCCGGCAATGCCACCCTGCGGCACACCGTGGCCAGCCGGGTCGAGCCGTTCGCGGTCACCCTGCTGCTGCCGCTGTTCTTCGCCATGACCGGCCTGCGCATGCGCGCCGACGCGCTGCAGGCCAGCGATCTGCTGCTGTGCCTGGTGGTGATCGCGGTGGCCACCGTGGGCAAGCTGATCGGCACGTGGAGCGCGGCGCGCAGCGCGGGCATGGGCAATCACGAGGCCTGGCGGCTCGGCGCGCTGATGAACACCCGCGGGCTGATGGAGCTGATCGTGCTCAACCTGGGCTACGAACTGGGCTTCCTTGGCGACCGGCTGTTCGCCGTGCTGGTGATCATGGCGCTGGTGACCACCGCCATGACCGGGCCGCTGCTGAGCGCGATGGACCGTCGCTGGCGCTAGCTGCGGCAGAGGCGGCGGGTGCCCGCTACCGCGCGGTGCCCGGCGTCAGGTCCAGGCGGTACACCGTCCTGCCCGGCAGGAACGGCGTCGGCGTTCCCTTCACCCAGTCCTCGTGCCCCGCGCCCCAGAACGGCGACAGCGGATGCCCGCTCTGGCCGCCGGGCATGTGCACCAGGCCATCGGCCTCATGGCCGGGGGCGACCACCATGCGTTGCGAGGCGCCGAACGCCGGCCCCTGCACGCGTGGCATGTCGCGGTCGCCGGGCAGGGCATCGGCCGGCATGCACAGCCAGCGGCGGGCGAACGCGGGCAGGGCGCGGCTGATCGGATGACAGATCGCGGCGGTGTTGCGCTCGCCCCACGTGCGCTGCGCCAGATCCGGCCCCTGTGCGGCAAGGTCGGTCTCCAGTTGGCGGGCGGCATCGGCGAGCAGCGCGTCCCAGCTGGGGTACGTGGGCGGCAGCAGGTGTGGGGGCCGTTCGCTCACCAGCGGCCAGGCCACCCCGTCGAACTGGGCCAGCCGTGGTGCGAGGTACTGGTCGCCGAGCTGCGCCTTGGCCGGTGCCAGCAGGCCCGCCGTCAGTGCGTCCACCACCTTGCCGCGGAAGCCGCGCGCCAGCCGGTAGCTGACCGAGTCGACCCCGGCGCGCCCGTCCCAGTGACGGCTGGCCGCCTCCAGGCGTTGCAGCGCGGGGTCGTCACTGTGTTCGACGACCTTGCGCAGCAGGGTCCACCAGCGCGACAGGAACAGCGCACGGTCGTCGAGCTGGATCGCCAGCAGGTCGGCCTCGGTGAAGCGGTCGCGCGCGAGCAGGCCGTCGCGGATCTGCCGCCCGCGCGCGCCCAGGTCGTAGCCACCGTTGCCGGCGACGGCCAGCGCTTCGCCGTCGAGGACGCGCCCGTTGGCGGTCCACAGGCGGTGCGAGGGCGGGTCGACCAGGGCCGGTGAGCCGTCGCTGCGGACCGGCCACGGTGCGCAGTGCGCGGCCGCCGGCTGTGCGGCGCCGGCGGGCGGGCAGCCGGCGGCACGGTCGGGGCGGGCGCCGATCAGCCGCCAGGCAATGCGTCCGTTGCGGTCGCCGAGCAGCAGGTTCTGGGTGGGAATGCCGGCGTGGTCGGCGATGCGCAGGGCCTCGTCGAGATTCCCGGCGCGCGCCATCGCCGCGAAGTCCAGCCGCAGCGCACCGGGCAACTGCGCGGTCCAGCGCAGGGCCTCGCCGCTGCCATCCGGACGCGTGTGCAGGACCGGCCCCCAGGCGGTCTCGCGCACCTGCAGGAGGACGTCGGGCTGCCCGGCCACCTGGATGCGCTCGTCGTAGCGGCGGATGCCATCGACCGTGCCGGGCGCGGCGGCCGGCACAGGGACGAAGTCGGCGTTGTCGATGTAGCTGTTGGTGAATCCCCACGCCACGTAGCCGTTGCTGCCGACCACGATCGCCGGCAACCCGGGCAGGGAAAAGCCGGTGACATCGACCTTGCCGCCGGGCGCCTGCGGATCGGGATAGCGCAGCCGCACCCGGAACCAGAGGTTGGGCGCGCGCAGGCCCAGGTGCATGTCGTCGGCGACGATCGCGCGGCCGTCGGCGGTGAGCGCGCCGGCCACGGCCATGTTGTTGCTGCCCTGCACATCCGGCTCGGTGCGTGCGGCCGTTGTGGTGGGGTGCACGGGTAATTGCCGGCGCAGGTCCAGCACGTCGGCACCGGGCAGCCGCGCATTGCCGCGCGGGGCACCGAACAACGGCGCATCCCACTCGCTGCCGTCGTGGGCGAGCAGGGCGTACAGCGGTGGCGGCACCACGTCGCGGATGCGGGCCATCGCCAGCTCGTCCTGGTTGCCCGGGTCCTGCAGGTCGGCATACATCGCCAGCCCGGTCAGCACGCTGTCCTCGGCCGCCCACGGTGCCGGCGGCTGGCGCAGCAGCAGGTACGGCCACGGGCGCACGCGCAGGCCGGCCACGCCGGCGTTCACACCGGACACATACGCGCGGATCACCTCGGGCTGCGCACCGATGGCATCGGCGAGATGCGCGCGGGTACGCGCACGCAGACGGTGGACGCGCATCCGCTGGTCCATCTCGACGGCGGCCGGGCCGAACAGCGCGGCCAGCTCGCCGGCGGCGGTGCGGCGCATCAGGTCCATCTCGAAATAGCGTTCCTGCGCGTGCACCAGCCCCAGCGCCTGCATCGCATCGGCCTGGCTGCCGGCATCGATGGTGACCACGCCGAGCGCATCGCGGGTGACGCTCACCGGGGCCTGCAGGCCCTCCAGTGGCTGTGTGCCGTCCAGCGCGGGCAGGCTGCCGCGCAGCAGCCCCCACACGGTGGCGATGACGATGATGACCAGTACCACCAGCAGCCACAGCACCCGCGTGAGCCAGCGACGCATCCCGCGTCTCCCCGATGAGGTTGTGGGCCGATTGTAGGCGCCAACTGCGACTGATTCCGATTAGATCATTGGAATTCCGGATGGGGCACCATGTGCGCCATCGATCCACCAGGAACCCCCACCATGAAAGGCAATCCGGACGTCATTGCGTGCCTGAAGGAACTGCTGCGCGGCGAGCTGGCCGCACGCGACCAGTATTTCATCCACTCGCGCCGCTACGAAGACCAGGGCCTGTTCGCGCTGTACGAGCGCCTGAACCATGAGATGGAAGAGGAAACCCAGCACGCCGATGCGCTGCTGCGTCGCATCCTGTTCCTTGGCGGCGACCCGGACATGCGCCCGCATGTGTTCGAGCCTGGCGCCACGGTCGAAGACATGCTGCAGAAGGACCTGGACACCGAATACAGCGTGCGCAACAACCTGGCCGCCGGCATGAAGCTGTGTGAACAGCACCAGGATTACGTGAGCCGCGACATGCTGCTGGTGCAGCTCAAGGACACCGAGGAAGACCACGCCTGGTGGCTGGAGCAGCAGCTGGGGCTGATCAAGCGGATCGGCCTGGCGCTGTACCAGACCAGCAAGATGGATGCGAAGGGCACGGCGGCGCACTGACGCCCCGTCCAGCCGTCATCGGGTTCTGCACGCCAGCCAGCTCTCGCCAGCACGCCGCAGGAACCTTCGTCCGCCCGCCAGCACCTGCCAGCCAGCGACGAACGAAAAAGCCGGGGATTTCCCCGGCTTTTTTGTTGCTCGACACGGTGGAGCCGACCGGTGGCCGGCTGCCCGTCGTGCCCGGGCGGTGCGCTTACTCCACCGCCAGCCCTTCCACCTTCTGCCAGCCACGCGGCAGCAGATGGCCGCGCGTCGCGCGCGTGCCCAGGTAGGTGTCCAGGTCCTTGAACGACAGGTTCATCGTCCGCTGGCCGCTGCGCACGAGCAGGGTGTTGCCGGGGCTCACCGCCACCACCGCCACCACGCGCTCGGTGGCGAGCTTGGCCTTGGGGATGTCGATGATCTTGTTGCCCTTGCCCTTGTCCAGTTCCGGCAGGTCGCTGGCGGCAATCGCCAGCAGATTGCCCGAGCTGGTCACCGCCACGATGCGGTCGGTGTCGGGATTGGCGACCACGGCCGGGGTCAGCACCTTCGACCCGGAGGTGAGGTTGAGCATCGCCTTGCCGGCCTTGTTGCGGCCGGTGAGGTTCTCGAAGCGGGTCACGAAGCCATAGCCATGCGTGGACGCCAGCACGAAGCGGGTGTTGTTCTCGCCGCTGGCCAGGGTCATGAAGGCGCTGCCCGGCGCCGGCGAGAAGCGGCCGGTCAGGGGCTCGCCGTTGCCGCGCGCCGAGGGCAGGGTGTGGATCAGCGTGGAATACGCGCGGCCTTCGCTGTCCAGGAACGCGACCTGCTGGGTGCTGCGCGCACGCACCGACCCGAGCAGCGCGTCGCCGTCGCGGTAGGACAGCGTGGCCGGGTCCATGTCGTGGCCCTTGGCGGCGCGGATCCAGCCCTTCTCCGACAGCACCACGGTCATCGGCTCGCTGGGCACCAGCTCGGTTTCGTCGATGGCCTGCGCGGCACCGCGCTGCACCAGCGGCGAACGACGGTCATCGCCGAACTTCTTCGCATCGGCCACCAGTTCGTCGCGGATCAGCTTCTTCAGCTTGGCCTTGCTCTCCAGGATCGACTGGATTTTGCTGCGCTCCTTGGCCAGCTCGTCCTGCTCACCACGGATCTTCATTTCCTCCAGGCGCGCCAGCTGCTTCAGCTTGGTGTCGAGGATGTACTCGGTCTGTTCCTCGCTCAGTTTGAAGCGCGCGATCAGCGCCGGCTTGGGCTCGTCCTCGGTGCGGATGATGTGGATCACTTCATCCAGGTTGAGGAAGGCGATCAGCAGGCCGTCCAACATTTCCAGGCGGCGCTCGACCTTCTGCAGGCGATGGTTGAGGCGGCGGGTCACGGTGGTGCTGCGGAACTGCAGCCACTCGCTGAGCAGCATCTTCAGGTTCTTCACCTGCGGACGCCCGTCCAGCCCGATCACATTGAGGTTGACCCGGTAGCTGCGCTCCAGGTCGGTGGTGGCGAACAGGTGGCCCATCAGCTGTTCGGCGTCCACACGGTTGGAGCGCGGCACCAGCACCACCCGCACCGGGTTGGCGTGGTCGGATTCATCGCGGATGTCTTCCAGCCACGGCAGCTTCTTGGCGCGCATCTGCGCGGCGATCTGCTCGATCACCTTCGACGGCGATACCTGGAACGGCAGCGCGTTGACCACGATGTTGTTGTGTTCCTTCACGAACGTCGAGCGCGCACGCACGCTGCCGTTGCCGGTCTCATACATGTTCCGCAGGTCGGCCAGCGGGGTGATGATCTCGGCGAAGCTCGGATAGTCCGGCCCCTTCACGTGCTCGCACAGGTCGGCCACGGTCGCATCGGGATCGTCCAGCAGGTGCAGCAGGGCGCTGACGATCTCGTTGAGGTTGTGCGGCGGCACGTCGGTGGCCATGCCCACGGCGATGCCGGTGGTGCCGTTGAGCAGCAGGTGCGGCAGGCGTGCCGGCATCCAGGTCGGCTCTTCCAGGGTGCCGTCGAAGTTCGGGGTCCAGTCGGTGGTGCCCTGGTTGATCTCGCCCAGCAGCACTTCGGCGATGGGGGTCAGCTTGGACTCGGTGTAACGCATCGCCGCGAACGACTTGGGATCGTCGGTCGAACCGAAGTTGCCCTGGCCTTCGATCAGCGGATAGCGGTACGAGAACGGCTGGGCCATCAGCACCAGTGCTTCGTAGCAGGCGCTGTCGCCATGCGGGTGGTACTTGCCGATCACGTCGCCGACGGTACGTGCGGATTTCTTGGGCTTGGAGCCCGCGTTCAGGCCCAGCTCGCTCATCGAATAGATGATGCGGCGCTGCACCGGCTTGAGCCCGTCGCCGATGAACGGCAGTGCGCGATCGAGCACCACGTACATCGAATAGTCCAGGTACGCCCGTTCGGCGTATTCGCGCAGGGGCAGCTGTTCAAAGCCGTGGAAGGCGGGGCGGGCGAGATCGGTCATGCGGGATTGGTACCTGTGGCAAGGGACGGCGACGGCTGTCGCCCTCGCAGGCGGACGATTATCCGGATGCGGCCGGGGATGCCAAGCCGCGTGATGGGTTGAGTGGCTGTCCGTTGCGCGCCAGATAGCGCCCGGGCGGGCAGCCGAAGTGGCGGCGGAACACCGTCACGAAGGCGCTGGGGCTGCTGAACCCCAGTTCGTGGGCGATGTCGGACACCCCCTGGCCGTCGGAAAGGCGGCGCAGGCCCTCGGCCAGGCGCGCCTGCTGGCGCCACTGGGCGAAGCTGAGGGTGGTTTCGTCGCGGAAGTGCCGTGTCAGTGTACGCGGCGACAGCCCCGCCCACTGCGCCCACTGCTCCAGGCTGCGCCCGTCGGCCGGGTTGGCGATGAGCTGCGAGGCGATCCGCAGCAGCCGCCGGTCCTGCGGCATCGGCAGGTGCATGCGCTGGCGCGGGGCATGCCGCAGTTCGTCCAGCAGCACCTCGATCATGTGCTGCTGGCGCGGGCTCGCGGCTTCCGCAGGGGGCCATTCGGTGACGCGCAGGGCCAGCGCCTGCAGCAGGTCGGAGATGGCGACCACACACGGCTCATCGGGCAGTTCGCGCGTCAGCTCGGCACTGATGATCACGCCCCAGCCCCGCAGCGGGCCGCAGATATCCACCGTGTGCGGCTCGGCCGGGGGCATCCAGCCGGCGCAGCCGGGCGGCAGCGACCAGTTGCCGTGCCGGGTACGGATGTTGAGCAGGCCGGCCTCCACGCTGATCAGCTGGCCGCGGCGGTGCTGGTGCCAGTCGATCTCGCGCTCCAGCCCATTGGCGCTCTCGACCCGGAAGCCAAGCACCCCCAGGCCATCGTCGCGCTCGAACCAGTCGAGCACGTTGTTGCGGATCATCTGCGCGGCGATGGGGTCAGGCGCTGGCCGGAATGTGTCATTCATTGACCATATTGTAATACCGGGCCAATGCCGACCGCCATTAAGGTGACGTCCTCCCATTGTCCTGCGTGCTGCAACACAGCATTTTGTTCCAGATTGAATATTTCCATTGAGAAATATAATTTTTGGAAGAGAATGCTCGCCATGATCTGTCCCGAAACCACGCCTCCCAGCTTCGGACTGCTGTTGCGCCAGGTGCGCGATGGCCTGGTCCGTCAGCTAGACACGTCGATGGCCGAGGAAAACCTCGGCATCGGGTTCACCCACTACCTGGGCCTGAAGGTGTTGTCGGCGCGCGCGCCGTGCACCGCCAACGAACTGGCCCAGGCCCTGGACCAGGTGCCCAGCGCCGTGACCCGGCTGCTGGACAAGCTCGAAGCGATGGGCTGCGTGCGGCGCGAGCCGCATGCCCAGGACCGTCGGGCCCTGCAGATCGTGTTGACCGACGAAGGCCGCCAGTTGTGGGCCCGGCTGAAGCAGCGCGGCGACCAGACGATGAACGACGCCATGCGCGACCTGTCCCAGGACGAGCGCGCGCAGCTGCATTCCCTCATGACCCGTGTACGTGACTCCCTCAATTCGCCATGACTCTCCTCTCTGATCGCCCCTCTTCACTGCGCCCGCTGCGGCCGGTGCTGCTGTCCGTGCTGGCGCTGGCCTTGGCCGCGTGTGCCAGTACCGGCGGCCTGGAACCCAAGGCCGTGCTGCTCGACGCCGACAGCCTGCAGACCCAGCGCACCCTGGCCGACGCCGGGCTGAGCCAGCCGGGCTGGCCGTCCACCGACTGGTGGCGCGCGCTGGGCGACCCCCAGCTCGACGCCCTGATCGCCGAAGGCCTGCAGCGCAACCCGGGTCTGGACGCCGCCGATGCGCGCCTGCGCCAGGCCCGCGCGCAGATCGGCACCGCCCGTGCCGACCGCCTGCCGAGCGTGTCCGCCTCCGGCGGCTACACCGGTGTGCGCCTGCCCGAATCGATGGTGGGCGATGAGCTTGGCGGCAGCTATGCCGGCAGTGGCCAGGCCTATCTCAGCTTCAGCTACGGCATCGACCTGTGGGGCGGCAAGCGCGCCGCCTGGGAAGCGGCCGTGGACAGCGGCCATGCCGCCGCCGTGGACGCGCAGGCTGCGCGCCTGAACCTGTCCGCGGCGATTGCCGAGGCTTACGCGCAGCTGGGCTACGCGTGGCAATTGCACGATGTGGCCAGCGAAGAGCTGGCGCGCGCGCAGAAGACCCTGGACCTGACCCGCCAGCGGCGCGCCGCCGGCATCGACAGCGACCTGCAGACCCGCCAGGCCGAAGCCCGCATCCCGGCCGCGCAGCAGCAGCGGCAGGCCGCGCAGCAGCAGATCGACGAAGCGCGCACCGCGCTGGCCGCGCTGGTCGGGCAGGGCCCGGACCGCGGCCTGCAGATCGAACGCCCGCAGGTGCTCAATCCGCTCGCGCTGCAGCTCCCGGGCGTGCTGCCCAGCGAACTGCTCGGCCGTCGCCCGGACATCGTCGCCGCGCGCTGGCGCGTGGAAGCGGCCCACCGCGGGATCCACGCGGCCAAGGCGCAGTTCTATCCCAGCCTGAACCTCACCGCGCTTGGCGGGGTGGTGTCCAGCGAGGTCGACCAGCTGCTCAAGAGCGGTTCGACGTTTGCCTTCCTGGGCCCGGCGCTGAGCCTGCCGATCTTCGACGGCGGCCGCCTGCGCGCCAACCTGGACAAGACCGACGCGCAGTACGACCTGGCCGTGGCCGATTACAACCAGTCGGTGGTCAACGCGCTGCGCGATGTCGCCGACCAGGTCAACGCGGTGCGCTCGCTGGCCGACCAGGCTGCTGCGCAGGCCCAGGCGGTGAGCACCGCACGTGCCGCCCACGACCTGGCCGAACAGCGCTACCGCGCCGGCATCGGCAGCTACCTGGACGTGCTCAGCGTGGAAGAGCAGCTGCTGGTGTCCCAGCAGCGGCTGGCCGAGCTGCAGTCGCGTCAGATCCTTGTTTCGGTGCGACTGAGCCAGGCGCTGGGCGGCGGATTCATCCCGTCCAGCGACACCGCCACGGTTGCCGCCACCCCCGAATCCTCGCATTCCTGAGAGTCATCCCATGAGTCAGACCTCCGCCCCCGCTGCCGAGAACGCAGCTCCCTCCCGTCGCGGCAAGCTGCTGCGCGGCCTGCTGGTCATCGTGGTGCTGCTGCTGGCCGCGCTGGCCCTGTGGTACTTCATGTTCGGCCGCTGGTTCGAAGAAACCGACGATGCCTACGTGCAGGGCAACCAGGTGCAGATCACCCCGCTGATCAGCGGCACCGTCGTGGCGATCAACGCCGATGACGGCATGCGCGTGGCGCGTGGCCAGCTGCTGGTGCAGCTGGATCCGGCCGACACCGAAGTGGCGCTGCAGCAGGCCGAAGCCAACCTCGCCAAGACGGTCCGCCAGGTGCGCGGCCTGTACCGCAGCGTGGAAGGCGCGCAGGCCGAGTTGAATGCCCGTCAGGTCACGCTCAATCGTGTCCGCGAGGACTTCAACCGCCGCAGGAACCTGGCCGCCACCGGCGCGATCTCCAACGAAGAGCTGGCGCACGCCCGCACCGAGCTGGCCGCTGCCGAAGCCGCCGTCGCCGGTTCGCGCGAGACCTTCGAGCGCAGCAACGCACTGGTCGACGACACCGTGATTGCCACCCAGCCGGACGTGCAGGCGGCCGCCGCGCAGCTGCGCCAGGCCTACCTCAACAACGCCCGCGCCGGCATCGTCGCGCCGGTTGCCGGCTATGTCGCCCGTCGTTCGGTGCAGGTTGGCCAGCGCGTGCAGCCGGGCAACGCGTTGATGGCCGTGGTGCCGACCGAGCAGATGTGGGTGGAAGCCAACTTCAAGGAAACCCAGCTGCGCCACATGCGCCTGGGCCAGGAAGTGGAGCTGCGTTCGGACCTGTACGGCGGCGATGTGACCTACAAGGGCCGCATCGACAGCCTGGGCCTGGGCACCGGCTCGGCGTTCTCGCTGCTGCCGGCGCAGAACGCCAGCGGCAACTGGATCAAGATCGTGCAGCGCGTGCCGGTGCGCATCGCCATCGACGCCAAGCAGCTGGCCGAGCACCCGCTGCGCATCGGCCTGTCGATCAAGGCTGAAGTGAGCCTGCGCGACCAGAAGGGCACCGTGCTGCCGACCGAAACCGCCAAGGGCCAGGTGTTTGACACCGACGTCTACGCCAAGCAGCTGCACAGCGCCGACGACGTGATCCACCAGATCATCCAGAGCAACCTGCCGCAGCAGGCCAAGGCAAGCTGAGGCCACCATGTCCGCACAAGCTCCCGCCGCGCCCGGTATGCCGGGTGCGCCAGGGACGACAGCCGGCTTCAAACCGGCCAATGTCGC